>CAZNXK010000099.1:0-8048 GCA_964576835.1 uncultured Treponemataceae bacterium | reverse complement strand
CCACGACGGTCGACGCGGATGCGAACTTCCTGAACACCGGGCTCACGACGCTGGGAGACCAGGATACCGACATCCTGACGTTTACAGGCGGGCTGGGTGCGGTGAGCGCCGGCGGCGTATCGGCAGCGGGAGCGATTCGGACTGCGGGCCAGCAGATCGATCTGGGTGCGGTGAGCCTGGGAGCGAACACGACGATAGACAGCTCGAACAACGGAGGCAGTGCAACCGGAGCGATCATCAACATAGCCTCGGTGGCGGGAGCCGCACGCAATCTTGCGCTGATATCCCGCAACGGAGCGACGACGGTTACGGGGAACGCCACGGGCATTGGAGCGCTCGGCCTGCATGATGATGATGTCAATGCAAACGGTACGATGGAGTTTCAGGGGAACCTTGGAGCGGCGTCGCTGGTGACCGTGGCAAGAGGCTTCACGGTCATCCTGGGGGGTGGATGTACAGTGACAATTGCGGTGAGTTTCCTGAACACCGGCAACATAACTCTCGGTAACGACGATTCGGACGATTTTCTTTTTCAAAATGGCATCACTTCCACAGCAGTCGGCATCAATACTTTCCGGGGCACCGTACGTACGGACGGTGGTGCAGGCCAGGATATCTCGCTGGATGACTTGTCTCCAGGTGGCATTCTGAGTTTGAACGCCGGGGCTGGGGGGGATCTTGTCTTCTCATCGCCGGTCACCGTCCCGAATTTTGTAGCAGGGGTAGATATCAACGTAATCGCTGCCCAGGTAAATGCAGCGGGCACTTCCCTTACGATTTTGGACGGAGCGCGCGTAAATATTCTCAACTCGACTATCAATCTCGGTACGCTGAGCCTCTCGGGCGCCGGGAGCGTGGCGGACATCGGCTCGTCAAACTTCACGATCGGGACCCTGTCCAACCTCGGGACTTTGAGGTTAACCGGGCTTCAGGCCACACACGCCTTCACTGCATTTGATATAGATTCCGGGATAACGGAATATTACGGTATTGGAGCTCTCAGCACGGTTTTCACTGCCGGTTTCTCGGCCGGCACCTACTGGGACCTCCGCATAGCCGGCTCCGGCGCGGGCATTCACTCCCTCCAGGGTGCGATCACCGTCAACAACGACATGCGCATCCAGACCGGCGTCCTCGACGTGACCTCGGCGGACAATTACGCGATCACCGTGTCGGGTAACTGGCAGAATGATGTCGGGCACCTGGGCTTCCTGTCGCGGGCCGGCACTGTGACCTTCAATAAACCAGCACCAGGTACGATCGAGATTCGTGGCAACAATACTTGGTATATTTTTATCTGCCTCAGTGCTGTACCCGGGCTCGAGATCCATTTCGAGAACGATCTGGTTGCTGCTGGCATCCAAACCACCCAGCGCTTCGCTGTCGGGGGCATCTTCAGGATAAAGGGAAGCACGCTGGCCAATTCCATTCGGCTCGATCGCCTGAACGCAGGTGCCAATCCGGGCAACCCGCCAGCAGATCCCGGCGATGATACGAATTTCTGGTTTTTCGACCTGACGCCTGGAGCAACTCTGGACATGGAGTATGCAAGCGTGTTCTTCAGCAACGCGCGTTCCAACCCGGTGTCTGTACCTGCGAATGTACTTGCGACTCCATATGATACCTATCATTCGTTCAAATGGCTTGACTTCCTGTATGCGATCTACAGCTATACCGAGGATTCCGATTACAATGGCAAGATCGATCGCATCAGGGTGACAATCGAAGCGGCGATCGGGACCCTCGTCCCAGGACCAGCCGTTGATTTCTCTAACTTCGTTGTGGTAGTCGACGGCTACGATATCGATGCGTCCAAGGGCGTCAATGGTTATACACGACCGGTGCCGGGAGCTACGTTCTACATCCACCTTACGGAGAAGACCTATCTGGATACCGATGCCACGCCCGAATGGCATATCACCCGTAATGAATCGTTACTTGATGAATCGACCGGCGCAAAGAAGGTCGGTACGCTGTCCAGGGCTGGCGGCAGCGACTGGATGATACCCGGTGACACCGCCTGGCCTGTCATCGGATACACTCTGAGCATGCCCTCTTATAATGAATCGTTCGTCCATTTCTCTGAACCCGTAATCCAGGCAGGCGGGCTCTCGGTCGCTGCCGGAGATTTCGGGGCAGGCTCCTTTACCCGCGTATCGGGCATAGCCCCCACCACTCGAGAAGCCCTCGTTGGGCTAGGACCGTACGATTTGACGACGTTGAGGGATGGAATTACTGACCTGACCGTGACGGCGACGACCCGCGACGCTGGCTCGGCTCCGTACTGGGAGATAGCCTATGATGGCCAGATCATCGGACCACCTCCGCCGACCTATCCCGATCCCGCGACCGGCTACCTGGCCGATCCTAATACATACGGTTCCTTTGGAAGCCCAGGACCTAATCCCGGCCCGATTACGCGCCCCGTCTTCCGGTTGGATCGCGGTGGCAACGATGTCCACCGAGTCTCCGACCTCCTCATCTCCGTTCCTCCGACTCCGCTGGTCCCGACTTCGTGGAGCGCCCTCAACCCCGATTCCTGGTTCATCTGGCCAATATGGGCAAGGGACTCAGGTTACCTTCCGGGCGACATCCTCACCTTCGAGCCCCTGACGCCGGCCGAGTCGGCGAGCCAGACCATCGGCCTCGTGCGGGCCTTCGACGGCAGTCAGTGGTTGCGGGACAAGGATTTCCTCGTCCAGTCCCGTGTCAACCCGGTCGCCGCACCGGGCAATCCGACAATATTCTACGATTCGGACATCGCCGCCTTATACCTGAGCACTGTACCAGGGATCTGGCTGCCCCCCTTCCTTGAGCCGGATTTTTCCGGTCTCAGCGGGCTTCCAGATCTTGGAGCTTCTGCCGACGTATCAGCGGCGATCGGTGGCGACCTATGGAACAACGACTTCATCGCCAACGACCCGAAGATTCATAGTGACTCAGTCTTCGAATTCTGGTTCAGGCTTTCGGCGGCTCCCAATGATCTCTATGCCGGCCGACTGGACTTGGTTCAAGGTGCCGCGACACTACCCACCGACTGGTACCGCAGGGTGAGGCCATTCTCCATAAGGATAAAGGACATCATCAGTCAGAAGAGCAAAGTGACCATTCTCAACAACGTGATAGATCCGACCAAGGGTGAGCGCACAAGGCTCAACTATGTAATCGACCAGGCTGGTACGGTGACTATAACGATTTTTACTCTCGCTGGAGACATAGTGAGGGTTCTGCAGCGGGGGAGGCAGGAGCTAGGCGATTATACGGTCAATTGGGACGGTCGCAACCTCGCCGGTTCACCTGTAGCACGCGGAATGTATTTCATCCGTTTGGTAGCACCGGGTATCGATGAGATCCGGAAAGTAATGGTAGTAAAGCAATAAACTGACGATGGGCAAGCCGCTCCCGTTCCCATCCGGGATCGGGAGCGGCGACTCGCTACATCCTCACCAGTTCATACCTTCTCGACCCCAGTCCAATCCTCTCCCCATGTTCCAGCTGCAGCTCGGGCAGGGTCTCCGGGTGCATCGCGGTGAACTTGTCGTCGCCTGGGCCTGCCTTGCCATCGAGCATCGAGCCGGGCCATACGGGAGCCGCCTTGACCAGGTCGAAGGCGGCCTGGTCTATGGCCACGGGGTCAGTGGAGGCCAAAAAGCCTATGTCGGGGACGACCGGGACTCCGCTCCAGGGCACACAGTCGCAGAGGGGCACGACCTTTGTGACAATGCTCAGGAACAGGGTGCGGCCGGACTTGCCAGAGACGGCTCCCAGGGCATACTCGGTCATTTTCTCGGTGAACTCGGACAAGCCAACGCCCCAGTCCATGCCTATGGCCGTGGGAGCGCAGACGGTCATGCATTCGCCGCATCCGATACACGTGTCCTGGTCTATGGTCGCTTTGACGCCTTCTGCCTTCTGGAGCGTGGCCGCGCCGGTGGGGCAGACGGCGACGCACATGCCGCACGCTATGCATTTCTCGGCGTTGACCTGGAATTTGACGCAATGCTGCTCTCGTTTGCCGATAAAGGGTGCGCAGCCCATGGCCAGGTTCTTGATGGCGCCGCCGAAACCGGCCATCTCGTGGCCTTTGACATGGGACATCACTATCATGCTGTCGGCGGCCAGGATGCCCCCGGCAATCTTGGCCGACTTGAACCGGGTGCAGGCAGCGGGCAGGGTAGTGTCCCTCCAGTCGTCGCTTGTAAGGCCGTCGGCGATTATCACCGGGGCGCCGCAGACCTCGGGCACGAAGCCGTGGGTCATGGCTGTCTGGAGGTGATCGACGGCGTTGGAGCGGGAGCCCGTGTACAGGGTATTGGTATCGGTGAAGAACGGCTTGGCGCCTGTTGTCCTGGCGAGGTCCGAGGCGGCACGGGCGAAAACGGGGCTTATGTAGGCGTCGTTTCCCAGTTCCCCGAAATGGATCTTGATGGCGCAGAGGTCGCCTGCGCGGACTGCGTCGGGGGCACTCTCGGCTACCTTGGCCAGCAAGGCGCGGATCTTGGCGATGGAGCTGGTCCTGGTGCTCTTCGATCGGGCGTCCATGAAATATACGGGTACCGGCATCATGTTTCCTCGTGGCGTTGGATGGTGGCCGCATGATATCCTATCGCCGCGCCCGGGTCGAGGGCCCAGCGAGACGGCGGAAGCGGAGGGACGATGGGCGAGGCGTTGCGGGGGCTGGGGATGCATCTGTACGCTGACCACCGTCGCGGCTGCGTCTTTGTCGTCGGGCGGCTTGCCGACGGCCGCTCCTTCGCCGCGGAAGACCGCTCGTGGCGCCCGACGGTCTACTTAGGCGAGGCAGATGCCGCGCGGCCGAAGGTCGTCGGCCTCGGTTGCGCCTTTGCCGCCTGCGGCTTCGAGGCGCTCGACGGCGGGAAGCTCCGATCGTGGACCGCGCCAGGCTTCGGGGCGTACCGCGACGCGGTGGAGCGGCTGAACGCGTTCGGATGCGCCGTCCATGGCGGCGGGAGCCTGCCCGACCTGTACCGAGCCGACCGTCGCCTGGGGCTCGGGCTCAGGGTAACCGGCGATGAGCGGCCCGGGCGGCGGGTCGACGTGGTGCTGGCCGATGCCGTCGTCGAGGCGGACGACGAGGCGAACGCTCCGGTGTCGGTGCTGTCGCTCGATATCGAGACGGACGAATCGGACCGGTCGGTCCGCGCTGCCAGCCTGTCCATGGCTGACTGGTCCCCGTTGTCGTCCAGCCTGGTCAGGCGCCCCGCCCCGACTTCCGTGCTCATCGTCGCTACGGGGACGGCCCCCAAAACTGGCCCGGACATCGAGGCTGAAGCCGTGGCCGATGAGCGCAGCCTCATCGCCGCTCTGCGCGATCGCGTCGTGGCGATCGACCCCGATGTCGTTACGGGATGGAACATCGTCGAGTTCGACCTTGCACGCCTCATCGAGCGTGCGGAAGCCCTCGGTTTGCCGTTCGACATCGGCCGCTCCTACGACGGCACACGACTCCTGCCGAAGGGACGCGGACGGACGGCCACGGCCATCGTGCCCGGCAGGCAGGTGATAGACGCGATGCGGGTCGCGCGGTCCGGGCCGGAGCGCTACGACGACTACACCCTCGAGACCGTGGCCCGCGCCACCCTGGGCCGCGGCAAGGCCGTCTCGGTGCGGGGAGCCGCCAAGATAGCCGAGCTCGACCGTCTCTACCGCGACGACATCGCGGCCTTCATCGAGTATTCAGCGGGTGACGCTGCCCTTGTCCTCGACCTGTTGCAAGCCACGGGACTTTTCGCGTTGACGCTGGCGCGCGCGCGGCTCGTCGGCATAGGCCTCGACCGGGCGTGGACCAGCGTCGCCGCCTTCGAGCGGGCGTACGGCGAGGCGCTCCGTTCACTCGGTATCGTCCCTCCGCCTTTCATGGATGCCCGCGATGTATCAGGCGCAGCCGGCGGCACGGTGCTGCCGGCTCAGGCAGGCTACCGTGAGGGTGTCGTCGTCCTCGATTTCAAGAGTCTCTACCCATCGGTGATACGAACCTTCGATATCGATCCTATGTCGAACTCCCGCTCAGGCGCGGCCGATGATATTGTCGCGCCCAACGGCGCCCGTTTCGCAAGGCAAGGCGCTCCCGGGCGCTGGCCCCTGCCAGCCCTGGTCGACGAGTATTTCGGACGGCGCGAAGACGCGATGGCCCGCGGAGACGTCACCGCCTCGTACGTATACAAGATCCTGATGAACTCGTTCTACGGGGTTCTGGGCACTTCGTCGTGCCGATACGCGCGCACCGAGCTAGCAGGCGCCGTCACGTCGTTCGGCAGGCTCGTCCTCCTGGGGGCCAAGGCGCGCATCGAGCGGGAAGGCTTCGAGGTGCTGTACGGCGACACCGACTCGCTGTTCATCGCCACGGGTCTGGGGCCGGACGCGACCTATGCCGTGTACCGGGAAACCGCCGATCGCCTCTGCGCCTTGGTCAATGACGATCTTGCCGTGATGGCCAGGCGCGATTATGGCCTAGACTCCAGGCTGGAGCTGCGTTTCGACAAGGCCTACGCCCGCTTCGTAATCCCGCCCCTTCGCCTCGACGAGGCCAGGTCAGGGCGGGCCGAGGACGAAACGGCACCGGTCGCCCGCGGGAGGTCCAAGGGATACGCGGGGCTGATGCGCTCTCCCGACGGCGACCGGGTCGACGTCAAGGGCATGGAGGCGGTCAGGAGCGACTGGACGCCGTTGGCCAGGGACTTCCAGATGCGGCTGTTGTCGATGGTGTTCGCGGGGGACGATGCCGGCGCCATGGGGTGCTGCATCGACTCGATCCTTGCCTCGCTCCGCCGAGGGGAGCTCGACTCGAGTCTGGTCTACGAGCGCAGCCTCAGGCGTTCCGAGTCAGCCTATGTCAAGAGCACGCCGCCCCATGTGAAGGCCGCGCGCCTCGCGGGCCTCGTGGGTCGCGGCTCGGTCTGGTACGTCATAGCGGCCGACGGTCCGGCGCCCGTCGACCCCGACACCTATGGCCGGACAGGCCCGGGCCTCCCCCGGCCGGACTACGGCCACTATGTCGGCAAGCAACTCCTGCCGATAGCCCGGTCCTTGGCCGCCGCGGGCCTGCCCGTGCCGCTGGACGCCTTCGGCTCCGGGTCAATGCAGCCGGAACTGTTCTAGACCCTTCCCACCGGCGCCGCGTACACGGCAAATTCTTCCGTCCCGTCCACTCCGAGCGCCGCGTCGAGCTTCTCTTGATCGTAGGCGGCCTGGCCGCAGGTGCCAAGGCCGAGGGCTTCGCAGGCGCCGTACAGCGCCTGGCAGACGTGGCCGGCGTCGATGAGTATTGTCTTGGCGGCGGCAACGGTGTAGCGCCATTCGGTGCGGTACGGCACGGCTGTCCATATGAACATGGCGGCGCAGTTCCAGAGCTGGCCCGACAGGCCTTCGTCCATGGCGGCGTCAAAATCGAGCCATCCGTTTTTCGCGGCATCAGCCCCGGCGACGAAGGCAGCGGGTTTCAGCAACGCCAGCGAGTGCTCGACAGGCAGGAAGCGGTAGAGGCCCGGCTCGAGCCCAACTACCTTGCGGACGTAGATGATCGTGTCGAACGGATGGCGGCAGCCGCCGCTTGGTACCGTCCTGAAGGCGTTTTCGTTTTTGACAGCCTTGACGCCGGCGCTGGCCCACAGGAGGAATGACAGCTCGTCGAGCGACAGGGGCTCGGGCTTGTACTTGCGTCGCGAGCGCCTGCCGTCGGTGATGTCACGGAAGCTCTTGCCTCCGAGTGCGGAGTCGGCGGGATCGGGCAGCTTGACGACGGCCGCGGACGCTGGTACGGGCCGCACGAAAGGCGGAACCGGTACACCCAGCTTTTGCGGACTTGCAAAACGATCGAGCTGATCCCAATTGGACTTGAGGAAAGCCCTGCCGGAGGCGATCTTGGCTTTTTCCTCGGCCTCGGCTGCAGGATCCAGCGCATCGGGATTGGCGGAGCGGTACGAGGCCAGAGCCCTGTCGAGGTCGGCCAAAAAGCCGTCGACGTCGGCGTCTGTCGTGTCCCAGCTGGCCATCCAGCGGACGGCGCCTCCTTCCCAGTCGTAGAAGAA
>CAZNXK010000098.1:0-13320 GCA_964576835.1 uncultured Treponemataceae bacterium | reverse complement strand
GCGTTCCAGGACAGGAGCGGCCGCGGGCGATGACAGCCATTCCCAGGTCGTTCCGGGAACGAGCGCCTCGACGCCGGCAAGGTCGCCTGCCCGTATGAGGCCTCGGACCTTGGACGCGCTCACCGGCGCGCCTTCCTTCTCGAAGCGGGGCAGCTCGTGGACGAAGATCGCTGGCCCGTCCCCGGCGGGGGAGGGCAGCAGGTCCTTCATGATCCTGTTGTAGACAGAGGTGGTAGCGCAATAGGGTTCCGTGCCGACGAAGCGGTCGGTGACGCCGAGCGCCGGCGCGATGCGGCTCCTGAACAGCGCCAGGTCGAGTGACGCGTGCAGCTCCACCGCCGTGTCGGTGTTGTCACCGCCCGTTTCAGTCGGCCTGATGAAATACGTGGGGAAGGTGGCCGACGATATGACGTACGGCCCGCCTTCGATCACTGTCACGTTGGCGAGGTCGGCGGTTCCCCTCTTTACGAGGTCGAAACGCACATTGAAGGGGAACAGCGAACGGTCTTCCTCGACGACAAGGACATAGAGCCAGGGGGCGCGCGCCGCCGCGTATTCTATTAGCCTGCGGTGCCCAAGTGTATATGGATTGCAGTTGACGACAACGGCTCCGGCCTTTCCGGGCCTGCCGGCCGTACGGGCTCTCAGACCCTCAAGCCAGCGGTCGATTCCCTCCATTCCCCATTCCAGCAGGGCGGCGCCTTCGCTTCCCGTTTGAGCGATGAGGGAAAACCCCATCGCCTCGAAACGGCCGGCCTCCCGTGCTGTGGTAAAGAGGAAAAGCTGTTTCCGGCCCCGCTCGACCGCTCTCCGTATAAGCGAAGAAACGATGACCGCGGCCGCGCCTTCGCCCTCGTAGCCTTCTACCACCGCTATGCCTTCGAGGACCGCGCCGACGAGGACTCCTGTCGCGACGAGCGTCTCGGCATCGAAGAGCCCGAGGGCGAGGGCTCCGCCCGCCGGCACCGAGAGTCCCCTCGACCAGAGGAGGGCGGCGCGCGCCGCGAACTCGGCCTGGCTCTCGAGTATCCTTTCGTCCCATCCCGGAGTTTCTCCGCCCATTCGCTCCTCCCCTTCAGCCGCTACCGGCCCGATAGTTCGCGGCGCGCGGCGTTGAGGGCACCGCCCGCCAGCAGCAGGTCGACCTGCCGTCCGGACAGGCCGTGCCTCGCGGAAAAGACCGCGCCTGTCGTCTCGTTCTTCACGCTGAAACTGTCGGCAGCGAGTCCCGCAAGCACGCCGCGTATCGAAAGCCTGTCACCCTGCGATACCTTGGCATAGTCCCCGGCGTGGCAGAAGATCAAGGGGAGAATGCCCGCGTTGACGAGGTTCTGCCGGTGGATGCGGGCGTAGGAAAGGACGATGACCGCGCGGACGCCGAGGAAACGCGGCGAGAGCGCGGCGTGCTCCCTGCTCGAGCCCTGCCCATAGTTCTCTCCTCCGACGAGGATGCCGCCGCCGGCCGCGCGCGCCCTGGCCGCAAAGCCAGTATCCAGCGCCTCGAAGCAAAATTCGGATATCGCCGGAAGGTTTGACCGCAGCGACATTATCCTGCTCCCCGCGGGAACGATGTGGTCGGTGGTGATGTTGTCGCCCATGGCCAGGAGGACTTCGCCGTCGATGGCGTCGGCAAGAGGGGCGAAGTCGGGCAGAGCCGCGATGTTCGGCCCCCGCCGTACAGTGACGGCGCCGCCGGCGGCCTTCGGGAAGACGAACATCGAGTCGTCGGCGATGAATCGCTCCGGCACGCTGATGGCGGCGCCTCCGGCGAATTCCCTGGGGTCGGTGATTACGCCGCGGATGGCAGACGCCGCGGCCGTCTCCGCGCTGACCAGGTGGACAAGCGCCGATTTCGTCCCCGAGCGGCCCTCGAAATTGCGGTTCGACGTGCGCAGGGAAATCGCGCCGGTCCGGGGAGCCTGGCCTATCCCGATGCACGGGCCGCAGGCGCACTCGAGTATGCGAGCGCCCGACTCGACCAGGTCGGCGAGTATACCGTCCCTGGTGATCATGAGGAGGGTCTGGCGCGAGCCGGGGCCGACGACCAGGCTGGTATTTTCCGCTGTGTGGCGCCCCTTCAGGATTGACGCCGCGACGGCAAGGTCATAATAGGAAGAATTCGTGCAGCTGCCGATGAAGCACTGGTCCACCGCCTTGCCCGCGGCTTCGCGGACCGGGACGACGAGGTCGGGCATGTGCGGCAGGGCTATGAGCGGCTCGAGGGAGGACAGGTCGACGACGAGTTCCTCGTCGTAAGCCGCGCCTTCGTCGGCGGCCAGCGGCAGGTAGTCGCCGCCCCGTCCCTGGGCCTCGAGGAAGCGCCTCGTCTGGCCGTCGCTCGGGAATACCGAACTGGTCGCCCCCAGCTCGGCGCCCATGTTGGCGATTGTCCCGCGCTGCGGGACGCTCAGGGTCGCGACGCCCTCGCCCGCGTATTCGAGTATCTTGCCGACGCCGCCCTTGACCGAAAGCCTGCGCAACAGCTCCAGCACGATGTCCTTGGCGCTGACCATCGGGGACAGCCGTCCGTTCAGCGTCACGCGCAGGGTCCGGGGTTCAGGGAAGGAGAAGGGGAAGCCCGCCATCGCCAGCGCCACGTCGAGGCCGCCCGCGCCTATGGCCAGCATCCCCAGCGCGCCGCCTGAGGGCGTATGGCTGTCGGATCCGAGCAGCGTCTTGCCCGGCACGCCGAAGCGCTCCAGGTGGACCTGGTGGCAAATGCCGTTGCCTGGCCTCGAGAAGACGATTCCGTACCTGGCCGCTATGTCCTGGAGGAAGTTGTGGTCGTCGGCGTTCTCGAAGCCCACCTGGAGGAGGTTGTGGTCGACATAGCTGACCGAGCGTTCTGTCTTTACCCTGTCGACGCCGAGCGCCTCGAACTGCAGGTAGGCCATGGTGCCCGTCGTATCCTGGGTCAGGGTCTGGTCAATCCTGATGAGCGCTTCGCTTCCCGCGCTGCCGTCTGCGGGCGAGTTCATCCTGTGGGCGTCTATCAGCTTCTGGACTAGGTTCCTTCCGGCCATGGCTCTTCCTCCGCTCGATCGAACGATTTGGACTTTACAGATCCACACTACGGGTCTATCATACACCATGTATACTGTATACGGTATACAGTATTTGAAATATTTGGTGGATGACGACGGGTCTCCCGAGGGAGAATCCGGGGTGGGGGTGCTTTGTGGGCCTGTTTGCAAAAGTACCGGATCTGCGTTCGCAGCCGATGCGGGAAGTCATATACGAGCATCTCAGGAAAGCGATAGTGCACGGCGAGCTGAAGGCCGAATCCAGCTTCACCGACGGTGAAATAGCCCTGGAATTCGGCGTTTCAAGGACGCCGGTCAGGGAAGCGATGCAGAAGTTGGAAAGCAACGGCTACATCGAGCGCGTCCCCATGAAGGGCAACCGCGTATGCGGCATTTCCCCCTATGAGCTCGCCCACTCCTTCGCGATGCGCAAGGCGCTTGAAACCCTCGCGCTCAAGTACGCGGCCCTGCGCGTCACCGAACCCGAGCTTGAAAAGATAGCCGGCATACTGGACCGTATCGACAAGGCGCGCGCCGGCTTGACCGGAAACAAGCTCCTCGAGACGTTCTTTCCGCTCATCAAGAACTACAACGAGGCAGTATTCGAAGCCTGCAAGTCGACACGCCTCCTGGAAAGCGTGTGGGAGCAGCGGGAGGTTTTCGACCGTTACCTGGTGATGCGCCTGGTGCTGCCCAACCGCATCGACACGAGCATCCGCCGCAGGCACGAGCTGTACGAAGCGCTGCGCGCTCATGATCCCGAGAAGGCGAGTTCCATCTGGGCCGAGCACCTGGACGAATCGTTCGTGATATGGCGTGAAAAATCGGGATACGCGGAAGAACTCAAGGATTTCCGGTATTTCTAGCCTGCTGTTGAAGGCCTTCCCCGCGCTGGCTTGACACCCGCAGCGGTTGAACGCATACGTTTTTCAAGGAGGAATCGCAATGAAGAAGCTTGCAACTCTCATCCTCGCCATTGCCTCGGTCGGAGCTGTATCGACCGTAGCCGCGGCGCCCGCATGGAAGCCGACCAAGACGATAGAAATCGTCGCTCCCGCCAACCCGGGCGGCGGCTGGGACATGCTGGCCCGCGTCGTCCAGAAGACTCTCGTCGACGAGAAGCTCGTGGACAAGAATGTCATCGTCGTGAACAAGCCGGGCGGAAACGGCTCCGTGGGCTGGACCTACCTCAAGGGCAAGAAGGGACAGGGCGAGTACCTGGCCGCCACCTCCACGCTCATCATGCTCAACCAGCTCCTCGGTTCCAGCGAACTTACCTACAAGGATTTTACCCCGCTCGCGATGCTCCAGTCCGAGTGGATTTCGGTCGCCGTCAGGGCTGACTCCCCCTACAAGAACATCAAGGACCTGATGAGCGCTATCAAGGCCGATCCCTCGTCGGTGGCCATAGGCGTAGGCCCGGCACTCGGCAACAACGACCACATCGTCTTCCTCCGCCTCGCCAAGACATACGGCATCGACCCCGCCAAGATAAAGTTCATGGTCTACCCCGGAGCCGGCGGCGAGATCGTACCCGCCGTACTAGGCGGACATATCCAGGCCACGGTCATCGGACTGGCCGAAGTGCTCGAGCAGCACCGCGCCGGCAAGATGCGCGTCCTGGGCGTCAGCTCCCCCGAGCCGCTCGCGTTCCAGACAGACCTCGTGCCGTTCAAGGCGCAGGGCATAGACGTGGTCTTCCCCCACTGGCGCGGACTGATAGCCGCTCCCGGACTCACCAAGGAGCAGGTAGCGTACTGGGACGGCGTCCTTTCCAAGATGGTCCAGACCAAGACCTGGAAAGAGCAGATCGCCAACCTCGGCTGGACCAACTTCTACCAGAATTCGGCCGAACACACCAAGTACCTCGCCGAGCAGACCGGCATTTTCGACGACCTTCTCACGACGGTCGGCCTGAAGAAGTAGACCGCCCTACTATTGAATGACCGACGGAAGGCGCCGCGCGGTGCTTTCCGTCGGTTCTTGCGCAATTCATGAGAAACGCACACGCAGGAGGTGCCAGCGTGACCACGAATTTTTTGACCGGCGTCATTTCCATCGTTCTAGGGGGCATCTATCTCGTGACCACGATGCTGCTTCCGGAGATGAGGATGGGCGACAGGCTCGGTCCCAAGTTGTTCCCGGCCATCGTCGGGATCATTGCGGTTGTATCGGGAGCCATCCTGATGCTGCAGGACAGGCAGCCCGGGAAGGCGTCGAAGAAGGCCGATTTCGGCTTCGTAAAGCACAAGGAAGTCTGGATCAAGATACTTCTGACCACGATCGTGGGCATTGCCTATGGCCTGGTGATGGATGTGCTGGGTTTCCTCCTGCCGACGGCTCTCTTCATGCTCTTCATTTCGACCCTCATCAACAAAGGCCGACTGGTCCAGAACATCATCATCGGCATCGCTTTCTCGGTGATAGCCTACGGCATATTCGGAGTCGCGCTCCAGCTCAGCCTCCCCCGCGGCTTCATAGAGCAAATGTTGCCCTTCTAAAGGAGACGGAAAGCAATGCAGGAAATATTCGCCAATCTTGGATTGGGATTCCAGACCGCGATGACCTGGGCCAACATACTGTGGGTCATCATAGGCGGATCCCTGGGAACGATCATAGGCATGCTCCCCGGCCTCGGGCCGGCGACTGGCGTGGCCGTGCTGATTCCCATCACCTTCGGCATGAACCCCGCCACGGCCCTCATCACCATGTGCGCCGTCTACTACGGCGCGATGTTCGGCGGCTCCCGCGCGGCGATCATGATCAACGTCCCCGGCGACGCGTCGGCCATAGTGTCGTGCTTCGACGGCTATCCTATGACCAAGCAGGGAAGGGCAGGCCCGGCGCTCGCCATTTCCGCCATAGCCTCCTTCATCGGCGGCATGATAGGCATGGTCTTCCTCATTTTCCTCACGCAGCCGATAGCCTCCGCGGCTCTCAAGTTCGGCCCCGCCGAGATGTTCTCGCTCTTGCTCTTCGCCCTGGTGGCGACGATAACGCTCGCCGAGGGAAACCTGCTCAAGGGCCTCATAGCGATAGCCTTCGGATTGATGCTCTCGACGATAGGCATAGACGCGATGACCGGCATAATACGCTTCACGTACGGCGTGGAGATCCTGAACGACGGCATAGACTTCCTCGTCATCATCATAGGCGTCTACGCGGTGACCGAAGTCTACAAGAACTTCAAGGATATCAACGCGGTCTACAAGCTCGATTCCAAGAGCATTGGCAAGGTCTGGATCTCCAAGGAAGACTGGAAGCGCAGCTGGAAGCCCATGCTCCGGAACTCGCCTTTGGGATTCATCATCGGCGTCCTTCCGGGCATGGGCGGCACCATAGCCACCTTCATGTCCTACGCTCTCGAGAAGAACCTCAGCAAGCACCCCGAGGAATTCGGCAAGGGCGCCATAGAAGGACTCGCGGCCCCCGAAGCCGCCAACAACGCCTGCTCCTGCGGCGCCATGGTTCCCCTCCTGACCCTGGGCATACCCGGATCAGGAACGACGGCCGTCATGCTCGGAGCCCTCATGATGCTCGGCGTCCGACCCGGTCCGACCCTTTTCACCGACCACCCCGAGATAGCCTGGGGCGTCATCGCGTCGATGCTGATAGGCAACATCATCCTTATCGTCATCAACCTGCCGCTGGCAATCCCGCTCGTCCAGATACTCAAGGTGCCCACGAGGATAATGCTTCCAATCATCATGGGACTGGCGCTCATCGGCACCTATTTCCTCAACTACAGCTCCTCGGACTTCATCATCGTGATGGTGGCCGGCGTCGTCGGTTACCTTTTCTCCAAGATCGACATACCCTTGCCGCCCTTGGTGCTGGCCCTCATTTTGGGCAGCTCCTTCGAGCAGATGCTCAGGAATTCGATGGTGCTCGCCAACGGCAACCCGATGATATTCATCCAAAAGCCGATTTCTGCGGCCTTCCTCGTCCTTGCCGCGGGTTCGCTGACCTATGCGCTTCTCCGAAGGAAAAAGCTAGCCGCATGAACCCGACGCGAAAACGGGACCGCCCACGGCGGTCCCTGCTCTACATCCCGGGAAACAGTCCCGGGATGCTCCAGAACTGCTCCATTTACGGCTCGGACGGCGTCCTCCTCGACCTGGAGGACGCCATCTCAATATCGGAAAAGGACTCGGCACGGAAGCTGGTCAGGCACGCGCTACAGAGCCTGGATTTCGGCGCCGTCGAGCGCATCGTCAGGATAAACGGACGTGACACGCCTTTCTTCGAGGCGGACCTCGCCGAGATAGTCCCGGCCGCGCCGGACGCCATCAGGCTGCCCAAGGTAGACTCCGCCGACGACGTCATGGCTGCCGACGGGATCATTTCCCGCATCGAGGCGGAATGCGGTCTGCCTCCCGGCGCCATAGGCATCCACGCGATGCTGGAGACGGCGCGCGCCATCGTCAACGTCTATTCGATTGCGGCCTCTTCGCCGCGGCTCGTGGGTCTTACCCTCGGCGGGCAGGACCTCGCTGCCGACCTCGGGATAAAGGCGACGAAGGGCGGGCTCGAGCTGCTCTTCGCCAAAAGCGTCGTCGTCATCGCGGCAAAGGCCTTCGGTCTCCAGGCCTTCGACACGGTGTACACCGATGTCGCCGACCTCGAGGGCCTGCGCGAGCAGGCGGCAATAAGCGTGTCGCTGGGCTTCTCGGGAAAGGCGGCCATCCACCCGTCGCAGATCCCCGTCATCCACGCGGCGTTCGCTCCCGCGGAGAAGGACGTGGCCAAGGCCGCCAAAGTCGTCAGGGCGGCAAGGGAAGCAGAAGCGCGCGGCCTCGGCGTCATCTCCGTCGACGGCAAGATGGTCGACGCCCCCGTCGTCGCCCAGGCGACGCGGACCCTGGAACTCGCCAGGCTCGCCGGCATGGAGGTCCCCGAACTATGAACTTCGACTGCGTCAGGAATTCCCTGGGACGGCTCGTTCCGACGACGGTGCCGGGACTCGGGGCCATCGCCCCGTACGCCGGCGCCTACTCGAGGATGGACGGCTCCTACGAGTGGACTCAGGCGGCGCGCCGGCACGTCGCTCCTGCTCCAAGCACGGACAAGGTGGCTCCCGGCCTCAGACAGGCGGTGGAGCGTTCCGGCCTCCGGAATGGCATGACCATTTCGTTCCACCACCATCTGCGCAACGGCGACGCCGTGGTCGGCCTGGTCCTGGCCGAGCTCGAGGCCATGGGATTCCGCGACCTCACCCTAGCTCCCAGCTCCCTTGGCGATTCCCATGACTGCGTCGCGGACGCCATCAGGAAGGGCGTCGTCACGAGGCTCAACACCTCGGGCGTCCGGGGCGAAGTAGGCAAGGCGATATGCAACGGCCTCCTCGAAACGCCCGCGGTGATACGCAGCCACGGTGGAAGGGCCCGAGCCATCGAGGAAGGCAGCCTTGCCATCGACGTGGCCTTCCTGGCCGCCCCCGCCTGCGACCGCTTGGGCAACATGACAGGCTCCGCCGGCAAGACGGCCTGCGGTTCCATGGGCTACGCCATACACGACGCCCGCTACGCCGCCCACGTGATAGCCGTCACCGACAACCTGGTCGCCTATCCGCTTGCCCCGCGCATTTCCGTACCCCAGTACCTCGTTGACCAGGTCGTCATAGTCGATTCCATAGGCGACCCGAGCAAGATCGCCACGGGAGCCACCAGGATAACCCGCGACCCCGTTCAGCTGAGGATAGCGGAGCTCGCCTTCAAGCTGCTGCGCTCCTCGGGCTACATCAAGCAGGATTGCTCCTTCCAGACCGGCGGCGGCGGCCCCAGCCTCGCCGTGGCTAGTTTCGTCAGGGATTACATGAAGGAGCGCGGCATCCAGGGCAGCTACTGCATAGGCGGCATCACCGGCTACATGGCCGACATGCTCAAGGACGGCCTCTTCAGGAGTCTTTTCGACGTGCAGAGCTTCGACGCCGCGGTCACGAACTCGCTGACGGGAAACCCCTGCCACATGGAAGCGGACGTCTCGTGGTACGCCAATCCCTTCAACAAGGGTTGCCTCGTCAACGACCTGGACGTGGTGGTCCTTGCCGCGCTGGACGCCGACGTCGATTTCAACATCGACGTCCTGACCGGACACGACGGCATCCTCCGAGGCGCATCGGGTGGACACTGCGATACGGCAGCCGGAGCCAAGATCACCGTCATCACGATTCCGTCGATGAGGAACGGGGTTCCTTCGATAAAGGAACGTGTCCAGACGGTGGTGACCCCGGGCGAGACGGTCGACGTCATAGTCACCGAGCGCGGCGTAGCCATCAATCCTCTCAGGCAGGACCTCCTGGCCAAGGCCCGCGACGCCGGCCTGCCCGTCAAGGACTTGAGGCAGCTCAAGTCCGAGATAGAGCGCACCACCGGCGTGCCTGACGAGGTATGCTTCACCGACGAAATAGTCGGCCTCGTGGAATACCGCGACGGCACCATCATCGATTCAATCCGCAAAGTGAAATGAAATTTGCCGGGCCTCCGCGGCCCGGCTCGGTCAGGGGACTGCCATGAAGGAAAAAGAGCTGCTCATCATTGTCGCCATCCTTGCCGGAGCCTGGCTCGGCCACAAGCTCAAGCTTCCTTCCGGCTACCTGACCGGCGGCATGGTGGCGGGTCTCATCGTCAAGGGCTTCCTCTCGTCCAACGTACCGGCGGGCAACGCCCTGTCGGTCATATCCCAGTTGCTCGTAGCCTATGTCCTCGTCTCCAATTCCGATATTGACGTCATAAAACGCCATCCCGAAACGGTACCCATCGCCCTGGGCTATATCGCGGTGCTGACGCTGTTCTGCTTCGGCCTGGCGCTCGTGCTCAACAAGGTGTTCCATTTCGACATCAGGACGGCCATTTTCGCGACAGCGCCGGGAGGACTCTCGGGCATGGCCTTGTCGATGACCGATGCCGGCGCCGAGACTCCCATTTCGATGATGTTCCATCTGTTCAGGATAACCCTCGTCCTCGTGCTGACGCCGCTCCTCGCTTCTGCCTTCGGCAAGTGAGCCCTGGCTCAGGGCCGCTTTGACAGGTTGTTTCCAATGCTATACTCTTGCCCTCATGATAACTTCCTTCTCGGGCAAGCCGGTGCTTGCCGTCGCGCTCTTCCTCGCGTTTTCACCCCTGGCTGTCCAGGCCCAGCAGAAAATCCAGGTGGTGGCCACTCCCCTGAACCAGGAACTCGTCAGGCTCTTCCCTGAAATAGCCTCGGGATATATCGATTTCTCCGGCAACGGGAAGCCCGACCAGAGCGCTGACCTGAACGAGTACATCCCCGATTCGCGGGTTCGTGACGGCCAGCTCCAGGCTCAGGAAATTCTCGACTTCATCATATCCAACTGGCGTTTCGTGACGCTCGAGAGGCTCAAGTCGGTGCGCTCGGCCCTCAAGGGCTCGTCCGGGGCCATAAGCGAGCTGATTGCCATCAACTACGCGGGGGCCATGGACGAGGTCCTGGCCCAGCGGGAGGCCATGGGCGACGGACTCTACCTGACGCCTTCGGCCTACAAGGAGGCGATGGACCGGCTGGGCGGCATAGTCTCGGCCATGAACGACGCGTACAAGAAGGAAGGCCAGAAGAGCGACGCCGATTTCGTGGCCAGCAGGGATTCGCTGTTCGCTCTGATAGAGAAGGGATATCCGCTTCCCGTCGATCTGCCCTCCGAGGAGAAGAACGTCCTTTCGACGACGATGGTCGGCGTGATTCTGAAGGAGCAGGCCTCCAGCCCGGCCAGGACCAGGACGGCGATACGGGTGCTCGGCCTCATCAGGGCCCAGGACGCGGCGCCGTGGCTGATGGAGCTGGCGGCCGGAACCGCCTACCCGATAGAGTCGATGAAGGCCCTCTCCGAGATAGGCTACAAGCCGGCCATTCCGGTCATCGCGGGCCAGCTGCGCTCGTCCGAATCGCCGGAGGTCAGGCGGGCGGCCCTCCAGGCTACTGGCGCCATAGGCGGCGCCGAAGGCCTCGATGCCATACTCGAGCTGGTGAAGGCCGGGAACAGGGAAACACTTAGCCCGGAGCTGCTCGAGGCCGCGACCCAGGCACTTGCCGGCGTCGCGCAGAAGGGCAACGCCGACGCCAGGATATTCGCGGCGCTCAAGGATCTGTCGGCCTACGAGAAGCCCGCGATCCGGAGGGTGGCGGCCTCGGGACTCGGCGCCTTCACCACTCCCCAGTCAGTGGAGAGCCTCGTCGCCCTCGTCGGTTCGGAGAAGGACGTCTGGGTGCGCAAGGCCGCCGTCACCGCCCTCAACAGGCAGAAGGGCGAGACCGTCATGCCGGCCCTGCTCAGGCTCCTCCGGGAGAAGGACCTCGACCCGGGCCTCAAGGCCGTCGCGCTGACCGCGGTCGGCGACAATGCCGCCGGAACCCAGGCCGTTCCCGTGCTGGCGGAAGCGCTTGGAGCCGCGGAGCCCGCCGTGCGCGCGTCGGCTTCATCGTCGCTGCGCAAGCTTTTCCCCGCCAACCAGGCACTCGTGACGAGCACGCTCGCGCGGATGCTACTCGCGAGCCAGGACGAGGTCTTCCTGACCGAAGGCGCCTCGCTCCTGTCGGTGCTCGCCGACCCGCTGTCCGTGCCGACCCTGCTCGCCCTGCTGTCAAAGCCGCAATCCGAGGTCAAGAGGCTCGCCGCCTGGGCGCTGTGCCGAGTCAAGGCTGTCCCGAACCCCAAGGTGGTCGAGGCGCTCCAGAAGCTGGTGACCAACGAGAACGAGAGCATCGCGGTGCGCGTCAACTCGGTGCGGGCGCTTGGCGCCATCGCCTTCGACAGCCCCCAGCTCGCCATATGGCAAACCCTCGTGACCACCGTCCAGATGCGCGGCGACAAATACGCGATGCTCCGCTTCTTCGCCGTCCGCTCGCTCGGCGAGCTCGGCGCCGCCAATGGCCAGGTCGCGCAGGCGCTGGTCCGGGTCGCCGCCCGCGATCCGGACCAGGAGCTCCGCAAGGAAGCCGTTTACGCGCTGCGCAAGCTGCCCTCCATCTCGGGCGATGCCCTGGACGCCCTGTCCGGGTCCCTGGTCGAGGCCGGGGACGACGAGCTGCGGGTCCGCGTGCTGGAAGCGCTGGCCGACCTCGGTTCGGCGAAGCCGTCCGAGCTCGCCGGGGACATGCTGCGGGGGTCCCTGCCGGTCCCTCTCAAGCGGCGGGTCATACAGGCGCTGTCGCAGAACCCCGACGACATCGCCGCAGGCATCATCCTCGACGCCGCCGCCGACGCCAAGGTCGCGGACTTCGCTGTCGCCGTCCTCGAGGGCTTTCCCCCCAGGACGATACGCTTCGTGGTCTCCAGGCGCCTGCGCACCGAAACCGACGCCGGCATCCTCTCCGTTCTCAACGCGCTGGACGCGGTGCTCGCCGATTAACCAGTCGATCCCGGAGGATACCATGAGGTTTTCAAGCTATGAGCGCGCCGGGGTTCCCGGCACAGGCGTCTGGGTCGGCCCCGTATTGCGCGGCCTGGCGGCTGGCGCTCCCGGGTATCCGGGCAGCCTCGACGAGCTTCTGGCGTCGGGCGCCGACCTTGCGGTGATCGGGCGCGCGCTGTCGGCCGCCCCGGTCATCGAGGAAGCGGCCATCCGCTTTCTGCCGCCGCTGCGCAGGCCGTCCAAGATATTGTGCGTGGGGCTCAATTACCGGGCCCACAGCGCCGAAACAGGACTTGGGGAGCCTGATTATCCGGCCGTATTCGCGCGCTTCGCCTCGACCCTCGTCGGGCACGGACAGCCTATCGTCAAGCCGTCGGTATCCGACCAGCTCGACTACGAGGGAGAACTCGTCGCCGTGGTGGGCAGGCGCTGCAAGGGCGTATCCAGGGCCGATTCCCTGGCCTGCGTCGCGGCTTACTCGATATTCAACGAGGCATCGATCCGCGATTACCAGATGAGGACCAGCCAGTGGACCATGGGCAAGAACTTCGACGCGACCGGGGCTTTCGGGCCGGCGCTGGTGACGCCAGACGAGTTGCCTCCCGGAGCTGTAGGCCTTTCGATACGCACGCGGCTCAACGGCGTCCTCCTACAGGACGGCAATACGTCCGACATGGTCTTCGGCGTGGCCGACCTCGTGTCGATCCTGAGCGAGGCGATGACGCTGGAGCCGGGCGACGTGATAGTCACCGGCACCCCGTCGGGCGTCGGCTTCTCGCGCAAGCCGCCCGTATTCATGAAAGCGGGCGATGTCTGCGAAGTGGAGATCGAGGGGATTGGGACGCTCAGGAACCCGGTGGCGGCTGGGTGACGACCCGGTTCGGTCGAACCTAGCCCGGATATCTCACAGCAGAATCGGGCTTAGC
>CAZNXK010000097.1:0-13502 GCA_964576835.1 uncultured Treponemataceae bacterium | reverse complement strand
CACAGAGTCAATAAAGATCCTATGAAGGGATGAAGCGGGAAATTGAAATTTTCATCCCTCTCATTCGCCTTCCTCCTTTGTCTCCGTGTCTCTGTGCTAGGGTATTCGTAGCACAAGTCCGAATATTGCCAAGTCGAGCCGGCATCAGGCTGTTTCCGTCCGGACATATCGCAGGTGGGTGGCCAGAGGAGTAGGCAGGACCCGGTCAACCCGAAACCGCGGCAACGGGTCGCTGAGGTTTTCAAAGAGGCGACGGCCGCCGCCGAATATCACCGGCGCAAGCGCTATCTCCAGCTCATCGACGAGCCCGGTATTCAGATATTGCTGAATCACGTCCGCCCCGCCGGCAATTCGAATATCGCGCCCTCTGGCGGAATCGCGGGCCTGCTCCAAAGCGGAATCGATACCATCGTTCACGAAGTAAAACGTGGTGCCGCCCGGGCGCGTCCACGGTCGCCGTTTCTCCTTCGTCAGTACATAGACCGCGGTATGGAATGGCGCTTCCTCCGGCCAACCGCGCTCGCCGCCCTCGAACATCCGTTTGCCCATGATGTTGGCGCCGATGCGCCCGGTAGTAAGCTTCAGCATCTCGTTGTCGGGGCCGGTCTCGCCGCCGGCACCGAGCCTTAGAGCGTCGCGAAAAACCTGTTGGTTGAATATCCAAGCCATCATCGAGCCCCAGTTGGCGCCCCAGTTCTTGTATCCCGGATTATCCCAGTGTTCCAGGGTCATTCCCTCCGGGGCAAGAAAGCCATCCAGGCTCAAGCCGACATTCACGAATATCTTGCCCATACCTTGCTCCTCCATTAAAACAGCTCGAGCTTTCCCTTGTTCTTGATCATGTTTTTGTAGTTCCATATCGTCCGCTGCGATTCGGAAAGCCACTTCGCCAATTTATCCTCGTCGATTTGGCCGATGTCGTTGATACTGATCTCAGCCGCCTTGTACTTTCCCAAGGGAGTCAGGCCGCTTTCCTCGAACGATTGGCCGCTCCAAAACAGAAGGGCGATTGCGCCTTTCTTCAGGGAATATCCGACGATCGGGTTTCCATCGATGAACCAAACCGGCGCTCCATGATAGAGCCTGGATTGGCCATTCGAAATACGGTTATCGATTTCCTGCCTTAACTTCTTGCATATCATTTTAAGGTCCGGATCGAGCTGGCTCGAGTACTCATCGATTTGGTCCATGTTGTCCTCCTTTTTTCTGGTACTGAAGAAGGATGATCCCGCAATCAAATAGCCTGGCGGACTTAGCCTGGAGCGACTTATTGTCGGTGATTCCGAAAATACCAAGTCCTTTTCCGATTATCGACGGATTTATGAAAAAGTGATATTCATCGATAAGGTCATTTTCGATGAGCGAAGTCACGAATTCCGCCCCGCCATACACAATCAGGTCTTTGCCGTTTTCGTTCTTCAAGGCCTCGATTTCTTGGATGATATTTCCCTTCGCTATCGACGTGTTTTCCCATTCAGATTTTTCCAATGATTTCGAAAAGACCACTTTCTTGGCGGCGTTCATAAAGTCGGCGCCTTCTTCTTCAGGATGCGAGGCCCAATAAGGTATGAATCCCTGGGCAAGCTTTCTTCCGAGGACGATACAATCCACATCGCTCGTAATGCTTTTGACATAGTCCTTGAGCTCCTGATCCCAATCCCAAATGGCCCAGGCCATTTCACCATTCGGGCTTGCGACATAGCCGTCGATCGATAGTTGCATCTGAAGCTTCAGCTTTGCCATATTCCCTCCTTGCAATGCGCGGAAATGCACTCGCACAAGCTACTGGATAGCGAGTTTTATCTTACTAAAATACTAAACAAATCTTCCTTAGAATATAAATCCTTATTAATAGATCAGCATCCATAACTCACCTCCGATGCAAGTACAACATTCATAATAGTACCTTGACAATCATAGTAATGTGATATACATTAATACCATGGAGGCCGTTATATGAGTGGGAACAAGATCACGTCCGACCTGCTCCGCGGGCATGCCGACACGATGGTTTTACGTCTTTTATCCGAAGCCGACCGCTACGGCTACGAGATCGTCAAGCTGATCGCCGAGCGCTCGGGAGGAGAGTACGAGTTGAAGGAGGCTACGATGTACTCCAGCGTCCGGCGACTCGAGGTGGACGGCGATATCGAGTGGTATTGGGGCGATGAATCCCAAGGCGGACGGCGCAAGTATTTCAGGATCACTGAAAAAGGGAAAACCGCTTACGCCAGCAATAAAAGCAACTGGGAGTACGCGAAACGCGTACTCGACTACTTATTGTGAGGAGATGGATGATATGAACGACAAACTGAACCAGTATTTAAGCAGTGTTTTCGCACCATACGATGGGGTGAAAAGCGTTTCTGAATTGAAGGCCGATCTGCTCTCGGATTTGCAGGAACGCTTCGATGAACTCCAGGCTGAAGGCAAGGAGGATGATGCGGCCTTCGAACTGACAATCGAAAGTATCGGCGACATCGAGCAAACATTGCAAGAAGTCGCCAATCTATCCCGTTCGTTGGAACGGCAGGTTGTGACCAACTTCAGCGCGAGCAACTTGCCGAAAAGCGATTTTAATGCCGTAGTCGCACACGATGGAAAATTCGCGGCAAGCACGCTGCGCGGCTCTGACTTTTCAGGCTCGGATCTGACCGGCAGCTTGTTCAAGAACAGTGATGTGCGCGAGGCCAATTTTGACGGCGCGAATCTGACCGATTGTATTTTCTCCACCCTCGACCTTGCGGATGCGAGCTTTGGAAAAACCATTCTCGTACGCACCGAATTCAGCAAGTCGGGGCTCACCCGGGCAAAATTTACCGGCGTAAAAATGATCGACGTGAAGCTGACCATGGTCGACCTGAGGGAAACGATCTTTGAGGACTGTACCTTCAGCGGCGTGGATTTCAAATACAGCGACCTGCGAGGGCTGTGCTTGGATGGACTGACCTTCATCGGCGTCAAGTTCGACAAGGCGGCGCTGAACGAAGCCACGTTCAAAGGCGCGACGCTGAAAAACGTGTCATTCCGTCCTGCATTTGCCTTGACGAATAAAAACTACCTCGCCATCAAGACCATTCGCTTTGACGGCGCGATGATGGACAAGCTGACCTACGCCGCGCTCAGAGGCATGGGGGCCGATGTGTCGAAGGTCATCGTCATGCAAGGGAGGAAATGAACATGCAAAGCCATTCTGCATGAGGGCAATAACATTTGGATCGCCCTCGCATGGCGCCTCGGCGTTCATGTAATCGCGTATTTGTTCGCAAGCGGACATATAAGCATAAGACAGCATGCGGGGCTGGCGCTAAAATGGCGAATCAAATGCGGCAGCCGATGACAAACGGCTGCCGCTCCATGAATTATGGAAAAACCTGTTACCGCAATCAGTTCTTGAACAGCTTCGCTATCTTGTGCCTGTATAGTTCCGCGACCACGTGGCGCTTCACTTCCTGCTTGGCTGACAGCTCCTTGCCGACCTCGAACGGAGTGATGAGCAGCTCGAATCTGAAGATTCGCTCGAAGCTCTTGAAGCCTGTCTTGGCGTTGACCGCCTGGTTTATCTCGTAGTCGATCAGTTCCTTGACCTCGGGCTGCGCCAGCAGGGCTTCGTAGTCGGCAATGGGGACGTTGTTCTCCGTGGCCCAGGCCGTGACGGCGTCCTGATCCGGTACTATGAGCGCTGCGAGAAAATGCTGGTCCTGGCCCAGAACCACGGCCTGCTTTACGTACTGGCTGTCGACGATGCGCTGCTCTATCGGCAGAGGTTCGATGTTCTCGCCGCCCAGGAGCACTATCGTGTCCTTGGCGCGGCCGGTCAACTTGAGGAAGCGCGAACGGGTCATCATGCCCAGGTCGCCGGTATTGAGCCATCCATCGGCGCCGAGTACCTTGGCGGTCATATCGGGTTTCTTGAAGTAGCCCTTCATCACCTGCGGTCCCTTGACGTAAACGATGCCCTTGCGGCAAAGCCCCACGTCGGCGCCTGTTTCATCGAGGATCTTGAATTCCGTGCCCCGTATCGCCGGGCCGACGGTACCCATCACCGGCTTGTGCTGGGGCCTGACGGCTATCACCGGCGCTGTTTCGGTAAGTCCGTAACCCTCGAGCAACTTGACGCCTATGGCGTTGAAGAAGACGTCTACCGAGCCGGGCATCGCGCCGCCCCCGGATACGCCGGCGATGAAACGGCCGCCGAGCTTTTCCTTTATCTTCTTGAAGACGAGGACCTCGCCCAGTCCACGCAGGGGCGCCAGCAGTATCAGCGGCACAATGGGCACCACCAGGTCCAGGAGCCTGGACCGCTTGCCGAAGTCCGGCAGGAGGCCGAGCAGCATGTTCCTGAAATACGAGAAGCTTTCGCCTATGCCGACGAAGAAACCGAACAGCGCCTTCTTGGCGCCGCCTGCCTGACGCATGCTCTTGTAGATGCCATCCTTGACCGATTCCCATATGCGTGGAACGCTGGCCATCCACTGCGGTTTGATTGCCTGGAAGTCGGGGAGCATTATGGCGCCTATTGGTTTGGAGTACGCGATTGTTTCCTTCGCGTAGATGATGGCGTACTGGGCGATCCGTTCGAACGAATGCCAGACCGGCAGTACGGAAAGCCATATCTGTTCTGGTTTAAGGTCGATGATTTCGGGCAGTATCTCGACCTGGTGAAGGAAATTCGCGTGCGACAGCATGACGCCTTTGGGTTCGCCGGTCGTGCCGCTCGTGTAGATGATCGTGGCTATGTCGTCCCGCTTGCCCTTGGCCGCCTCGGCCTCGTACCAGCCGGGCTTGGCCAGGCGCGCGGCCTTTCCCGCCGCGAATACGTCGGCGAAGTGGCGAATGTCCAGGCCGGCCTTCTTCGCCGCCGCTTCCGCCTCGGCCGAGGCAGGGTCGAATAGAATTATTGTCCTGAGCCCCGGCATCTCTGCCCTGTGTTCGACTATCTTGGCAAGCTGGCGCTCGTTTTCCAGGATCGATATGGCGCACTCGCTCCACGACAGGATGTACGACAGCTCGCCCTCGGTCGCGTCGCAGCCGCGCGGCACGTCGGCCGCGCCCATGCCGATTATGGCCAGGTCGCTCATCAGCCATTCCTTGCGGTTGTCCGCGATGAGCCCGATCTTGTCGCCCCGAGCCAGTCCAAGTCCGGCAAGCCCTGCCGCGAGGGTCGCTGCCTCTTCCAGCAACTGGCCGTAGCTTGTCGGCTGGAAGACGTTGGAGGCGTCCTTGCTATACTGCATCACGATATCCGGCTTCGCCCTCGCGTTTTCGATGAACATGAGCGCCAGTGTCTCTGCCATGCTGATCCTCCCGGTTTAAAGGACTGGGACGCGCGGAATGCGCGCCTGGACGGGCGCTATCAATGCGGCTCCATCATTTTGACAATATAACGGAGTATGTAAACTGGCGCAAGGAAAATATGATGGAACCGTACGATGACGGCCGCGAAGCAAACGCTCTCAGCGCTCCAGCTTCACGCGATCCGACGGTACCTCGACGAAGTACGCGGCAAACAGAGCGGCCATCCCGTCGAGATCGTCGCAGTTCTGTATGGCGTAGCGGACGTGGTGGCCGAATGACAGGTTGTCGCAATAATAGAAAAAGAAACGGCGGGCGCGGCTCACGTGGAACGACCTCGGAAGCAGCGCGCGTATCGACTCGATCATGCCAAGGCCCACATCCTCGACGCGCACGGTCATTTCGAATGATGGATTGGCTTCCTTGCCGCGCAACAGCGAGAATATCCATGGCCGCCTGACGGCTTCGCGGCCTATCATTACCCCTGCGACGCCGAATTCGTCGAACGCGTTGCGGCAGCCTTCGTAATCCCGTACGTCGCCGTTACCGACGACGGGGATGGCGAGCGCCTCGGCCACGGCCCGCACGCTGTCCCAACGGCCTTTCCGCCTGAACTTCTCGTTCCACAGCCTTGGGTGGATGACGAGGTAATCGGCGCCGGCCTCCTGGAGCCCGAGGCAGAAGTCGACGAGGGCTTCCCGTGCATCGTCGTAGCCGAGCCTGAGCTTGGCCGAAAGCGGAATGCCGGGCGCGGCTGACTTGATGCCCGCCAGCATGGAGGCGGCCCGCTTTGCGTCCTTCATCCAGCTCACGCCGCCGCCGGCTTTCTCGATCTGCGGCGCAGAGCAACCGAAGTTGGCATCCAGGCCACCAAGCGGGATTCCAGACAGGCGACGCTCCTGGGCTAGCCTCGAGGCAGTCTCTATCATCGGTCCCGGTTCGGAGGCGTACAGCTGCACGACGGTACGACCCGGCTCCGGCTCGCTGTCGGTGAACCAGCGGTCGAAGGGCGAGTGGGCAAGATAACCCGCCGCGCTCGTCATTTCGGTATAATAACGGTCGCACGAGCCGAACGAGGCTATCATCTCGCGGAGCGGGCGGTGGCTCAGTTCGACCATCGGGGCAAGCAGCAAGGCGCGGGGTGGAAGTATCGGCATTCGTCGGACTATACGCCGTACGCCACCGGGTCGGCAAGGTCCCAACCGCGTTGTCGCCTGCGTCGTCGCCCGTGGCGATTGACTATGGCTGGACTTTCGCAGTATAAACCCAAGGCGCGGATACCGGCGCGTCCGCGGTTTTTTACCGAGGGCCAAGGCCCAAAGTCGACGTTCCGGCAATACTATCAGGAGGAATGCGTGAGCGTAAAGATCAGGCTCAAGAAATTCGGCGCCAAAAAGCGCCCATACTATCGTATCGTGGTTCTCGATACCAAGCAGCCCCGTGATGGCAAGACCATCGATGAGCTCGGTGTCTATCACCCGATCGAGAAGGAAGGCGCCCAGATTCGCCTCGACGAAGAGAAGGCTCGCGCATGGCTCGCCAAGGGTGCCCTCCCGAGCGACACCGTCCGCAGCATCTTCAACAAGCAGAATATCCGCCTCGGCTGAATTGCGGGGGCTCCGCCAATGGCGGAGGCCTCGGGCCCGACGGCCGCCCTGGGATCATCCTGGCGGCGAATCGCCAGGCGGCAGCATGCCGAACGAAAGGGCCGATAGATGGAACGTGACCTGATTGAATATGTAGCCAAATCCCTCGTCGACGACCCAGCGGCCGTGTCGGTCAACCTCGTCGAGACAGACGAGGGGATGGTCATCGAGTTGCGCGTCGCCCAGGACGACATCGGCAAGGTGATCGGCAAGCGTGGGCGGATTGCCAAGGCGATACGCACGCTGCTGTCCGCCGCGGCCACCAGGGGCGGCAAAGACGTCAAGCTCCAGATCCTCGACTAGCGTGGAGGAGCTAGCGCTCGGCCGTCTGGGCTCGCCCCACGGCGTCGACGGATTCATCAAGATGGTTTCATACTCCGGAGAAACCGGGCACCTGCTTGCGCTCGCCGATGTGACCCTCAGGGGCAAGGACAGGTCCCAGCTCGCGCACGTGGAATCGGTGCGTGAAGCCGGCAGCGGCGCGCTGCTCAAATTCGCCGGCTACGACTCGCCGGAAGCCGTGCGCGTCCTTTCGGGGCTCGAAGTCTGGGCAACACGGGACAAGGCGGCGTCGCTCGAAGAGGAAGAGTACTACTACGCCGATCTCGTCGGCTGCGACCTCGCCGATGGCGGCACTGTCGTGGCGGCCATCGTCGGCGTCTGCGATGCCGGCGGGGGAGACCTGCTCGAAGCCAGGAAGCCCGACGGATCGGTCTTCTACGTGCCGTTCCGCAAGGAATTCGTCGGCACGGTCGACATCGGTTCGAGGCGCGTGGAACTGCTGGCGCCATGGTTGCTCGACTGAGGGCTTCTCCGCGATGAAGATAGACGTCCTCTCGCTGTTCCCCGGCATTCTCGAGGGATTCTTCACGAGTTCCATCATGGCAAGGGCGGTGGAACGCGGCCTGGTGTCGTACGGCCTGACCGACATTCGGGACTACGCCACCGACAAGCACCGCAAGTGCGACGATGAACTGTACGGCGGAGGCGCGGGCATGCTCCTGTTGCCGGGACCCGTGTGCGCTGCGCTCGATTCCGTCGATGCCAAGTCGGCGCGCGTCATTTACGTGACGCCGGGAGGCAGGTTGTTCAACCAGGCCTACGCGCGCGAACTGGCCGGCGAGGAACGGCTCGTGATCCTCTGTGGACGCTACGAGGGCGTCGACCAGCGCGTCATCGACGGCTACGTAAGCGACGAGATAAGCATCGGCGACTACGTGCTGTCGTCCGGCGAGACGGCCGCGATGGTCATCGTCGATGCGATCTACAGGCTGATACCCGGAGTGATTACCGGGGAATCCCTCGACGAGGAAAGCTTCGAAGGCGGACTCCTCGAGTACCCCCAGTATACACGACCTGCCCTTTATGATACGATGCGGGTCCCGGACGTTCTCGTATCGGGCCATCACGCGAACATCGTCAAGTGGCGCATGAAGAAACGGCTCGAGAAGACTCTCCTGTACCGTCCCGACCTGCTCCAGGGCAAGGGGCTCGAGGGTGAACTACGGGCAATGATACTTGAATTGATTGGACAAGGGGGAGAGGCATGAACCTCATAAAGAAGATCGAGGCCGAACAGACCAAGGACTTCCAGGACATAAAGGCCGGAGACACCGTTCGCGTTTATTTCAAGATCGTCGAAGGCAAGACAGAGCGCATCCAGCTCTACGAAGGCCTCATCATAGCCACGAAGAACGCGGGCATCGGCAAGACCTTCACCGTCCGCAAGAACTCGTACGGTGTCGGAGTCGAGCGCGTTTTCCCGATGCACTCGCCACGAATCGACAAGATAGAAGTGCTTCGCTACGGCAAGGTTCGCCGCGCCAAGCTTTATTATATCCGGGAGAAGATCGGCAAGAAGGCCAAGATCAAAGAGCTTCTGGGCGGTCGCAAGCCTCCCGTTCGTTCCCAGGCCGCCAAGGTCTGACCGTTTGCGGCCTCTAGGCCCCGACGACAGGACTATCCTACCGCGACTATCGAATGTCGGTGACGGCCGCAAGCCGCCTGCCGACATTCGCATTTTAAACCGGCCAGGCCGAGCCCCGGGTTCGGTGCCTGCCCCTGCCCCTGCCACCGTACCAGGCTCGATGAGACCCGCCGTCGCCGACCTGTGCTCCGCGCTCCGCCTGCCAGCCGATGCCGGCTCCCTCGTCGTGCTGTCGGCGATGATAGGCGAACGGCTTCCCCTCGATGCCGGAAGCGCTGCTGCCATCAGGAGGGTGCTGCGCCGCCACGATGGAGATCCGGCGGCTGCCCGAGTCGCGGCCCGCGCGCTGGCGGCGGGGCTTGATCCCGAGGGGGGCGCGTCCGAGCGGATCATGGGCATCCTCGATTCCGCCACCGAAGGCGGCTACGATGGCGCACGGCAGGGCGATGGTGCGCGGCAGGGCGATGGCACGCGGCAGGGCGACGACGAAGCTTTCCTCGCGAAGACCGCCATGGTTGACGATAATGACAGTGTGGAGTCGCTTGCCGCCAGGCTCAAGGCTGTCCTTTCCCGCGCGGCGCTTGAACCTGACGCGGCCGCCTTGTCGACTCCAGCCGTCGATGGAGGCGGCTGGGTCTGCCTGCCGTTCGCGTTGCCGTACGACGGCGTTGATTTCAGGGGCTTCATACGCGTATGGTATACTGCTGGACGGAGGAGCCGGGGCCGCTTCGTCGCGGATATCCGTTGCGGCGGACGGAGAAGGCTTCTGGAAATCAGCGGAGGAGGACCCCGGCCGCAAGGCATACGCTACTGCGCGGACGACGAATCCGAACGTGCGATGTTCATCGAAGCCTTCGGAACGTATGGCAGGGTGACCGCCTCCAGCCTCGGGGCGGGTGACCTGGCTGAACTCGAGGACGCGCGGGGAGTCGACGCGGATGCCTAGGCGCCAGGGAAAGAAAGCGATCGCCCTGCGCTACGATGCGTCCATGCCCGCTCCCCTCGTGGTCGCGAAGGGCACGGGAAGGGGCGCCGAGCGCATCGAGAGCATAGCGCTGGAGGCCGGCGTAGCGATAGTCAATGACGGCGAGCTTGCATCGGGGCTTGAACCTGTCGATATTGGCGAGTATGTGCCACCCGAATATTGGGAGCTCGTGGCTCGCGTTCTTGTTTTTATAAGGAAAGTACGACCATGAAAAAGAAGTATTCGCTTGACAGGATCTTACCAGGTTCTCGTTTTACCGCCGATGCGTTCTCGGACGGGGACAATCTGTTCGCGTCGGCAGGCGCCCTCATACGAGCCAAGGACATCGAGGGGCTGACGCGCTGGGGCATAACGGCCGTATTCAGCGAGGGCCAGCTCGAGGGACCGGAGACGAAGAAGGAAGAATCGCCTCAGGCCGCGGGCGCCGGCAGCGGCGTCACGGGTTTCTCCGATCATGCGCTTTATGCCTCGTACACCGACATGATAGACAGGCTCAAGAGCCTGATGGACAAGATAGCTCAGGCGGAACGGATAGAGCCCAAGACAGTCGATCGCCTGTCCCAGGATCTCGTCCAGCTCGTCCGCGACAAGGAAGCCGATGTTATATCGGCAATCCTTTCCGCCGACGTCAAGGGCTATGACCAGGCGCGTGCCGGAGTCAACTGCGCAATACTTTCGGTCGTCGTCGGCCAGACGATGAAGCTGCCTCCGCACAGGCTTGTCCACCTTGCATCCGGCGCCTTGCTCCACGACGTCGGCATGCTGCGCGTGCCCGAAGCAATCGTAAGGAAAAAAGGCTCTCTCAGCCCCGAGGAAGCGCAGAAGATGCGAGCCCACCCGCTGCTGTCGTATCGCATCATCGTCAAGGAGCTCCAGTATCCCGACGACGTAGGTCTCATAGGCCTGCAGCACCACGAGCGCTGGGATGGAGAAGGTTACCCCCGGAAGGCAAGCGGGCAAGGCATCGACCTTCTGGCACGCATAGTCTCCGTCGCCGATGCCTTCGAGGCCATGGTCAGCCAGAAGCCGTACCGTAACCCGATGATTGGCTATGCGGCGATTAAGAGCCTCCTGTCGGACAATTCAAGGCGCTTCGACCCGGACGTGCTCAAGGCTTTTGTCAGGAGCATGGGCATCTACCCGATAGGCTCCGTCGTCGTCCTCAACAACGCGGCCATAGCGCGCGTCGTCGAAACGCATGCGGACGCGCCGCTGCGTCCGAAGCTCAGGATCATCGTCGACGAGTTCGGAAAGCACTTCAAGGACGACTCGGGCGACGCCATCGACCTCCTGGCCGAGAAGACGCAGTTCATAGCCCGCGCACTCGACCCCCGGGAGCTGGCATAGCCGGCGTGACAGGCCGCATCGAGGTGAAGCGCCGCGCTGTAAGCCGCAGCGCCAAGGGGCGTGCCGCCGAGGAGGTCGTCGCCTCCGCGCTGTCGTCAGGCGGCTGGTCCATCGTCGCGCGGAACTGGCGCCGCGGAGCCGGGGAACTGGATATCGTCGCGCACCGTGCCGGCACCCTGGCCTTCGTCGAGGTAAAGGCCACGGACGCCTACGGCCTCGAAGGCCTGGAATCGTCGGTAGGCCGCCGGAAACGGCAGAGGATAGTCGAAACGTCTAAACTATTCATCGCCGCGCATCGAGAATTTGAGTACGCGGCCATCAGGTATGATGTAGCGTCCGTCGAGGCAGGCGCCCTGGCGGAATACTTCGAGAACGCGTTCGCGGAGCGTACATGACAAGCGAAGCACGGCACGGTATTGACTCCGACAGGCTTGAAGAACTCAGGGCCATGGTGCATGATGAGCGCTATATGACCGGAGCGATTCTTCGCCTGGCGTACGTGCTCAGCGACGAAATCATGGACGGTATCGGGGTAAGCAATGGCGGATGGAAACAAGGAAACAAAGCGTAGGTTCGGCCGTCGGGGGCGCGGGCGGTCAGGTCCGAAAGCCGTCGAAACGGTTCCCGGGAGTCCATCCGGTGGCGAACCTGCCGGTGAACAGGGCGAAGAGCCCAGGCTGGCCCCCAAAGACCAGCCCGCCGTCATTTGCTCAGTATGCCAGAAACAGATATTCGACCTGTCGAGCGCCCTGGCCGGACGCGATGGCGGGACGCCCGTGCACTTCGATTGCGCCCTTGCCAAGGCGTCCGAGGGCGAGCTCCTGGAATCCTCCGAGCGTGTGGCCTACGTCGGACGCGGCGCTTTCGCCGTCGTCGAGTACCGCGATAAGAGCATGACCGCCTTCACGATCAAGCGCCGCATCCAGTGGGAAAAGGAAGGCGAGAAATTCGACTGGCGCCGCAACATCCAGAAGCGGCTGGGTCTGTAGCCGCCATATCCCCCGCCTCTGGCTTCATTGGGAGTTTCGCCTATACTGGTAGCGGGGGCTGCCATGACCGACACATCGTACACCGTCCTCGTCGTTGACGATTCGAACTCCAACCGGCTGTTCCTGGCGAGCATCCTCGAAGAGGACGGCTACCGCATCGTCCAGGCGCCTGACGGCGAGACCTGCCTCGCCGTGGCCGCCTCCGAGAACCCGGTGCTCATACTCCTCGACGTGGTCATGCCAGGCATAGACGGATTCGAGACCCTGCGCCGCCTCAAGGCGGATCCCCTGACCAGGCGCACTGCTGTCATCATGCTGACAAGCCTCGGAGACCAGGAATCCAAGCTCAAGGCCTTTGATTTCGGCGCAGTAGACTACATCATCAAGTCTGCCAACGAGGCCGAGGTCAGGGCCAGGGTCCGCGTCCACGTGCGCCTCTCGATGGCCAACGAAGAGTTGCTCGCGTCCCGTGCCGAGAGCCTCAGGCAGATATCGGCCGCCCAGCGCTCGCTCCTCGTCAAACCGGCGGACCTCCCGGAGGCCCGCTTTGCCGTCTACTACCGCTCGCTCCACGAGGCGGGCGGGGACTTCTACGACGTCGTGAACGTGTCAGACGGCGTCTGGTTCTACCTGATGGCGGACGTAGCCGGCCACGATGTCGGCACTAGCTACGTGACGCCCGCGGTCAAGGTCCTGCTCAAACAGTGCGCCACGCCCGTCTATTCGGTGCCCGAGTCGGTGGCCTACATGAACGCTGTCCTTGCCAAAACCGTACTCGAGGACAACTACCTGACAGCCTTTGCGCTGCGCATCAACCGCCGCGCCGGCAAGGCGGTCTTCCTGGCCGCCGGCCATCCCCCCGCCGTCTACATCCCCGGGGACGGCCCGGTCAGCCTCGCGGAGTGCGAGAATCCCTTCATCGGCATGATGGAGGATTCAGTCTACGAGTCGGCTACCCTGGACATCAGCGAAGGTGACCGCTTCATCCTCTACACAGACGGCCTCGTCGAGCTGGGCCTCGAAACAAATCCGTCCCTCGACCTCCACCAGCGCTTGATTGATGTGGTATCGCGCCTCCGTCACCTGCCCCTGGCAGAGTTGCCTGCTGCCCTGGTGCGCGAGATGGGAGCCGACAAGCCAGACGACGACGTGGCGGTGATGGTCGTCGAAGTCTAGCAACCTTGCATTCCAGACAGCGCGGAACGACACTTGGGGCAAGAGGCCACCATGAACAAGTCGCCGCGCTGCCTGATTTTCAGTTAGTTCGTCGAAGCCTGCAACCACCCCGAGCTGGCATAGGCCGGAAGGCGGTC
>CAZNXK010000096.1:0-13844 GCA_964576835.1 uncultured Treponemataceae bacterium | reverse complement strand
GTTTCTTCACTGATTACAGATGTCTGATTTCTATTCACCTATCGAAAGGCTGGATTGACGAGCATTATTTCCAGGAACGACGACGGCGACTGGAGACTAGTTAACCGGATCAAGCACCGGCAGGTCTCGACCGGGATATATACCACAACATGTGGGAAACATCGTAGCCAAACTCATGCGGCCGCGAGAGTCTGAATTGGTTCCGGGTGTCTCACGCGTAGACGCAAAGGGAAGAACGCGAATATCGAGCTGGTCGAAGGTGCCCGAGGCCGAAAGGTAGAACGAGCCGAAGGGCAGCTTGACGACATAGCCCTCGGAAACCGCCTTGTGCAGTTCCTCCGACAGGAGCTGGAAGGCTCCGGCCAGGTCGGTCTTGGTAATGGCGGTGCGACCGGTGGCCATGCGGTCCACTATACCTGTTTGCGTATGAATACGTTTGTGGAATCCGTATCGAGCTTCCGCACTTCGTGCTGGAGATATGCGCCGGAAAATCCGGTGTTTTCGTGCTCCTTGGCAGGGCTTGTGCCTGACACGAATCTCTCGAGGGACTGCAATCAGAATATCGACAGAGTGAAAAAATATTAGCGGAATTTCAGGGATCAAAAAAGCATCCAAGCTATAGGACGTCAAAGACGCTGGCATTCGAACGCCCGCACGCAACCAAGCACGGCACAAGGAATAACAATGGACACGAACAGCGACGACGTCGCGCACGGCGGGGACTGGGACCTCGTCATCAAGCCCAAGGACAAGCTCCTTGATTTCAACCTGCGAGAAATCTTTCACTACCGCGACCTCATCGGGCTCCTGGCAAAACGGGACCTCGCGAACGTCTACAAGCAGACCCTGCTGGGTCCGCTCTGGTTCATGATCCAGCCTCTTATGACGACGCTGATCTACATGTTCGTCTTCGGAAACATAGCCAAGCTGGGCACCGACGGGATTCCACAGCCGCTCTTCTATTTTTCCGGGACGATGCTCTGGACCTTCTTTGCCAACAACCTGGTCAAATCGTCGGAGACGTTCGCGGCCAACGCGGGGCTGTTCGGCAAGATTTACTTCCCGCGCTTCACCGTGCCGATAGCGTACATGATTACCAACTTCGTTACCCTGGGCGTACAGTTGCTCCTTTTGATCGCGTTCTACATTTATTACGCGGCCACGGGAGTCGCCGTTACTCCTACCTGGGGGCTTCTGCTGGCACCGCTTCTGGTGATAGAACTCGGAGCCCTGGGCATCGGAATCGGGGTCATCATATCGTCCTTTACGACGAAGTACCGTGACCTGAAGCACCTCGTAGGATTCGGCATGCAGCTCTGGATGTACGCCACGCCCATCATCTACCCGGCATCGAAGGTGCCCGACAAGTGGAAGGTTCTTCTGGCCTTGAACCCCGTATCCCCTATCGTCGAGACATTCAGGACTACCTTGCTGGGACACGGTACCTTCGACGGCAAGGCGATTGCCGCAAGTATGGCCATGACGGTGGCCATTCTTATGGTCGGTATCATCATCTTCAACCACAATGAACGCAGTTTCATCGACGTTGTCTAAGGGCAGGCGGAAAATATGAGCATCGCAGTCAGTGTCGAGGGTATTTCCAAGGAGTATCGGCTCGGCACCATAAACAATGGCAGATTGTATCGGGATATCCAAAGCTGGTTTGCCAGGCGCCGCGGCGTGGATGATCCGTGGACCAAGATAGGCGAGCAAGCGAAACCTGGAAGACGGGACAGGTTCTGGGCCTTGAAGGACGTATCTTTTCAGGTCAAGGCCGGCGACCGCATCGCCATAATGGGCAGGAACGGCGCGGGCAAGAGCACCATGCTCAAGATTCTGTCCAGGATTACCGCGCCCACCGAGGGCACCATCAAGGTAAAAGGGCGCATAGCGAGCCTCCTCGAGGTAGGGACGGGATTCCATCCCGAGCTTACCGGCCGTGAGAACGTCTTTCTGAATGGCGCCATACTAGGCATGAGAAAGTCAGAGATAGCCAGGAAGTTCGATGAGATCGTCGCCTTCAGCGAGATAGAGGAATTCATCGATACCCCGGTCAAGCGCTACTCCAGCGGCATGTACGTGCGCCTGGCCTTTGCGGTGGCCGCCCACCTGGAGGCGGAGATACTGGTGGCGGACGAGGTGCTGGCCGTGGGAGACGTGAACTTTCAGGCCAAGTGCCTGGGAAAGATGCAGGACGTATCGGAACAGCAGGGCAGGACTGTGGTATTCGTGAGCCACAATTCAGCTGCGGTGGAGAAGCTGTGCAATGTTGGGATACTCCTCGAGCACGGCAAGATGCTCGATATGGAGCGCAATATCAAATCGGTGGTTTTACAATATTCTAAGTTGATTGGCAGGTAAATGTTTATGAGTACCACAATGAGCGTTGTCAAAAGAAAAAGATTGGAATGTCTCGAAATAGCTGAGGAGCAAGGCCATGAGATCGATCCGAGGAACAAGATTCTCCCTATTCACACCATTCAAGAAAGCTCATCACTTGCCATCTAATTGGACTGATAGCGATAGTGTGAGTAATGCTGATTCTCGCCCCCGTATCTATTATCTAAATACATCTCTTCCCATTCAGGACCGCCGTGGAGATTTTGATACCCTGTGGCATGATATCAACGGTAACAGCGGGAACGGATATATAGCTTGGGCTGTGGCGAAGCAGTTGAAGATCCCTAATAGCATAAATAATGGCATTAGGAATATCTTCAAAGTCTCAGGCAATGAGCTAGATCGCGCAGCCGAACAAATCGAGCGGGATTACGACGCGGTTTTTCTCTTCCTTCAGGATACAATGCGAGCAGACTTGCATATCGAGAACTCATCGGCACTAGTTGAGTTTATAAAGAGGCTTAAGAAACCGCTGGTAGTTTTCTCGCTAGGATGTAATTCTTTTGATTCTCTAGGACCGAAAAAGATTTTTACCTCTTTGGACAAAAGTTGTAAGGAGTTTATTGAGGCTATCCTAGACAAGGCTGAGTCGGTTGGCGTTCGCGGTAATTTGAGCGGCCAAGTTCTCGACTGCTTTGGATCTGACAAGTATGCAATAGTAGGGTGCCCAACTTGGTATGAAGAGGGGCCGACTAGGAATCTGAAGCAGCGCAGCTGGGATCCAACAAAAGGTGTTGCCGCAACCGGATTATTTTCAAACAACGCAAAGATTGACATCTATTACTTTTTGCAATCGGAAAGAAGCTTGGTCCATGCGCTGCTGACTGGAAGAAAAATTCGTGACATAGATGATATGGCTATTGATCATCAATATCCTTTTCACGCAGAATGCTTGCTGAACTCGATAAGTAAAGAGCAGGTATTCTTCTTCATTGATCCAGAAGCTTGGAAAAGACGCCTTCAGGAGGTCGCAAACATCGCCATTGGTACAAGGGTTCATGGCTCGATAATCGCGATAAACGCCGGAATACCGGCGATATGTACTAATGGCGATAGTCGTGCAAGGGAAATGTGTGATCTATTTAAGATTCCCCTACTACCAGGCGCTTGCTTTTATGATATGAATGTTGAGAAGATATTTGACGAATTTCCTTTTGAGAAAATAAATCGAGAATATAATAAGCTTTATGCGAATTATGAGAATTGGCTATCTTTGACTTTAGATAAAATAATAGCTGTTTGATACTCTCACATATTATCTTTTGTGTGAAGCCGGTTGTTGGAACTATTATTCATGGAGTTGGAAATGGCAAATCCATCAAAATGTAAAGCGATCGTCAAATACATTACAGCACATGGGCCCGGCATCTATCAAGTCGGTTTCGAGACCATTTCGACATTACCTAGGTTCAAGGTCGGACAATTTATGCATCTCGCCTTGGATGTTTATGATCCTGCCGGCGGATATTGGCCTGAATCCCGAGTATTCTCCATTTCCACCGTCTATAGAAGTACTGAACTTGAAATTATATACAGCGCGAATGGTTGCTATACAAAACGCATGGAAGAGGAACTTGTGGTGGGGCGTGAGGTTTGGCTTAAGCTGCCATATGGTGAATTCATTATAGACTTGGCAATTGATCGCGATCAGGACGTCGTTTTGATCGCTGGCGGTACAGGCGTGTCTCCTTTTCTCCCTTATCTCGAAGGGATTTTGATCTCCGAGAAGAAGGATCGAGAGATCTGGCTCTATTATGGCGTCAGATTGAATATTATGATACTCGCTTACAATCTTATGAGGCGTTGTGCACAGGTTGGATTAATTCGTTCCAAAATCTTCATCGAAAAAGAAGAGCCTGATGAAACGATTATGTCCGATATCAAAGCTGAACGAGGCACACTCGACATCGATCGTATTATTGCAGAGTGTTCGGTGCTTAGGATGCCGGTCTTTTTCCTTTCCGGACCGCCAAACATGATTAGGGCTTTTAGAGATAGACTTATCATGGCCGGTATTGATACAGGTCGAATCAAGATAGACGCATGGGAGTGAAAAATGAATAAGAATGACAACGAACTTAGGACAGAAATCGCCGAGCTTGTCAGACAATATTATGAAGTCAAGTTCTTGAACAAACCCTTCGAAGCGGGTAAGAGTCAAATCCGCTATGCCGGGCGGGTGTTTGACGAGAAAGAATTGCAGAGCCTAGTTAGCGCGTCGCTCGATTTCTGGCTTACCTCAGGAAGGTATTCCGACGAGTTTGAGTCGGAGTTCAGCGCTTTCACTGGCGCCGAGTATTCCTTCCTAGTCAATTCTGGATCGTCGGCCAATCTGTTGGCGTTTGCGTCACTCATGTCGCCGCTTTTGGATCACAGGTGCCTGAAGCCCGGCGATGAGGTGATATCGGTAGCTGCTGGCTTTCCCACCACGGTTAACCCAGTAATCCAGAACGGAATGGTGCCTGTATTTGTAGATGTTGAGGTTGGGACTTATAATATCGATGTGATACAGCTTGAAAAGGCTATCGGCCCCAAGACTCGGGCGATTTTCTTAGCACATACTTTGGGTAATCCCTACGACTTGGACGCTGTGATGGCTCTGGTTAAGAAACACGATCTCTGGCTTGTAGAGGACTGTTGCGACGCCCTTGGTTCGACCTACAAGGGCCACATGGTCGGCTCTTTTGGGCATATCGCCACCTGTTCGTTCTACCCGGCGCATCATATCACAATGGGTGAAGGCGGCGCAGTCTTCACGAGTGACGAGCTCTTGGCACGCGCTGTTCGTTCCCTGCGCGACTGGGGTCGGGATTGTTATTGTGCTCCGGGTGAAAGCAATACCTGTGGCAAGAGATTTACAGGAAGTTATGGAAGCTTGCCCAAAGGCTATGATCACAAATATGTATACTCGCACATCGGGTACAATCTCAAGGTAACTGACATGCAGGCCGCCATCGGGGTCGAGCAGTTGAAGAAGTTACCACGGTTCATCGAGGCTCGCAAGGCCAATTTCAAGGCATGGATGAGAGGGTTTGAGCAATTCGGCGATGCATTCATACTTCCACGCGCAACCGAGGGATCAGATCCATCCTGGTTTGCCTTTCCGGTGACAGTGGCCGTCGATGTGGGATTTACTCGTACAGAACTAACCGATTACCTGAACAGTCATCTGGTTGAGACCCGCAATCTATTTGGGGGTAACCTTCTGCGGCAACCCGCGTACGAGGGGATAGTGCACCGTATCGCCCCCGGCGGGCTAGCACGGACGGATCGCGTTATGAATGATACGTTCTTTTTAGGAACATATCCCGGACTCGGTCAGGAGCAGATTGATTATACCATTGCTATGATTGATGATTTCATGAAACGAAGAGAGGTTCATCAATGAAAGTTGTGATTCTCGCAGGAGGATTTGGGACGCGGATTTCGGAAGAATCTGATTATAAACCGAAACCGATGGTAGAAATCGGCGGTAAGCCAATTCTGTGGCATATCATGAAAATTTATTCGAAGTTTGGATTTAATGAATTTGTGATTTGTTGTGGTTACAAGCAATATGTCATCAAAGAATACTTCGCCAATTATTTTCTTCACATGGCCGACGTGACTTTTGACATGAGTAAGAACAGTATGGAAGTACACCATCGCATGGCTGAGCCTTGGAAGGTCACATTAGTCGATACTGGCCTGAATACTATGACGGGTGGCCGAATAAAGCGAATACAAGAGTACACCAACGACCAGCCATTCATGCTTACATATGGTGATGGTGTTTCTGATATCGATATTGGCGATTTGCTTGCTTTTCATAAGAAAAATCATCACATGGCAACACTGACCGCGGTACAGCCCCATGGGCGTTTCGGTGCAATCGATGTCGACAGTGGCAATAGGATAACATCGTTTACTGAAAAACCTCGTGGCGATGGAGCTTGGATAAATGCTGGTTTCTTTGTTTGCGAACCTGGTGTTTTTGACTATATCAATGAAGGAGATGCGACTGTGTGGGAGCGCTCGCCGCTCGAGCAACTAGCGTATGACGGGCAGTTGATGGCATATAAACATGCCGGGTTCTGGCGACCAATGGATACGCTGCGTGATAAGAACGAACTCGAGACACTCTGGGCAAGTGGTAACCCACCATGGAGGGTGTGGTCATGATAGACAGGTCCTTTTGGCGTGATCGCAGGGTCTTTCTGACCGGGCATACGGGATTCAAGGGTTCTTGGCTGGCTCAGTGGCTCCTCAATATGGGAGCTATAGTAACGGGTTATTCACTTGATCCGCCAACCAGACCAAGCCTTTTTGAAACCTTGGGACTCGCAGACAGAATGCGGAGTCGAATCGGTGACATAAGGAATCGGGACCGCTTGCGAGATGAGATAAGTTCTTTTGAACCAGAGGTTGTGTTTCATCTGGCGGCACAGCCGTTAGTGAGGGAGTCGTATCAATTCCCTGTGGAAACCTATGAGACTAATGTCATGGGAACGGTCAATCTCCTGGATTCCCTTAGACAGTGCCATAGCTTGCGTGCCGCCGTCATTGTAACAACTGACAAATGCTATGAGAACCGCGAATGGATATGGGGATATAGGGAAGATGAAGCAATGGGAGGGCATGATCCGTATTCCAGCAGTAAAGGCTGCGTGGAGCTGGCGGTCAATTCATTCAGGCTCTCATTCTTCAATGTAGCGCCCTTGGGATCTAGCACTGGGGCCGCCATAGGCACAGCACGGGCCGGAAATGTTATAGGTGGAGGCGATTGGGCCAAGGATCGCCTTATCCCGGATATTCTCACTGCTCTGCATGCGCGGAAGCCGGTGCTTATCAGAAATCCTTATTCGGTCAGGCCATGGCAGCATGTGCTGGAACCTCTTTCTGGGTATCTGTTACTTGCCCAGCGACTTTTTGAGGATGGGCAACCCTTTGCGCAGGCTTGGAACTTTGGGCCGAATGATAGTGACGCAAGGACGGTAGAGTGGATTGTTGAAGAGATGTGCAGGCTATGGGGTGATAGTGCTGGATTTACAATTGATGCCGATCCTCAACCGCATGAAGCGACATACTTGAAGCTTGACTGTTCTAAGGCACGGCAACAGCTTGGCTGGTGCCCGATCTGGGATTTGGGTACAGCACTTCAAAGAGTTGTTGAATGGACGCGGGCTTTCCAAGAATCTGCTGACATGATCGCGTTAATGAATCGGCAGATTGCAGAATTTGAACAAGTTGCTATTTCCATGACAGCCAGCTAGACATATCAATAGAAGGAACACGCATGGCAACTACGATTTTATTGACTGGTGGTTCTGGTTTCATTGGCCGTAATATTTTGGAATCTGATATCGCTCAACAGAATCGAATATTTGCTCCAACTCATCAGGAACTCGAACTAATGGATGAGAATGCTGTTCGCGAATATATCCGCCGATACAATATTGAAATAATCATTCATGCCGCAGCAAAGCCTGGTCATCGCAATGCTAGCGATCCAACAGGCATATTTTATACGAATACAAGAGTGTTCTTTAATCTCGCCCGTAATAGCGGTATCATCAAGAAGATGATAGTCATTGGATCAGGCGCAATATATGATAGCCGATTCTATCGACCAAAAATGTCCGAATCCTATTATGATACACATGTGCCGCTTGATGAACACGGCTTAAGTAAATATGTGATAGAAAAATATATACAGCAAACAGGTAATATCTATGATTTACGCGTGTTTGGCATTTACGGAAAGTATGAAGACTATTCAATTCGTTTTATTTCCAACATGATTTGTAAAGCGCTGCTGGGATTTCCCTTGACAGTAAAAATGAATCGCATGTTCGACTATATTTATGTTGATGATTTGATTCCAGTTCTGATGCATTTTATCGAAAACGAGATATCCTATCACGCCGTAAATGTGACCCCTGATTCGAGTATGGCCTTATCAGATATAGCCTCATTAGTATTAGACGTGCTTGGGAAGAGGCTCCCAATTATCGTTCGGGAGAAGGGGCTTGGTGTAGAATATTCCGGATCGAATGAGTTATTGCGAATGATTTTGCCGAATCTTGCGCTCTTGCCTTTGAGGAAGGGGATCGAACTCCTATCAGAGTACTATGTTTCGATTCTGCCTTCAATTGATGTCGGCTTATTGAGAGAGGACAAGTAACAATGACACAGAGGATAGCCTTGATAACAGGAGCTTCCCGCGGAATCGGAAAAGCAATATCGGAACGGTATAAAAAAGAGGGGTGGAGAGTCCTGATTCCAACTAGGGATGAGCTGGATCTTCTAAATTTACAATCGATAGAATTTTATTTTTCAAAGATACAAGCACTAAACGTATTAATCAACAACGCTGGTATCAACCCCATTGCACACATAGATCAAGTCAATAATAGTGAGATTGATGAAGTTGTCCAGACAAACCTAGTTGCTCCGCTTTTAACTATGAAGTTTGCTTTTCCGTTGATGAAACGTACAGATGGAGTACATAGGGTTGTCAATATCAGCTCGATTTGGGCAGCATTGTCGAAGCCGGGTCGTGTTGTCTATTCAATGACAAAGTCCGGTATTACAGGTCTGACACGCACCGCTGCCATCGAATGGGCAAAAGAAGGAATTTTGGTGAACTCAGTTGCTCCAGGCTTCACTGATACAGAACTGACGCGGAGAAATAATAATCCTGAACAGATATCACAGATCGAGAGTGTGATCCCGGTTGGCAGAATGGCTGATCCATCGGAAATTGCTGAACTAGTCTATTTTCTGGCTTCTGAACATAATACATATATTACCGGCCAGACAATTCTTATTGATGGGGGCTATTCGTGTATATAAATAAGATACCAATTCACTCCCATTTTGGGACATATTCACTACGATATGTCGACTTTTCAATGATTACGCAGCTTGATCTGTGTTCAAATGATGTAATTCTCGTTGATGCCAAAGTAAAAATATTATATTCGGATGTTCTTGCGGACATTTTCGCTCGAGCGGTCCATATCATTGTGATTGATGCTTTGGAAACAAATAAAACGGCTGAATTCGCTTTTGGCATAATTGAAAAGATACTGGAAAACGAAGTGACTAAGGCCACTCGTATAATTGCCATCGGCGGTGGTATCATCCAGGATCTATCAGGTTTTATTGCATCTACTATATATAGAGGCTTGGAATGGATTCTTGTTCCAACTACCCTTCTTTCTCAGACTGACTCTTGTATTGGTGCAAAGACGTCAATCAATTTCAAAGGACACAAGAATATTCTAGGTAGTTTTTACAATCCAGCATTAATACTGGTTAATCCAGCTTTTATCCAGACTTTATCAAATCGAGACTATCTGAGTGGGCTCGGCGAGTTAGTGAAATTACATTTGATCGGCGGCGAAAAGTATCGCAAATTATTGATCCAAAATATGACTTCATTGAAACAGAGGGATAAAAAAATACTCTCTGAGAGAGTAAATGATTCGTTGGAAATCAAGAAGGGCTATATAGAAGCAGATGAATTTGATAAAGGCGTTCGCAATACACTCAATTATGGTCATTGTATTGGTCATGCTATAGAGACTACTAGCAACTATTCTATCCCCCATGGGCAAGCCGTCACGATTGGGATGGCTATCGCTAATCGGCTTTCTGTTGCAAAGGGAATGTTAAGCGATTCTGATGGCCGGTTACTAGAAGAGAAAATTCTTTCAGTAATAGTAGAAGAAGAGTACTGGTTCTTTGCTCTTGATCCGATAGAAGTAGTCGAAGTTATGAAGAAGGATAAAAAGAGAACGGGCAGTGACTTGGTCGTTATCTACCCTGATGCTAGCGGGGGGTTCGTCAAGGATACAAACGTAAAGGCGAATGAGATATTGCGACAGCTTGATGCTTGGAATAAACGACAAAGAGGGCAGCAATGATCAAGGTCAGTGATTACATTGCCAAAAAAATAGCTTCGTTCGGCATAGAACATATATTTATGGTCACCGGCGGCGGTGCCATGCATCTAAATGACTCGTTCGCGCACAATTCACCGTTCAGGGTCACCTACAACCACCACGAACAAGCATGCGCTATCGCCGCTGAAGGTTTGTATAGAGCAACGGGAAAAGTTGGAGCTGTAAATGTCACTACTGGACCAGGTGGGTTGAATACGCTAACAGGCCTCATGGGGCAGTGGACCGATAGCATCCCCGTTTTCTATGTATCGGGACAAGTAAAATATGAGACGACTATCATGTCCTGTCGTTCGACAGGGCTTAGGCAGCTTGGTGATCAAGAAGTTGATATAATATCCATCGTCCAACCGTTGACGAAGTATGCAGTCAGCATCTCTGACCCGCTAGTCATTAGGAAGGAACTCGAGAAAGCGTGGTTCTTGGCTATGTCGGGGCGGAAAGGTCCTGTTTGGTTGGATATCCCGATGAATGTGCAGGGCGCCACGATAGAAGAGGATACCTTATCTCCCTATATGGCCAGCAATATAGAGCCGCTAAATATTGATGTCTCGTGGGTTGTAGACCTTCTTCTTAAGGCTCGTTCGCCTGTCATCGTTGCGGGTCATGGACTGCGCTTGAGCGGTACCATTGATCACCTATTTCGCATTCTCGATAATATTCCTATCCCTGTTGTCGTCACCTTCAATGGGTTTGATATAGTACCGGATATGCATCCATGCTTCTGTGGTCGTATCGGAACTATCGGGACACGAGGTGGAAATTTTGCGCTGCAAAATGCCGATCTCATCCTTTTCTTAGGTACTAGAAACAATATACGGCAGACGAGTTACAACTGGGAAAACTATGCAAAGAACGCAGTAACGATTGCGGTTGATATCGATGAGGCCGAATTATTAAAACCTACATTCAGGCCAACACACGCTATCAATGTGGATTTGGCAGTGTTTATGCCCCAGCTTGTTGAAAGGACCAGCAAGGTTCCCCTGCTCGATTTTTCCAAGTGGCTGGGTTGGGCTAAAGAACGAAACCATAGATACCCTTGCACCTTACCCGAACATTACTCGGAGAAAGAAAGAATCAACCCTTATCCATTCATGAAATTATTTACTAGGGTCCTTGCACCGGATAGTCAGGTTGTTTGCGGAAACGGTTCGGCGTGCGTTGTCATGTTTCAGGCCGGTGAAGTCAAACAGGGGCAACGGATATTCTGGAACTCCGGATGCGCAGCTATGGGCTATGACCTTCCAGCCGCAATAGGTGCTGCTGTTGGCTCTGATCATGACGTCTGGTGCATTGCAGGTGATGGTAGTCTCCAAATGAACATACAGGAACTTGCTACTGTCAAGAAAAACAATCTGCCAATTAAGGTAGTGTATTTGAACAATGGAGGTTATGCATCAATAAGGCAAACGCAGATGAATTATTTCGGTGCTCAATATGGTTGTGGTGAGACGAACGGCTTGGGTTTCCCTGAGATGCGTACACTCGCAGCCGCCTATGGGCTGCCCTACTTCGTGAGTTCAAATATTGACCAGCTTTCGGATGATATGCAGCGGGTATTATCAGAGCATGGCCCCCTCGTTTGGGAGATTCATTTGAGACTGGATTATAGTTTTGAGCCGAAGCTCTCCTCTAGAAGGCTGCCTGATGGACGGATGGTGTCACCATCATTGGAAGATATGTATCCATTCTTGTCAGAAGACGAGATGAGAACAAATCGCTTTTCAAGGACTGAATAATGAAAGACGTAAGAGTACTAGATTGCACGCTACGAGACGGTGGTTATGTCAACGATTGGAATTTTGGTATTGGTAGCATAAAGAGCATTATCAGCAGGCTTGCCAAAGCCAATCTTGACATTATTGAAGTCGGCTTCATTGATGACAGGAATAAGTATAATCTGGACCGATCATTGTTCCCAAATTCCGATGCCATCAAACCAGCACTAAAGAACATAGATACACGTAGCTCAATGATTGTAGCAATGATTGACTTTGGGACTTGTTCGCTAAAGAGTGTCAGCTTGCAGAAAGACTCATGCTTGGATGGTATCAGGGTAATATTTAAGAAAAATGATCAAGACGCGGCAATAGAATATATGCGTAGTATCAAAGAGAAGGGGTATCGACTTTTTGTGAACCCCGTATCTATTACCAGTTATACTGAAGAAGACGCAATTGCTCTCATTCGGAAAGTCAATGGATTAAACCCGTATACGGTTACTGTGGTGGATACATATGGACTTATGCATGGTGGCGATGCTTTCAATTATTACCGCATTTTTGACAAATATCTGAATCCAGAAATCACCATCGCCTACCATGCACATAATAATTTCCAGCTTGGATATGCGAATAGTATAAATCTGATATTAAATAAGACTGAGCGCCCGCTTGTTGTCGATAGCAGTCTATATGGCATGGGGAAAAGCGCTGGAAATACCGCTACAGAACTGATCACCATGTACTTGAACGAAAATCGAGGACATCAGTACGACCTGCATCAGATACTTGAAGCAATCGATGTAGATATCATGAAAGAATACAACAAGCAAAAATGGGGATATTCTTTGCCATATTACATCGCTGCAATGAATGACTGCCACCCAGAATTCGTAAAGTTCCTTCTTAGCCAGAGAACACTGTCCGTTAAGACTGTAAATGAAATTCTTGAAAACATACCACAAGAGAAGAAGCTATCGTATAATAAGGATCTAATTCAACAATTGTACGATGATTATCAAGATAAACATTTTAATGATGAAGAAACATATAAAGTGCTGGCAAAAGAAATATGCGGCAGAAAGATCCTATTGCTTGGCCCTGGTGCCTCCATAGTTGAGGAGGCTGCCAAGATTCATTTGTTTGTTGAGGATGAACATCCTCTTATATTTTCTATCAATTTCACAAGCGATCAATTCCCGATTGACTATGTTTTCATGGGCAATGCGAAGAGATATAGTCAATTCTTTCATCAGATTTATGGGGAGATCCAGAAGAGCAAGGTGATATGTACGTCGAATATCTCGGAGTCCGGCAAACGCATAGACTATCTGTTCAACTATAGCTCCCTTACGCTCGATATAGAGTCCGTCAGGGACAACCCACTATTGATGCTCTTGCAGATACTCATTACATGCAACTGTCCAGGAGTCTGGTTGGCAGGTTTTGATGGATTTACCGCAGATACTTCGAAGAACTACTATAGAGAATATATTTCGTATCTTTACTGCGATGCTGATCCGCTGAAAAGAAATGACATCATTGCGTTGTATCTGAAACAGTTTGCAGCGAAGATAGAGATCAAAACGATCACTAGAAGTATGTATATATGATTATTTCCGTGATATTGCGGCTAGGATTGTACTAGCGCAATGCTCTTTGTCACGTAGTATTTCTGCAATTCATGAATTTATATAGGTATATGAAAATTAGTATTGGAGAGGTATATATGCAGCCCCTTAAAACAAGTTGCATGTGAATTCTCAAGGACCTG
>CAZNXK010000095.1:6844-13883 GCA_964576835.1 uncultured Treponemataceae bacterium | reverse complement strand
GGGCGAGCGGCAGCTCCGTGCAGGCGAGTATGACCGCCGAGGCGCCGCCGGCGACGAGACCCGAAGCCAGATCTGAAACTACAGCCTTAGCGCGTCCGCTCGGCGAAGACGTGGCCTTTATGCCCCAGGACTGGTCGTATATCGAGGCGTGCAGGCTTGCCTGGTCGGCTTCGGACACGTACAGGGCCGAATAGCCAGCCTTGGCGAGCAGCCGGTCGTAGACCCCGCTGCGCCTCGTACCCGTCGTCGACAGCAAGCCTATGGTCATTCCGCCGGCGGCCAGGCCGGATGCCTGGCCCTGGGCAGGGCCGAGTCGCTCACGGAGGAGGTCAATCGTCTCGTCGAGCATGTTGATGATGCGTATGCCAAGCCCCGCTTCACGGAGCATTGCCAGGAAACGGTCGAAGATCGCAGGCGCGTGGAAGGTGTTGCACGGCACCCCCCCGACAGCGGCCTGCCCGTTTAGCGCACGCGACGCTTTCTCGAAGACCCGGGCCATGCCGGCGGCAGGATCTTCGGCAGGGTCGCCGGCGGCGGCACCAGCCTCGCCAGAGAAGCCAGCGGCATGGCGCAGGAGCCAGCCAGTCCTGTCCGGCACCATCGCCGGACAGGAATAATGGTGCACGCAAAGATGGGACTGGTCGGTGCCGTCGGTCAACGTGTTCTCGATGATCCTGGCGTGGAGGGCGATGCCGGCCATGGGGCCGACCCCGCCTCCTATCACGACAACCGGCTCAGTCCCCGTATTCATATTCCTGTTACGCCTTTGCCCACTTGGTCATGTCGAGTTCCTTCTCGGTCCTGGCCACGATCGCCGTTCCGGCCATGTCGCCCGTGACGTTGAGCGCTGTGCGACCCATGTCGAGGAGGGCGTCGATGCCAAGTATCATCGCGTAGGCTGACGCCACCGCGGAGCCCTCGGTGACCTTGAGGCCGATTGACTCGAGTACCATGAGGAGCATTATCGCGCCGGCTCCGGGGACGCCCGCGGTGCCGATGGAGGCCAGAGTCGCGGTGATGACGACGGTCATCTGCTGGTTGAAGGTCAGCGGATTGCCTGTGGCGTAGCCTATGAACATCGCGCAGACGCCGAGGTAGATGGCGGTGCCGTCCATGTTGATGGTGGCGCCGAGGGGCAGTGTGAACGAGGAAATGGTGCGCGGGATGCCGAGGTTTTCTTCGGATACGCGCATCGTTATCGGAAGCGTTCCGCCGGAAGAACGGGTGACGAAGGCGGTGATCATCGACTCGTTGGCTCCCTTAAGGAACTTGATGAAGCCGAGCTTGTAGACGGACAGAAGCCCGCCGTAGATTCCGACGAGGTGGACGATGAGTCCCAGATAGACGGTCAAGGTGACGACGAGGAGGGGTCCAAGTGCCTTGGCGCCCTGCTGGGCAAAGACGGTGGCGATCAGGACGAACACGCCGACAGGCGCGTACTGCATGATGCCGCCCACGATTTTGTACATGGTCTCGGCGCCGGCGTTGCAGACGTCGAACAGCGTATCGGCGCCTTTGGCGATCTTGGCGTTCTTCGAGTCCTTGACGTACGAGATGCCGAGGCCGAACACGACAGCGAAGAAGATGATCGGGAGCACATCGCCCTTGACCAGCGAGTCGACGAAGTTGGTCGGCACGATATTGAGGAGGATCTGCATGATCGTGGGTGCCGCGGCTTCCTTTCCCTTGATCGCGGCGTCGCCGACGATGTTGAAGCCGAGCCCTGGCCTGAATATGTTGGCGAACACGAGCCCGATCACGACGGCGAAGGCGCTCGTCAAGAGGTAGTAGACCATGATCTTGACGCCGACCCGTCCCAGCCGCGACGGGGCGATGCTCGCCGCTCCGGCGACGAGCGAGAACAGTATGACCGGCACGACTATCATCTTGAGGAGCCGCACGAAGAGGTCGCCGAAGAACTTGGAGTTGTCGACGAAGGGCTTGACCGAATCGGGGAAGAAGCCGAGCACGACGCCGACGATGGCGCCGGCCATGAGGCCGATGAGGATGCGGGCGAGCAGATTGGACTTGAAGTACCAGTCGAGCGCGCCTTTCTTCTTGACGTTTTCTGTAGCCATGGATGCCTCCGATAAACCGGTGATTGTCCGCAAACCCTGGGGGCGGATCGTACTCTCAGTGTACGGCAGGTTTCGCAGGCGCGATATTCACCAAAGGGAGTATTTTGTATCGTTCGGGCAGCATCCCATTCAGACGAGGCGTTCGTCGATGGCCTTGCGCACTATCTCGGCCTTGCTCGAGACGTTGAGCTTCTGGTAGATGTGCAGCATGTGCTTCTTGGCGGTCGAGCCGGCGATATGGTGCTTCTCGGCAAGCTCCCTGTAGGTCAGGCCGTCGACGATGTCCCGCAGGACCTCGTGTTCGCGCGTCGTCAGGCCGTAACTGCCGACTGGAGAATTCTGTACTTCGCGGCGCAGCTCGTCGAGCAGCCTGCGGGCGACCGTCGGGCTAATAGGCGAGCCGGCCTCCCTGGAACTCAGTATCTGCTCGACCAAGTCGTCGGGCCTCGTGTTCTTGAGCAGATAGCCCTTGGCGCCCGCCCTGAAAGCCGCGAGTATTGTGTCGGGTTCCTCGAAAATGGTCAGGATGAGGACGATGGCCTCGGGATGCGAGGTCTGGAGCGCCCCGGTCGCCGCGATTCCGTCAATGCCAGGCAGGTGGATGTCCATGAGGACGATGTCCGGCTCGTCGGCGTCCTTTAGCCATTCGAGCAGGTCCTCGGCCCGCCCGAAATTGGCCGACACGCTGACGCGGGCGTCCAGCCCCAGGAGATATACCAGCCCCTCGCGGACCTCTTTCTGGTCTTCTACTATGGCGACCGTCGTCGGACGCTTGTCTCCGTGAGATGGCGGCCCGCCGACGCTCATTGCGCGCTCCCGCTCATCGTCGCGGAGCCCCTGGGGACAGGAATGGAGATGCGGTACAGCGTGCCCGCCCCCGAAGCCGTCTCCAGCCGCACGGAGCCCGCCAGGCTCTCTACGCGGTACCTGATGTTGTCGATGCCCGACCCGGAGCGGGCCGTGGCGGGGTCGAAGCCTGCGCCGTCGTCGGAAAACCGCAGCGACAGGCCGCTTGACCCCATCGACATCCTGAGCTTGACGCCCGACGCGCCTGAATGCTTGAGCACGTTGCTGACGAGTTCGTCAAACATCTTCTCGAGTTCGTCGAGCATGGTCGAAGGAAGGCCCTCTATGGCGTGCTTGTTCTTGACGACGCAGTCGAAGGCAAGACCTTTGGCCTCGAGTCTGTTCCTGACTCCGGCCGATACCGTGAGCGAGAACGAACTGGCCCTCCTGTCGTCGTCGCTCATCCCCATGATTATACCCTTGAGGCTGCCGACGGCCTGTAGGCAGTTCGATTCTATCGTCGAGAGCATCTCGCGCAACCTTTCGGACCCGTCCTTGGCGATGTCCCTGGCGACGCTGTTGCAGAAGAAGATGTTGGTCAGCTTGGCTCCTATCGTGTCGTGCATGTCGCGGTAGATGCGCCTCCGCTCCTCGATTATGCGCAGCTTGGTGTTCTCTCGCTGCAGCTTGCGTATCTCGTCGGTCCTGCTCCTGACCTTGTCCTCGAGCCCTGCCGAGTATTCCTCCACCGCGTCAAGGAGGCGGTTGAAGCCGTGGCCCAGGAGGCCGAATTCGTCGACCGTGCTGACGCTGACTCGCGCTCCCTTCTCGCCGCCCTCGACGCGGTTGATGACCGCGACTATGCGACCGAGCGGGGCGACGATGAGCCTCCCGGAAATCCCTGCGAGCGCGACGACGAGCGCCACCATCAAGATGAGTTCGACGAGTCCTATGAGGTCCAGGAGAGCCCGGACCGATTCCATGATTGGCTCGAGCGGCATGGCGACGACTATCCGCCAGTCCAGGCCCTCGATGCGCTTGAAGACGAACTGTGTGGCCTGCCCGCCCGCCTCTCCGGTAAAGCTGCCGACCGACGCTTCCTGGTCGTCCCCGGGGAATGACCCGAAGCGTTTGAGTATCATGCCCTCCGGCCGGTCTTCGGGGAACTGGCTGGCGATGATCTCGCCTGCCGAGCCGAGTATGAGGGCCTTGCCCTGCTTGGGGATGGCCAGGCCCTCGAGGACCGTGCCCAGGCTGTCCAGCAGTATGTCCAGCCCGAGCACGCCGACGAAAGTCCCGTCCGCGGCGATGACCGGCAGGGCGCAGGTGATGCCTATGTCGTCGACGCTGGCATAACGGTACGGAGCGGAGACTGAGAAGTCACCCTTCGCCACCGCGCTCCGGTACCACGGCCTCGTACGCGGGTCGTAACCCGCAGGAAAACTCGGGGTAAAATCGACGAATTCGTCCCCGACGCCCCACTCGTGCATGGCTCCTGTCGCAGTGCCTAGATACACGGCACGCAGGTAGCCTCGTCTGGCCAGGACCGAAGCCACGAAGAGGTCGCGCATGCCCGCGGGGTCGGCGGATCGGACGATGGCGGTGACTGCCAGCCCCCTCGACAGGGCTTCCAGCTCTCCGAAGAATGCAGCCAGCCTTTTGTCGGTCTGGTCCAGGATGATGGTGGCTGTCCTGCCGGCCGTCTCGAGGGCATAGTCCTCGAGCATGTTCCGCGTAATGAGGAAAGCCGAAACCATGAATACCGCCACGGCGGCCGACACGAACAGTATGAACTTGTGGCTTATTCCCCACTGGCGGTCGGCCATGCTACAGGCTCTTGAGTCCGGCGCCGCAGAGCGGCAGGACGACGAGTCCCTCGTCGAGCCCCGCAGCTGAACGCCCGAAAAACGCCGCGAATGTCGCCGCGCTCGTCGTCTCGATGAAGAAGCCGCTGGCTGCGACGGCGTGCCTGGCGCCGGGGATGCCGTCTTCGGGAGCGGTGATTACCTCGCCTCCCAGCGCGCGGAGAGCCGCCAGCACGAGGCTGCCGCGCATCGGGGCGGCTATCGCGATGCCCTCGGCCGCGGTACCCGTATTGACGACAGGCTCGACGACCGCCGCTCCGCTTGAGTACGCCGCGTGGATGGGTGCGCAGCCCGCGGCCTGCACCGCGACAATCTTGGGGAAGTTTTTGACCAGGCCGAGCCGCTCGAGGTCCGCAAGTGCCGTGCAGGCTCCCAGGACGAGGGTTCCGTTGCCCAGAGGCAGGTACAGCGTGTCCGGCATGCGGCCACCGAGCGATTCCCATATCTCGTAGACGTATGTCTTGGTACCCTGGTAGAAAAGCGGATTGTAGACGTGGCTCGCGTAGAAGGTTGAACCGTTCCTGACGCCAGAGTCGGCCGCATCCAGGGCCGCCGTGGCGGTATCCTCGCGGGTGCCGGGAACGAGTATGGCCCTGGCGCCGTAGGCCTCGATCTGCGCCACTTTTCGGGGCGATGTGGATGCCGGGACGAAGATGTCGCAGGCCAGGCCGGCGCGCGCGGCATAGGCGGCGACCGACGCTCCGGCGTTGCCCGAGCTGTCCTGCACGAGACGCCTGGCGCCGGCAGTGACGGCGGCTGCCACGAGCACCGCCGCGCCGCGGTCCTTGAAGGACAACGTCGGCATCGCATAGTCGACCTTGATGAGGACGTCGGGATTCGACGGATCGAGTCTGGCAAGCGGGGTCTGTCCCTCTCCCATCGTCGTCCGCCGCCATGAGTCTTCCCATAGCCGTTCCGCCCCGGTAAACGGCGGCATTGCCTGGGCGTAGCGGAATATCGAGCGCTCGCCTGCGAGGGCACCCGAAGGCGGGAATACGGGGTCGAACGGCGCTACCTCGAAGAGGCCTCCGCAAGCGCACTTGAACGCGAGGGAATCCAGGGGATAGCCTGTCCCGCATCGGGAACAGACATAGGTGTCGTCTCTCATGGCGACGATTATGGGGTCAGGACCGGCTATTCGGCAACCGTTCTTTCAAAGGTGACGCTTGACAGCTCCCTCGGCGTGGGCAATCGGCTGGCCCTCGAAGCCTGCCTTGATCTGTCCGAGTACGAGGTTGGTCGCGAGGGCGAAAACGAAGAGCGAAACCATGCCCAAAGCAAGGTGCGGGTCGCGGAACAGCACGACGTCGCGAACCGCGCCAACCGTGCAGAAGCGAGAACGTTGCGCAAGAAAGCCTATGACCAGGCCGGCGGCAAGCGCTACCGCTATTGGAGCGGCCATCGAGCCGGGGCCCTTGAGGCTCCTGAATATCGGACCTACGGCCTGTCCTTCAGCGCTGTGGCCGAACAGCGGCGAGACGAAGGAAAGCACGATGAGACCGAGTGCCAAGAGAGGCATCACGAACCCCAGGGCCCTGGGCGCCGCATGGCTCCTGCCGAGGCTGTAGCCGCGTTTCAGGAAAAGTACTCCGACCAGGATGCCTGAAATCAGGCCCAGGATGCCGAGAATGGCGTTCCAGTCTCCTCCGGCGAGCCTGAGCCAGGCGCGCCAGGGGCAGCCCAGGAACACGAGAGCGCCTATCATCGCAAAGGCGCCCAGGACAAAGCGCACGAGGGGCGCGGAACCGGTGCGCGGCTTCCATTCCTTGGCCAGAAGGGCGGCGATGAAACTGCCCAGGATGAAGGCGGGAATCTCGGGCCGCGGGTAGTGGACGATTGCCGCTCTGTGCAGGCCGAGCGCGCCCGCGATGTCGCGCTCGAAACAGGCGACGCATATGCCCATGTTGCCGGGGTTGCCAAGATAGACCAGAACAGGCGCCAGTACGCCAATCACGGCGCCGGTCACGATGATTCCCGGTCTGGAGGCCAGGAACCCCATCATTTTCTTCATCTGAACTCCTTGCTCGACAAGGGGAGCGGTACGCCCGACCGCTCCCCTTGCAAGGAGTGCGATCGGGTTAGCCGGCCGTGTCCATGACGAGCATTACCGGCCCCGTTCCCCGTTCAGTAACCGTTCCTACGATCGCGGCGACAAGGCCGGCAGACCGTAGCTCCTGGAGGCACCCGTCGGCCTCCCCTTCCGGTATCGCGGCCAAGAGGCCCCCCGATGTCTCCGGCACGAAGAAGAGGCCATGGAAAGCCTCGTCCAGCCCTGCATCGAAACTGATGCGGGGCTCATAATAGCGGCGG
>CAZNXK010000095.1:0-6834 GCA_964576835.1 uncultured Treponemataceae bacterium | reverse complement strand
GGTGCCCCGCCGCAGCCAGGCTCGCGGCTCCGTCAAGGTACGGCAGGGCACGCGCGAACAGCCGCAGCCCTACCCCGCCCTTGTCCGCCATTTCAAGCGCATGGCCAGGCAGCGAAAAGCCCGTCACGTCGGTGCAGGCCCGCACTCCATGCCTGAGTAGCACCCGCAGCGCGTCGCGGTTCAGCCGCTTCATCGACTCCACCGCGCCTGCCAGGACGTCGGCCGGGCAGGCTTCTTCCTTGGCCGCCGTCGTGATGGCGCCGGTGCCGAGCGCCTTCGTCAGCACGAGGGCGTCGCCGGGCCTGGCGCCTGACTTGAGGAGCACGCGGTCAGGATGCGCGAATCCTATGACGGCCATGCCGAATTTAGGCTCGGAATCCATGATCGTATGCCCGCCGACGACGGCGCATCCCGCCTCCGCGGCTTTCTCCGCTCCGCCGCGTACTATTTCGGCTATCGCCTCCGACGGCAGGTCGGGCGGAAAGGCTGCGATATTCAGCGCGACGACTGGCTCGCCTCCGGTCGCATACACGTCCGACAGCGCGTTGGCCGCAGCTATCGCGCCGAAGTCGTACGGATCGTCGACTATTGGCGTGAAGAAATCGGTCGTGAATATCAGGCATTTGCCGTCGTCTAGGCGGTACACGGCCGCGTCGTCGCCCTCCTCCAGACCGGCGATGAGGGAAGCGGCGCGCTCGGGCGGTACAAGACCGGCCAATGGACGCAGAACCTGCGCCAGGGCCTCGGGGCCCATTTTGGCAGCTCAGCCAGCCGCGGAGCACATCGACGTCAGCCTTATTTCCTGCTCTCCGAATTTCACTTCGCATCCCTCCTTTCCGCCTCAGCTCGTCTGGTACAGACGCGATAATGGGGCAACGAACAACCATACCAGAGTTGTTTTAGGGACGCAAGAAGAATGATACGAAAGCCTCAGGCGCCTCGCTCGATGCATCGGCTTCGCGTTGACAGCCCGATACGCGTCCCGTAGTATGGAGCTCGCCGCGGGTCATACAGCGATCCTGCGGCATGGAAGTTGACGGGGTCTGGTGGCTCCCGCGGTCTTCAAAACCGTTGGCCGCGCTTGGCGCGGTGGTGGGTTCGATTCCCGCCTCTTCCGCTATGGAAACCAACGAACGGCTTTCAGCCATACCGCAGGTCGAGAGGCTTCTGGCCGATCCCGACATCGCCGCATTCTTTCCTCTCGTCTCGCGGAACCTGGCCGCCCGGGTCGTGACGCAGTCGCTGTCCGCAGAAAGGGAGCGGGCGCTGGCCGACCCGGACTACGCGGTCGACGCCTCGGTCTGCAGGGCAGCCGCGATACGCGCGCTCGAAGTACTCGACCGGAAGCGTCTGCGAAAAACGTTCAACGGCACCGGCATAGTGCTCAACACCAACCTCGGGCGGTCCCCGGTGTCGGAAACCGCGTGGAACGGCGCGCAGGAAGCCAACACCGGGTATGTACCGCTGGAACTCGACCTGGAGTCCGGCAAGCGAGGACGCAGGGGCGGGCTCTGCCACGAACTGGCGGCAACGCTTGTCGGGGCCCAAGCCGCGCTGGTCGTCAACAACAACGCGGCAGGAGTGCTCCTCGCCCTCACGGCCGTCGCCAGAGGCAGGCAAGTCGTCATCGCACGCGGCGAGCAGGTGCAGATAGGCGGCGGCTTCCGCGTGCCGGATATCCTGGAACTTGCCGGCGCGAGCTTCGTCGAAGTCGGGACGACAAACATCGTGACCGAGAACGATTATCGCCGGGCGATCAGTTCCGAAACTGCCTGCGCACTGATCGTCCACACCTCGAATTTCACGCTCCGCGGCTTTGCCTCCAAGCCTGGCCCGGCGGACATCGTCGCGGCTGTCCCGGCATCCATACCGGTCATCGTCGACCAGGGCTCCGGCTGCACGCTGGAACGCATCCCCGGTGAAACGCCGCTGAGAGCCTATGTCGATGCGGGCTGTGCCCTCGTCTGTTTCTCCACGGACAAGCTCCTCGGCGGCCCCCAGGCGGGCATCGTCGCCGGACGTGCCGACCTTGTAGCCATGCTGGCGCGCCATCCGTTGTACCGGACGTTCAGGCCGGGCAAGACGGTCTACTCCCTCCTCGAACGCGTCCTCGTGGAACGGCTGAACGGCGAGCAAGGTCCTGCCGGGGCGGCCCTGGCGTTACCTGTCGAGGAACTCAGGAAAATGGCAAGGAAGATACGAGCCAGGCTGCCCAAGGGCGCCGCCGCGGTCGTCGAGACCAGGGCAGCTTCCGGCGGCGGCTCGGGGCCGGATGAATCGTTCGATTCCATCGGCCTCGCTGTCACGTCGCCTTCGAGCGCGGCCATCCTGCAGGCGGCGTTGCGCAGGGCTCCCGTCCCGCTGGTCGCCGTGGTCAGGAACGGCGCCGTACTTGTCGACATGGCCACCCTGGCCGTAGAAGACCCTGCGGAAGTGGCGACGACGATAGCCTGGGCGCTGGAGCGCAGCGTATCGCTCATGGCCAGCGCGGGGCGCTCCGCCTCGCGCTCTGCAGAGCGCAAGGCGGAGCGCCATGACCACGAGCCCGGACCCGCGTCCACAACCCAAGGACGAGCGTGAGGGTCATAGGCACCGCCGGCCACGTCGACCACGGCAAGACGGCGCTTATCCGTTCGCTGACCGGCATGGACGCCGACAGGCTGCCGGAGGAAAGGGCCCGCGGCATGACAACCGATCTCGGATTTGCCTGGTACGAAGGCGGCGGCGGCGAGGCAATAGGCGTCGTCGACGTGCCTGGCCACGAGCGCTACCTCCGCAACATGGTAGCCGGCGCATGGGGCCTCGACCTGGTCATCCTCGTCGTGGCCGCCGACGACGGATGGATGCCCCAGACGACTCTCCACGCATCCATCGTAGCGTCGCTGTCGGCTCCGGCCGTCGTGCTGGCAATCACCAAGACCGACGCAGTCACACACGACAGGACAGCCGCGGTCACCGCCGACGCGCTTGGCCGCGCCGCGGCCCTGTTCGGAGCCAGGCCGGAAGCCGTGGCGGTATCCAACCTGAGCGGCTCGGGAATCGCCGAGCTCAAGGCCGCCATAGACCGCAGCCTGGGGCAGCGGCCGGCGGCTTCGGGCGGGAGCCCCCGTCTCTACGTCGACCGCGTCTTTGCGCCGCTCGGCGGCGGCCTGGTCGTCACCGGAACCCTGCGGGGCGGATCTGTGGCCGTTGGCACGGAACTCGAGCTGTACCCCGTAGGCGTGCGCGTACGCGTCAGGGGAGTGCAGAGCTACCGCGCCGAGCTCGGGGTCGCCGAACCTGCCTGCCGCGCGGCGCTTTCGCTGTCGGGTGCCAGGGAGGGAATCAGGCGGGGCAACCTGCTTGCGGCGCCGGGCGCTCCCGTTCTTGCAGGCACCGAGTTCCTGGGCAGGCTCCTGCCGCTGCCGGGTACGCCTGAAATCGGCCTTGCGGACGCCAGGGGACGACCGCTCCTCCGTGACGGCATGGAGGCCGAGTTGGCCGTCGGGACCGCCAGGAGCGACGTCGAGGTATGGCGCTACAGGGGCAGCGACTGCCTGAGGATAGTATCAAGCGAACCCGTCGCCTGTCCCGCCGGCGCGGCCTTCGTCCTCCTGAGGCGGGGCGGAGCCGCCATGCTGTGCCGGGGGTCGCTGGTGCGCGCGGACTCGACCAAGCCGGAAGACCGCAAGGCGCTGGCATCGGTTCTTCCACGGGTGGCCGCAGCAGCAGCCATGCTCGAATCGGCTGGTTGGGGACTCGAGGATGCAAGCGCCTACAGGCTTTCGCTCGCCACATTCCGCTCCGGCTGGACCATCGACCGGAGCGGCCTGACAGCCGCGGAAGCCAGGGCGGCCGGTTTCGAATGCGCCAAGGCGCAGGACGGCGCTCTGGTCACCTTCGACCCGGTGCGCTGGACCCTTCTCAGGCAGGCCTTCCTCTCCGCGGCAGGCGAACCCGCGGGGTTGTCCATAGCCGCGGCCTGGTCCCTGTTCGCCAAAACCTTCGCCCAAGGCGACGCCGGAGGCGACGCCTCGACCGGGGAGGCAATCGGAGCTGCCCTGGCGAGCCTGATCGCCGAGAAGTCAATACGGCCCGAAGGCGCGCTGTGGAAAGCTTCGAGCCCTGTCAGAAGCCTGAGCCCCGAGGAGTCGGCGTTGCTGGCGAGGCTGAAGGCGGCCGGCAAGGCCGGGCTTGAGCCTGGAAAGACCACGGCTCAGTCCGACGCCCGCTCGCTCAAGACGCTCTGCTCCTTCGGCGAGGCGCGGCCCCTGGATGGCGGCATATTCATGGCGCGAGACGCCTTCGATGCCTGCGTCGAAGCGATTCTGCGCGGCAGGACGGGCGGGGACAGCATAACAGTCGGCGACGCCAAGGAGCGCTCGGGGCTGTCGCGCAAATACATCCTTCCGCTCCTCAACAGGATGGAGGACGCACGGCTCGTCAAACGCTCCGGAGACGAGCGCATCGTCCTGTAATCATTATTCTTTACTATTATTGTAGTATATCTTGCCTGCTTACATAGTATTTTATATATATTATAAAAACACATCCGACAGAGTCCTTAACAGGAGGGACAGCATGAGCACCATCAAGATCATCATAGGTTCAACCAGGCCCGGGCGTTTCGCCTCGACCTTCGCCGCATGGCTGGCATCGGCGGCCAAAGAATTCTCGGACGGCAACCCCGGCGGCCCGCGCTTCGAACTCGTCGACCTTGCCGACCAGAAACTCCCCATGCTCGACGAGGCAGTACCGGCGAGCATGAACAAGTACGAACACGACCACACCAAGCGCTGGTCCAGGCTCATCGACGAGGCCGACGGCTTCGTGTTCGTCGCGCAGGAGTACAACCACGGCTACAGCGCGTCCCTGAAGAACGCCATCGACTATCTGTTCTACGAGTGGAACAACAAGCCGGTGGCATTCGCCAGCTACGGCAGCGGAGCGGGCGGTGCCCGGGCGATCGAGCAGCTACGCGAGGTATCGGGCGAGGTCAAGCTGTTCGACATCCGCGAGGCTGTCATGGTACCCAATTACTGGACCCAGTTCGACGCCTCGGGCGCGTTCACGGCCACCGACGACCAGGCCAAGGCCGCCAGGGCGATGTTCCAGGCGCTGTCGTTCTGGACCGACGAACTGAAAGCCTCGAGGGCCAGGCTGGCTGCCAAGGCATGAGGCGGCGCAGGGGCAGTCAGGCGCCGCGCGCCTGGCTGTACCCGGCCCCGGCCGCTACTGCCCGCCGCTCTACCCGATATGCTTGAACCGTCGAATGAAGAGGATAAGGCCTCCTGCCGGCAGGCTCGCCGCCCCCTCAACCAAAATACTGTTTTCTTGTATACTCCCGCCCATGGCCACAGTCGACGACAAGAAGATCATCTACTCGATGCACCGCGTATCGAAGAAGTACGGTACCAAGCAGGTCCTCAAGGACATATCCATCAGCTATTACTACGGCGCCAAGATAGGCGTCATAGGACTGAACGGCTCGGGCAAGTCGAGCCTCCTCCGCATCCTCAACGGAACGGACACGGAGTTCGCCGGCGAGACAGACTGTTCGCCTGGCTACACGATAGGCTTCCTGGAGCAGGAACCTCGGCTCGAGGCGGGCAAGACCGTGCGCGAGGTCGTCTCCGAAGGCGTCCAGGAAATAGTCGACGCACTTGCCGAGTTCGAGAAGGTCAGCGAGGCCTTCGGCGACCCCGACGCCGATTTCGACAAGCTAGCCGACAGGCAGGCCAAACTCCAGGAGACGATAGAGGCTTTCGACGGCTGGAACCTGGACGCCAGGCTCGACTTCGCCATGGAAGCCCTGCGCTGCCCCCCGTCGGACCAGGTGGTCGACGTGCTCTCCGGAGGAGAGCGCCGACGCGTGGCGCTGTGCCGCCTCCTCCTTAAAAAGCCCGACATACTCCTTCTTGACGAACCGACCAACCACCTCGACGCCGAGACCGTCGCATGGCTTGAGCGCCATCTGCGGGAATACGACGGCACCGTCATAGCCGTGACGCACGACCGCTACTTCCTGGACAACGTAGCCGGCTGGATACTGGAGCTCGACCGCGGCGAGGGCATCCCCTGGAAGGGCAACTATTCCAGCTGGCTCGACCAGAAATCCAGGCAGCTCGAACTCGAGGAAAAGGGCAACTCCGAGCGCGCCAAGACGCTCGAGCGCGAACTCGAGTGGGTGCGCATGAGCCCCAAGGGGCGGCACGCCAAGAGCAAGGCCCGTATCACCCAGTACGAGAAGCTGCTCGCCGACGGCGAGCGCGAAAAGGTCCGCGAGACAAAACTGACGATAACCCCCGGCCCCAGGCTCGGATCCCTGGTGATCGAGTCCAAGGCGCTGTGCAAGGCTTACGGCGACAAGGTGCTGTTCCAGGACCTCGAGTTCTCGGTGCCGCCGGGAGCGGTAGTCGGCATCGTCGGCCCGAACGGCGCGGGCAAGACGACCCTGTTCAAGCTCATCGCCGACATGGAGAAACCCGACAGCGGCACCCTCCGGATAGGCGAAACGGTCAAGCTCGCGTATGCCGACCAGATGCGCGCAGGACTCGACCCCGACAAGACGGTATGGGAGCAGCTCTCCGGTGGCCTCGACATCATAAAGCTGGGCGGCGTCAAGGACGTGAACAGCCGGGCGTATTGCTCGTGGTTCAACTTCTCGGGCGGCGACCAGCAGAAGAAAGTCGGCGTGCTTTCAGGCGGCGAGCGGAACAGGCTCAACCTCGCGGTGATGCTCAAGGAGGGCGCCAACGTCATCCTCCTCGACGAACCGATGAACGACCTTGACGTGAATACCCTGCGCGCACTCGAGGAAGCCCTGGACAATTTCGCCGGCTCCGCCCTGGTCGT
>CAZNXK010000094.1:0-14231 GCA_964576835.1 uncultured Treponemataceae bacterium | reverse complement strand
CAGGGCAGAACTTTATGTCTACAACATGAGGCATATCCAGCACCACGCGGCTCAACTGGGGCTGAGAATACAAATGATTACTGGCAAAGAGATGCCATGGTTCAGTGGGGCAAAAGCTGTTCCAAAATAGAAGCCACTGGCATTCTGCACTATTTGTCTATTCTCTGCTCTTTCAGTAATATATCTTAGAGGTACTATATATGCCTACTTTTGAGAAGATCACTATTTCTGTCATCGTGAACGCCTCCCTTAGACGAGCATGGGAAGCCTTCACCTCCCCATATTCAATCGTACAATGGAACTTTGCATCAGATGACTGGTGTTGTCCAAAGGCAACCAATGATCTTCGAGCAGATGGCTCTTTCAATTACCGAATGGAATCAAGCGACGGCAAGGTTGGGTTTGACTTTTGCGGTACATATACAAAGGTGATTCCAGAGAAACGAATTGAATATATCCTTGGGGATGACAGAAAAGTGTCAATCGAGTTCCGAGCAATCGGCAAGCAGACGGAAGTAGTTGAAACCTTTGATGCTGAAACCGAAAACTCCCTTGACCTTCAAAGGACTGGCTGGCAAGCCATCTTAACAAACTTCAAGAAGCTTGCAGAGTCCAATCATTAACGGAATCCTGATCGGCAATAAATTGAGGAATCAGATAGCCCACTGATTAGGAGTATGCCTTGAAGCAATTCATCTACATTCTAAAGCCTATACCAAGATTGATCATAGAAGCAAATTGGACAGATTCAGATAATGCTGTCGTAGGTAGGCACTTTGCTCACCTTCAAACCCTCCTTGCAGAAGGGATTCTGATACTTGCGGGCAAGACAGCAGGACTTGATGAGAAAACGTTCGGCATTGTTATTTTCGAGGCAGAGGATTATGACTCAGCTCAGAAGCAGATGAGACTCGATCCTGCCATCCTTGAAGGCGTAATGACTGGCGAACTGTATCCCTATAGCGTCGCATTGATGAGAGAAGCGAGGCAGTAACCATGGGGAAACTGATCTATACCATGCTGATCTCTTTGGACGGCTATTTTGAAGACAGCAATGGAAATTTCGACTGGGCTGAACCAAAGCAAGATTTGCATGAATATTTCAACAAAATGGAGGCAAGTACAGAAATATTGATTTATGGCAGAAAGATGTATGAAATCATGACCTTCTGGGAGAACCTGAAGGATCAGGATGACTATCCTGATTACATCCATGATTATGCTAAAATCTGGAAAGCCAAGCAGAAAATTATCTTCAGTAGAACCTTACAAAAAGTAGAAACCAGCAAAACCATACTGAAGCACGATTGCTCAGAATCAGAACTACTCAGCATCAAGGCAAGCACCGCTGGCATTATTGGGATTGGTGGAGCAGAGATTGCCTCTGTTGCCTTGGGCTTGTATCTTGTAGATGAAATTTATGCTTTTATTTTCCCTGTACTCATTGGTAGCGGCAAGAAGTGGATTACTGCTGATACCCTGAAGAAACTGACCCTGATTGAGACGAAGACATTTGAAGATGGTGTGGTAATGGTTCGATATGCAACCAAAGTAGAATAACCGCTTTCCTATCCGTTTCTCTCCCAATAGCAGAACGCACTTCCTCATCCATATTCTAAAATTCCTCTTGCAGATTATGCCCATTAGGCTATACTCATAGCATCCTAATAGACTTACTCTGTCGAGGTGGTTTATGATTGTTAATCAAGCCGAAGAATGTATCATCTGCAAGAAATCCTTCAACTCCTTGAGCAACGATGACACCTATTTTTGTCGGGTATGTGATGACATCCAAGGCTCAGTTTGCAGTTCATGCCTAAAATCCGCACATCTTTCCTGTCCACAGTGCTTTATGCCGCTCCGAAAGAAAGAAGATCGTGCTGTGAAGATGGGAGGGATGTCTTAATGCCGACACAAGCGGAAATAGACCGTGGTAACGGAATAATGATCGGTGGATATCTGGACGGACGGAAGATTGTGGGTGGGCAGTTATACCAACAAGAACAATCTGATTATCCAGCCTATATACAGAAACTGAAAGACGGATTCCCAGCGTACCTTGCCAAAATCAAAGAATCCATTCCTGTGCAGATGCAAGACAAATCTCCCCACATTAAAACAAATGACTTGGTTGAGCCAGCCTACAGGATGCTCTATGCGACCATAAAGGACGATGACTGGGAAAAGAAAATTGCATATGCTGTCTCCATCTACAAAATTATTAGTGATAAAACAATGGGCAATGTCGCTTTCAATGACTACTTGAAACTGGTCTACAGTTATCTTATGTCGCGGGCATTACCTAAACCTGAATCTGCTACCTTTGCCGATGGAGTGTATGTAGCTCATCAGATTATTTCTGATAAATTTGAGTGCTTAAGTAATCAAACCATCGGGAAGAATCAGCTTATCAACTATGCGAGAGCCCTTCTGGCTGAGTTATCAAACAAAGCGTTCGTTCCAAACGATCTTCAACAGCAGTCATCGCTATTCTCTCGCTACGGCATCGGCTATGACCTCTTATTCATTCATGTGAACCCATTCGAACTGTTTGATATGCTTTGGGAGTAGCAAGCCAAGTAGACCTGCAACAACCAAGTCTAACAAGCTCTATTTAATGCAGTCTACACGTCTCTTTTCAAGTCATCCCCATAGACTCATCATGTCGTTGGGGAAACATGACTACAATACCAGAAATACTAGCCGCCAATATCCGCAAACGACGCCAAGAACTTGGTTGGACTCAGGCTAAATTAGCAGAGGAACTCGATGTCCATCCTACTTTTGTAGGCTCAATAGAACGTGGCATCAAATTTCCTTCCACCGTCACGCTGGAAAGCATCTGTAAAGTAATGCAGTTACGTCCCTATACCCTCTTCCTCGAAGAAGGCGTCGATGATGTCCCAGACAACTCTGAAGCAACTGTTGCTCGTTTCTCAATCATGCTGATGAAGGAATTGCCAGAGTTGATCAAGAAACAAGTACATAAAAGTCAGGCAGAATTTTTCAAAAAGAAATAAGTCTTTTAGACATATCTTGACAACGCCTCATAGACTGCCTATTCTTTCTCCTTGAGGGAGGAAGAAATGCCAGAACGGTCATGCTCTACCTGCATTTTTAATAGTGGCACAGAATGCCGCCGCTACCCTCCTGTCCTCGTAGCCACCGATGCCGCTCTCGGCGGCGGACGCACCACCAACCATGCCAGCAAGTTTCCGAACATACACCCAAGAGAGAAGACGTGGTGCGGGGAATACAAGCCAGCGGAGCAAATTTCATAAACTAATTTCCAAATCTTTATAGGAGGACTGTATGAAGGTTTACAAGAGCGTGTTCGTGGGGTTGATGGTTCTGGCGGCGATGGTTCTCGTTAGCTGTGCCAACCAAGTCGTGAACCCGGTTCCGGTTTATCTTGATGATACGTTCATCAACGTGTTGGATACTACCGAGATGGAAATCAGGATTTACCAAATGGACGGTGCTGGCACCTACTACACAGAAGATGGCGTTGCCGCAACCGTGCAGTCTGCTGGTAGCGACCTGTTCACGGTTACCGCAGATGGTAACACCTACTTCAATACTAAGTATCTGTCCGATATTCCCATCGGTATCGGCACCAACTACTTCACTTATACCATCACCTATACCGTTCCCGATCCTGATGTTACTGTCGAATATACTCTTCGGTTCGTTGATGCCGATGCCGCTGTTGATGCTAATGGCAATGGGAATCCTGCTGATGATGACGACATTGTAGACAATGTGGTCTGCTATACCTATCATGGTGATTTTTGGTTGAATGAGTCGTGGAATATCTCCCTTATAATCAATGAGATGATCTCCACAGACTACACCAAGATCGGATTTTAACTATCTTCCAGCTCGTTCAGAGACGGCTCCCGAAAGGGAGCCTTTTTATATAAAAACATTTTCTGCCTAAGATATATGTATGGTAAAATCAACTAAAGGCATCGCGTTTTGTGGTCGAGATTTTTTGTGTTGTCACAGGGCAACCCCAAGGCGTCTTCATTCTACCAGAGTAATGCTCTCTGGCTTCCTAATCACACGCCTTTTTACCAATTCCTCAACGAGTCTTGCCAGCACTGGCTTCCGTTCATTAAATAATGACTCGCCATCCATTTTTGCACCACGGGCAGACACCAACAATTCTTCGCCGGAAATCGCCCAGTACCAGCCAACCTGACAATCAGCGGGATGAGAACTTCTCGATCCTGCAAACCAAAACCCCGTCCTTGTCAGAGCAAACCTGCCATAGTCATGAAACCCATGCCGTGTCATGTCTTGGTCTGTGTTGATGTCAGGCAGTCGAGTCAGGCGTATGTTCAATCTGGCAATTCCAGACTGACTATCACCATCTCCAAGCCATCAATTTGCAGTGATGGATAGGCTATATAGTGAGCTACACCATCCAACAGGAATCTGGACTTGTCCTTTTCAAATTCCTGATTGAATATGTGAAATTCATATTCATCAAAATAAACCTTGAATGTCTCGTAATTATAGTCGTGCATCGTGGCACCAGTACGAAGTACCTGAGAAAGAAAATGCTCCCAAGCCGCCACTTTTTCCTTCATGTTGCAATACATTGTCCAATACCCAAGATGCTGTATTTGATCATCTACCGTGACTGCAACACCGTCTGATCTACCTGTTACTCGCTCAGCATAAATATTGAGTTTGCAACCCAAAGTATCTATGCCATCCAAGAAGTGGTCGAATGGTTGGAATTGTTCCCATGAGTTGAAGAGAATTGTAGCTTCATCATCCTGAAACCCATGGTGGGGAAAGGCGTTTCTGACCACAGCGGTCTTCAGCCCTTCGTAGACGGTAGTCTTACTCATGGTATGGATGATCCGGTTCGTCAAACCAACATTCATGCTCTGAACACCAATGCCGACCGTCATAAATTTGTATGGATATTGTTTCCCGCCAGAAATGCAAATAGAAATATAGACCAGCATGGCTTGCCCGGAAGTTCCAACCAAGCGATAAACCAAAATGCCGAGAACCGTTCTTCTCTTCCCTCGTATGCTCAAACTCAAATGTTTTCCGACCCCATAGATGCTGTGTCCAGCAATGGGTATGCGGGCTGTGTCTCATTACCTTTTCTCCTATAGACCTTGACAGATCGTGACTATCAAGAGTTCCAGCCCAATGAGCCAACAGAGGTTTCTGGTAATCCTGGATAAACAGAATGATACGATCTTCAATAGCAAGTTTCTCCCCCCAGACAAGAACGGGAGATTCTGAAATGGAGTAGGCGGCAAGCTCTTCTCTTCCCTCATCACTCTTCACTTCAGTCCTGATGAGGAGGAACGGTTTTGGTTTTCTCATACCAATAATTGCTACGACATGGTAGCCAATGAATCCTTCGACATACCAGAACGGAGTCATCCAGAAGCCTCGGTCTTCGAGGTCGTCAAGCGGCGGAAGTAGGCATAGCTTCATGTCAATAATCCGATGGGAACATGAGGACTCCGTCAACCAGATAGAGTTTGAGGCTGACTGTCAGATCGGTATACTCGATGAACTGACTTACAATGTCTGGCAGGTCGCTATCTTCACGGGCATGGAAAGTACAGGCACTTCCATTCACATCAAAAAACAAGACGAGGAAGGGGTATTTGTGGAACACATGGCGGTAGGAGGAGACGATATCCAGAATCCAGTAAGCCTTAGCGTCCTGTGCAAACTCACGGACTGAATCGGTATAGATCAATCCAAGCGGGTGTTCCCAGTATGTTTCAGTTCCGTTACTGCAAGACTCAAAATATTCAATGCCCATCCGTCCCCCTGAATGAGCGAGTCATTATATCAGAAATCGGGTTATAAATCAAATTTCCTGATGGCGGTTTTCATAGACTTCATTAACTATTTGTGATGTTAAGCTTCAATCATTATTTTACTACATCACACTGAAGTAAAGAACCGGATGAAAATACTTAGTCAACCAATGGGTACATGAAAATAGTTTGTATATCAATCAAAGCATGAAGCACTTTAGCGATGGTAAATCCCTTCGCCAATACCTTTGGTATATCCCTCCACAATCGTTCCTGATGGTATTAATTCAAACGAATCATCAGATAAAAAGACATACTCATAAAAATATGCCTCTTCCTGACTAAACATCAGACTAAGAGTATCATAGCCAAAAACATCATCGAAATTGGCATTCCACTGTCCTTCAACAGTTCCTGTCCCCTCAATATCGCCTATAAATTCACCATAGGCTCTATTGAAGGTCAATGTCCTATAGGAGCCGACAGCCGGATTATCTTGTACCCATACACCTTCAAGCCGTGCATCGTAATACTTGTCAGGAAGCATGTAGTCTGAGCAAGATACGAAAAAAATCGCCATAGCCATCAAAATAAGTTTCTTCATATAATCCTCCATTTACAAATTATTCTAATTCTATCACATAACAGGAAATTTCTCAAATTTTCTATATATCCGACTGAAGAAGTAAGTATTTCAACACGACAAAGAAAAATTAATAGTGTACGTTACAGATGAATGCCAGTATATAGTTTTTCTTTTTACCTTCACAAAGGGAGACATCCAAACATTTGTAAGAAAATAATCAAAATATTTTTTCAACTTGTTTCAGGAGCATGAATTGGCTTCAGCCATTTTTTTGATTTATAAATCGAAATATGATAAAATGGTACATGCTTGATGCCGTTGAGAAATGGTCAGTCCAATCCCTCGTAGACTACTATCCCCAGTGGTGGGCGACCAAGCATATCGTTTCGCTCGGACAGAGATTCATTCAGCAACGCGTATCTTATCGCTTTGACAAGAGACTAATCTTGACCAAGCATCCCACCATCCTTGACCGCATCAAGGCTGGTTATGCCTATGCCCGCTACATGACACTCCAAGGCAACCAGTATTTGATCGAAGCGACCGCCGATGCTCTCTTCATCAACACCTATTTTTTGAACAAGAGGGATGCGATAGCCTTTGCAACCTCAATCCATTATCCACGTTATCTCGTCGCCTTGTGGAAACAGGCATGGCAAGAAATAATATCATTGCTATTCCATCAGACTGATAGCGGGACTCCTACATACTTGCTTATGGCGGTGACTTTAGAAGTTCTCTATCATGTCGATGGTGATGAATGGATTCAAACAGAGAATATCGACCTTGCTCCTCCGACCGAAGAGGAACTAAGCCAGATATGAAAGCATCCCTCAAAGTATTCCCTGACCCCATAGACCCAGAACAACTCAACAATTCGTACCAGTGCCTTGCAGGTTTCTCGGATGAAGAATTAAGAAAGGAATTTCTTGCAATGTCCAACAAGCATCTTAGTCTTTACGATTTGTATAGAAGTCCTGATGTTCTATTGCCCATCATGTTCAAGATTCCATGTTTCTTCATCTTTATAGACTATGCAACTTACAAGTTGGTTGAAGCTGATATTATTGCCAACTTTACTTCAGGCTCTAAAACACCCGTTGGAGTGTATGGAGTAGAAGTGGAACTTTTTAATCATCCGCATCTTTTTGATGGTAATCAATCATACGATGCCATGATGGCTCATTTCTGGAAGTGCTTCAAGGAAGCAGAGAAGTCTTCATTCCATGGCAAAAGAGAGCACATTTCTATATGGAACTGAATCTGGTCGATCCATTTGATACAAGCCTAACCTACAATCCTCTCGATACCGTAGTCGTGGGTATTGAAGACTCTGCGAAGCGAGCAGAAGCAATAGCGGCACTGTCTACAACTGCCCATGTATTCGACCTATATCGAGACCCAGAACTACTGTTGCCTATGACAACCAGCATATCTTGCTTTTTTCGTGTTCTTGATGCCAATACCTATTTTGCGATTGAAGATGCGATTATTGCCGATGTCGAATCAAGGGACAATCCTATTCCTACGGTAGTCTATGACCTTGGACAAAATATACTTTTTAATCACCTCTATATCATCAATGGCGACAAGACTTTGGAAGAAATGGTCAGATGTTACTATAACCATTGTCGAAGGCAAAGACCATGATGCCGGTTAAGTTCATTGGCAAGTCATTTACCGAGGAAGTAAATGTTCTCATCGACACTCTCTGCAATCTGCCGCTTGATTATGTTCGACATGACGACACAGCGTATATTCTGCATTTTATTTCAGAGCAGGAAGCACAAGATGCTCTGGTTCACCTTAAACATTTTGTCTTTTCATGCTTTCAGGCTGAACCAGTGCTTGATGGGTCAAGAATAGTCTTCGTCCAGAAACAAGTCATAAAACCATCGAAGATATACTTGAGAGAACGTGATGCCTATATACGAAAATTCTTCAAGGATCAGATTAACAACTTGGAACGGATGCTCAAAGCAGACGAGCGGTCTTATCGCCGTCGCGGCTTAGTCTTCACCTTTGCAGATACTGGTGGTATGCAGACGGCAATGGAATGTCTAAATCTCAACCCAACGCCTTCATCGCCGTTTGGTTATGGGCTACTGGATTGGGAGAAAAAAGACCCACTTTCCATAGAGGTATTCTGTCGAAAGGATGTTCCCTATGGCTTATGGTAGATTCATTCGTTCAACAGTAATTTCCGTAGGTAATGGTCGAGTGGTATTGAAGGAACAGGATGGGAGACATACCATCATTTATACCAAGAACGATCCAGACCAAATATCTATTACGGCTATTGATGAGGTTACTCCAGCTCTACAATCTGCATCGAATCCATCGGCGGAAAATCCCGTTGAATCTCTATAGCTCCTACAGTCCAATCCTGCATAACGTCGAGGACATAGAGAGTATTATTGTGCCAGACATCAAGATTTGTCCTAAACTTCCACTGGGGGCTCTTAGGTTCGATAAAGCAGTAGTAGATATCGCTCGAAGATTTGCACTCAATCACGGGGGATTCAAGTAAGCTCTTGAGAATGATTTGCACTTCGGGCACTTCGACATTGAGCCGCTTCGAGAAAAGTTTGTGAATCAGGGATCGGTCAAATTCTTCAGGCATGTATCTATCTTAGCATATTTTGCATCAAAAATCAAAAAAGACTATACTATCATCATGGCTAATATTCGCATAGGAACTTGTAGTTGGAAATATCCTTCGTGGGAAGGTCTCGTCTACTCATCACGAGAACCAGCAAATTATCTGGAAGAATACGCCAAAAAGTATTCTACCGTAGAAGTCGACCAATGGTTCTGGTCACTCAGTAAATCAGGAGCCGCCCTTCCTCGCAGGGAAACAGTAGTCGAATATAATGAGACGACACCCGATGACTTTCTATTCACCGTCAAATGTCCCAATGCCATAACCCTGACTCATCAATATGCCCGCAAAGGCGAACCGCTGATTGAAAATACTCGATTCCTCAATGTAGAATTTTTCCATCGATTCATCGAGTCCTTGGATGCACTCATCCCAAAGGTGGGGCTATTCATCTTCCAGTTCGAGTATCTGAATAAGGACAAGATGGGATCGAAGGCTCCGTTTCTTGATAAAGTCGCCACCTTTATTGACGCTCTACCTGCCGATTTCCCCTATGCCTTCGAGATTCGTAATCCTCGATGGGTTGATGCCGATTGGTTTGGCTTGCTACAGTCAAAGAAGGTTGCACCAGTCCTTCTCCAAGGCTATTGGATGGATGATGTTGCCAAGACGATCGACGCCTATGGGAGTCTTATTGGCGAAACCTTCTGCATCAGGCTTCATGGAGAAGATCGCGAAGGTATGGAAGAAAAGACAGGAGCTGATTGGAGTCAGATAGTACGACCAAAAGATGAAGAACTGGGTCGCATCATTCCAGCGGTTAAAATGTTGGCGGATGGTGGCAGGAAAGCATTCATTAACACCAACAACCACTACGAAGGTTCTGCTCCACAGACTATTGAGAAGATCAAATCGCTTGTAGGAACGGAATAGTATGGAAGACAAACGAAACATCCTGTTCGACGAAATGCCCTTCTCCTACAAGCTTCTGAAAAACAAGAAGGCTGTCCTACAAGGGCTCCGAAGTCTTCAGTGCTACGGGAAAGGACTACAACAAGTTTGACAATAAGTATGAGATGCAGTTGTTTCTGGCGAAGATTACAGGCAACTTCAATCAGGAGGGGAAGATAGTTACTCACCCGTATATAAAACTACTATAGGAGGACATAATGACCAAACGCACAGTCCATGCCCAGAAAGAGTCTGGCTACTGGTATGTCGATGATGACAACGGATACTCCAAGGCAGACAATCAACTGGTCGCAGGAATCCCAGAAATCATAGAACAACTGGCAGGTAGAAGTGCCTCAAGGGTCACCATCGAATATGCCGACGAGCCATTCGCCATTTTAACCTGCCCCACCCTGCTTTCGACTACCAGCTCTAGATCGACCTACCATGGCACCATCAATGGTAAAGAGATGGAGGGATGGCTATGTCCTGTCTTCTTCTATTACTTCAAGGAGGCTCCGAGGAGGTTGTATATAAGGATTTATTCGGCTTGATTTTTGGGTGATTTGTTCCAAGCAAAGAAATAACATGTTACAATGACTAAGGATTTATCCGCTTGAAGCAGTTGTTAGCCGAAACATAATCATATCTTGATTTCTGCTAGCACAAGCTTATGCTTATCATTTTCTTCATATACTCTTACTTTAATAAATCCATTTCCGTAATACAACTGCTTTAAATATTCTCTACTTTCATTGAAATCCAATCTAATATATTCTTTCCCCATCTGTTTTCCGTAGTTCTTAACCCAGTCCAATATTATTTTTGAGTATCCCATCCCTGCAAATTCATTAGTCACTACAAATTTGTGAAAATAGAACGCCTTTTCACTTAATCTATCTGACCAATACTTGTCATCCTTTTCAATCAATATAAAAGCACCAAATATTCTATTATTTGCCAAGCCGATAAAATATTGCGGTTCTCCATACTTCTCTTTTAATTTTTCTTGTGTAAACTGTTGAATATCCCATACTTTTATTTTCTTTTCTTCCAGATATTTTGATTTTTCGATCCAAATATTAAGTAAAACATCTATCTCTTGTTCAGTTGCTTTTCTTATCTCTACAGTTTCATTCATATGATTGCTCTTTCAACTCCAATTCGTTAAACTACCTTGCATACCCATGAGGATAATAGTCCATAGCTATATCCCTCGACTATTTGCTCAATACTGTATTATGTCATTTCATTGTATTCAACATTTGTTAGTCTATATCACTTCCCGAATTCTGTCAAAAACATCAAGTCCCTGCATATATCGACAATCTCCAAGCAAGTATCAACTCCATCAGCTTCCTGACTTCCATACCATGAATGCGGCACGAGAAGTGCCAAGGTGTAATACACAAAGATTGTCAGCAAAATCCCTTACTATTGCAACTTCTTAACATATCTAATTTCAGTTGCATTAAAACGTTCTAATATTTCTTCTTTTCCATCCGGTTTGTAACCCATTTTTTCATAGAATTTTCTCGCAAGACTATTATCCTTAAAAACCCATAGCACATTTTCAGTATAACCATTCTCCTTTGCATAACTTTCGCAATATTCAATCATTTCGGTTCCTATACCTTGATTCTTCAATAATGGTTCTACATAAATTCCCCATAATTCAAAACAATCAGTCTTATCTTCATTTCTACATTTACCAATCGTCATAAATGCTTTGATAATGTCATTTTCATCATATACAAGGATATTTTCGACACCCTCTTCTATTGCTTTTGTAAATGAGACGATCCTTTTCCCGACAGATGCTTTACCAAATAAATATTCATCAGATACAATACCCCTATATGCACAACGCCATCCAAACACATGTATTTCAGCAATTCTATTTGCGTCATCAACCTTGGCTCTTCTGATCATTAAAATACCTCATAAATACAATTTATCGCACAATGTTTTTGCTGGTATTACTATACCCAACCTATTATTCTCGAATACTTTCTTTTACCATATGTCATGTACTCAGGGCAACTTTACAATAATCCAATGGTTTAACAGATCGCTTAATACCCTGTCAGGATAGTGATTCCCTCTAAAATAGAGCTTAGTCTATCTCCCATATTGAATCTTATCAAAAGCTATCAAGCCTCTATGTTTAGAGCCTATCCTCAAAGAATTACCGGTTCGTTCAGCCTGCATCCCTACTCTGCCTTGAATGCAGAACACTATCAAAGCGTTGGACGCGACGATTGCTATGTTATTTTGATAATTCAGTAATTCTTTTCTTTGCATATTCTGAATACTTAGGATTCATTGATTTTGCCATGATCTTATAATACTTTATAGCCTCTCCCACATTCTTTTTAGCTTCATATAAGTAAGCAAGATTCCCAATAAGTACTTCGTCCTCTGTATCAACTCTATAACCTGATAAAAAATATTTCTCTGCGTTTGCCATGTCACCATTTTGGGCATAAAAAAGACCACAATCATTATATCCAATTGGATTATCTGGATAATATATAGTTAATGCTTCACCAATTTCAAGAACAGATGCAAATGCTATTTTATCATTTGCATTATACCATTCTGAAATATAATCGTGAATCGAATTGACAAACACATTTTCTGCATCCTCAAGTACCTTACCGTCACTCCAGAGCCATTTATTGTTTATTGTTTTGCCAATATCAAAGATTTTCAGAAGATATTCTTTCTGTTTTCCATAAGAATGTAATTCTGCCAGTAATCTTGTTTTACCAAAATGCATATCAAGTCTGCTTGGGGCTATTGCTAATCCCCTGTTTATAATTTGCAATGCCTTTTCAGCATAGCTAGGATCATATTTCACCTCTCCATACATATATCCAATATTGTCACCTGTTTTAGGATCAGTAATTGAAAAATAGGTATCTCCTTTAGGTGGATTTTTACCACCAAATACAATTGTTTCATTTCTTGCCATATTGAGATAGTAGTTAAAGTAGCCTATGAACATTTCAGGATTATTCGGTTCATTTGCTTCCCATTTTTTTAAATGCTCTTCTAGCTCAGCCATTTTATTCGATTGAAGTAGCTGTAGATAAATGCTTTTTTCATCGGCAAATACTACTACATTTGACATGACAAATAATAGGATTAGTATTCCAAATATCTTTTTCATGATTTCTCCTATACAGATTCATCAACGATGACCTATTTATATTACGCTTAAGCCTTAAAGCGTAATGGAGCGGTTTGTACCGATTGAAGCAACTGCACAAACCGCGATGGGTTGCAGGTCAGGTTTAAGCGAGTGTTCTACGCTTTCCTATTTAGTATTCGTTCTAAATTTTCAATTCTCTTAGGAAGATAAGGATGACTCATAAAACATCCCATTATCTTGACTGACAACGTATTATTACTCTTTGAATCTAAAATTAAGTTTTCAATGTCAACTTGTTTGTATAAGTTTTTTCCAGCGGCAAGTAAAACCAATGCCCGTCTGCAATCACTACTTGAAACTGCTAAGCCAATGTTATCACATGTATATTCACAACTTCTAGAATATGCTGAAGATAGAAAAGGAACAACTGAAGATAATAATGTCCAAAATCGCTTAGACATATGCATTCTTTTTACATGACCAAGCTCATGCCCAATTATATATTTTAATGTATCAATATCACTATTCATCATTTCAAAAACATCTGAATATATAGCAATATAATTATTGCCAGAAAATCTTATCGCAAAAGCGTTTAGCAATCCACCTTGCTGTAAAACAAACAATTTAGGAATACGCTTCAATTTTAAAACATTACACATATCCGTATAAATGGAATAAACTTCACTAAACTGTTTTTCTGAAATATTAACTCCATTTCCTTTCATAAAAGCAACTAAGTATACTTTTTGAAAAAATAGAAACAAAACTATTACCATTGCATATACAATCATAGTATATAATGTAATTAAACTTGTTGAAATACTAGAAGAGAAGAGCAGGTGTATTTTTGATAAAATAAATACAAATATGACAATCGAAGCTACAACTCGAATTCCAAAATAGATATTTTCTTTTTTATTAACCTGATAATTCATAGCTACTCCAATCAAAAAAATATAGTTTTCCTATAACATAGGATTGTGCCTGAAGGGTCCGTAGAACGGGTAACATACCCATCCTGATAATGTCTAAAACACTCAATAGCCTATACCTCTTCCCGATCCCCGTCAAATTCTTCCGCAAGTGCTGATGCTCCCCCTTGCGTAGAGTAGTCATCCAGCCTCCAAG
>CAZNXK010000093.1:4719-14429 GCA_964576835.1 uncultured Treponemataceae bacterium | reverse complement strand
ATAATGAGTATAGAAACCGATTCTGACACAGTATTTACGGAAAAAATTATTGAACACATCCAAATATTTTTCCCAAAGCATGGTTATTATGAGTTACAAAAAATATTGCTAAAACTGAATGAAATCGAATTATTGGTACTGCTTGATGATCTTTATCAGAAATCGTTAAGCCAATCAAGTATTGATGTATCAAAAGCTCTTGTTTTCGTAATCGGAAATCTTGATGAGGCGTTTAATATGAATAATGAACTCAATCCAGATATTGATCCCGATATGTATAGAGAAGCAACGTTGAAGATTACTATTCCTAACATTAAAGATGCACTTCAGAAAAGATTTAGAAATGAACAGATAGCAAGGCTTGGAAATATTCATTACATCTATCCAGCACTTGGAAGTAAAGAATATAAAAATATCATAAATATGAAGATTGACAGCATTACAAATAAGTTTCAAAAAGAAACGGGAATTCAGGTTCACTTTGACACATCTATCCAGACTCTAATTTTTGAAGAAGGCGTCTATCCCGTCCAAGGAACTCGTCCATTATTCTCTACATTATATTATTTAGTAAATAGTAAGCTCGGTAGATTTATTGTGGATTTCTATGGAAACGATGCTGAAGAAATTGACAATATTTTTGTTTCCTATAAAAACGGGGTAATGTCTGGGAAAGCTTTTTTTAAAGAAAAGTTAATTGCCTTGAAAGAATACAGTTGCATAACTGAATTAGGCAAACTTAGAGAAAATAAGCAGGATGATAATCAAGCTATCACCTCGGTTCATGAAGCGGGTCATGCGGTGTTATCTATTCTTCTGCTAAATAGAATTCCAAATTATATACGATCCCGGTCTGCGGGAAGCAAAACTAACGGCTTTGTTAGCGGAACCATATTTGATCCCACAATAGTAAAAAACGATGTATTCAAAAGAATTGCCATTCTATTAGGAGGCATGACTGCGGAACAACTGATTTTTGGAGAATCTCTACTTACAAGCGGCTCGTCATCAGACATTGAACAAGCGACAAAGTTTTCACTGTCCGTTGCAAAAACGGAAGGTTTTTCAACAAATCCATTATGCTATAGAGTCGCTGATCCATTCTCAAATTTTCTTTTTCATGAAAGTGAAAAGCAAATAGAAGAGGAAGTTAAAAAATGGATAGTAGTAGCGAAAGAATTAGCAAATAATACTTTGCAAGAAAATAGAGCCTTTCTCTTAGCAGTTTCTGATGCTTTATTTAGAAACTCGGTTATGACAAAAGCAGATTTAGAAATGTTAATTGAAGAATTCATTCCTGAATTTGTTGAGAAGCAACTTATACGGGATGGATCAATTGGAGCTTATGTGGAAATTCTGCAAAAGTCCGTAAAAAAATCCAATGCCAAGCAAAGAGCCATAGAACCATATTTTTCTGGCACAAATGATTTAGTAGCGAGCAATAAATAAACAGGGTGTCCGTATTTGACACACCTGTTTAGTATACTAATTTCGGAGGAACAAAAATGAACAGAATAGCTATCAGGTATTTACTTACCGGGCTTATGGTATGTTTCTTTACCATAGTCTCTACACAAAGCATGAGTGCGCAACAGCAGAAAAAGGTTGTAGCCATTTATGAAATGGGTAAGACTGCACTCAATTTAATAATAGAACAAAGTGCATGGGAAGGAGCAAGCCCAGCAGAATTGGAGGGAATTCGTCAAGGAGCGTTGGCGCAACTTGAAGAAACACCGATTACCCTAACTCTATATGCGGATAAGACATTGGATTTTACTTCAGGAGGGAGGACTATTACTTTGGACTATAAAATTCAAGGCTCTCACTTAATCGTAGTAAACCCAAAAAATGGAGCAGAGATTGATTTTGCTTTCTTTACCAATGAACAAAATGTTTTGACGGTCAATAAAACAATTATCCTTGATAAACGGAAGTAGCCAGTCTTACGAGATGGAAATCTTTGGGATCAATTCCCAAAGATTTCTGTTACTACTTTTAGGAGTAATGCAAGGCAAAGCAACCTTCAAAAATGGCTTCATTGGCATGAAGGGATATGACTGTAGTACCGAGTTGAGTAAACTAAGAGAAAACAAACAGGATGACAGCCAAGCAATCACTTCCGTACACGAGGCTGGTCATGCAGTTCTGTCGATTATCCTGCTAAACCGCATCCCCGAACTAATTAGGTCTCGGACAGCAGGGGTCAATACTGGCGGCTTTGTAAGTGGCAACCTATTTGATGGAACGATTGTAAAGACTGATGTAATCAAACGAATGGCTATATTATTGGGTGGAATGACTGCTGAACAGTTCATTTTCGGGGAATCCATGCTTACAGGTGGGTCATCATCTGATATTAGGAAAGCTACAACCTTTGGATTAGAGATTGCAAAGACCTGTGGTTTTTCAAGCATCCCTACATACTATACGTTCGCCGAACCAAGCACCAACTATTACTTCCATCAGGCTGAAGAACAAATTGAATCTGAAGTAGCGAAATGGATCATTGAAGCGAAGAGGCTTGCTTTGGCAACCCTCCAAAATAATGAATCGTTCCTCCTGTCTGTTGGCGACTCTCTCTTCGACAAGTCGATAATGACGAGGGAGGAACTTGAACTGCATACGCGAAAGTTTTTCCCTGACTTTATTGAGAAACAACTCATCAGTAATGGCTCAAAGGGTGATTATGTCAGAATACTTCAAAAGAGGGCAAAAGAACTCAAGGCTGAACAGAAGGAGATAAGTTGCTTCAGTTCTGACTCCGCTGATCTTGTAGCATATGGTGAATAGTATTCATCAAAATGGAGGTGCGTAAATGAGCATAACAACAAGTATTTTGACAAACTCCTTTGATAATTTTGTCGTGGGAGAAAACAATCGTCATTCATTCAATGTATGCGTAAAAGTAGCAACTGAGTTCAATCCCAAATTCAATCCTTTAATAATCGATGGAGATGCAGGGCTTGGCAAGACCCCTCTATTACGATCAATCATGAATACCATTTCTGGTTTGAATCCAGAAGCGAGAATCGTTTCCACAACTGGTGAAGATTTTGCTTCGGATTTTATCGAAAGTTGCCATTCGCCTTCCAAGAGTAGCATGGCTTAGCATCGAAAATCATCTGTACTTTTTATTGATAATATTCAATATTTTCAAGCAAGAGAAGGAGTCCAAGATGAACTTGTATCAATTATTGAATATTTATATGCAATAGACCTCTATCAGAATTGAGTGAATTTTCAGATCATCTTCGGTGCCACTTAGAGTCAGGCTTTTCTGCCGAACTACTACCACCTATCTATGATACAAGATGTCAAATGATAAGAAGAAGATGCGAAACTGAAGGAAATGTATTACCTCTCGAAGTAATATAACTGGTTGCCAAGAATGTTACTTCAAATGTTTCAGACCTATACGCCGCTCTTACAAAGCTATTTGCATATATTTATTTAGAAAATGAAGAAATGACTTTAGGTGTCGCAGAATCACTTTTAAGAGATAAAATATATCCAAAGCCAAGAAATTTGATAACAAAAGAAGAAATATTGAAAGTTTCATCAGAACCTTTTTAATATTTCCAAGACGGGCGTGGAAAGAATACTATCTGAAAATGTCTTAGATATAAATAGAAATTATAACTGAGATTCTAATTACCAGTGTGTACTTTGACTAGATGTTTTTTTAATGCCTCCATTATTGATAGATATTTTTTTTCATAACTTGATCTAGCCGATGGATGCCATCCATCTATTAGTAATATATTTCTATCTGAATTGAAATATATATTTTCATTCGATTGATTAAATTGAATGCTTGGGAAGATAATATTTTTAACAATACTAATAACTGATCCTTTACCACCGCAATATATTATTGTCGGTTTAAGAATATCTATTTCCTTTTTCAAATATTGCCCATAATTGATTGCAAATTTTAAGAGCACATCTTTCGATATAGAACCTCCACCTGACTCTTTTTTACAATTTACTATTGCAAATACTTTTTCTTCGTATGCCTTTGTCAATCTTTCTTTATTAAATGCCTCATTAAAAGATGGATAAATACCATTTTCTTTAATTTCATCAATACCAACAAGCAAAAGAGCAACAGTTTTAAAAAACACACTATTTATGATATTATTTGGGAGCCAACCACGATAGTCATCCTTCCCATTATTATTCGAATCTTTGAAAAGAAACAATATTTTCTTTATAGAGTTATCCCATAGTTCACTTTCATTACCTGAATGTCGATAGCCATCGACCATACCTTTATACAATAATCCATCACGACAAAAATCTGTGAAACCATCATTTTCAGATGCTTTCTCCCAGTCCGAAAACAAATTGTTGAGTTCATTATTGTAGTCGCTCACAATCGCTCCTTAAATATTGATATTTCGAAATTAATAGCCTTGCTTGAACATTAATCTATATTTTAAATGATAAAATAACTTTGTCAATACATTTTGTACTTCCAAATTTCATACTAAAATAGCATATCTATTATACTATCAAATGTATAATTTGCTATAAATGAACGATAATATTTTCAGTTCAAAAACTACAATAGAGATATATAATTTTGTACTATAGCTCTTGTCAAAAGAATAACAAAATTATTAAAACCAACAAATATCAGAGACGATTTGATGGAGTGAGGGTAGCTCAACTGATAGAAGCTCCCAAGCAGAGGGGAAGACCTGCCAAGAAGTAAGGCTATAAGGCGGGTGAAAGCCCGCCTAGAACTGTTTATGGGTTTATGCTCGGTAGTGTTCGTTGAAAATCTTATAGATGAAGTCCTTAGTTATTTTCGACGCCAGTTTCTTCTCATGGTCGAGGTTCTGAGTTTTCACGTCAACGGATGTTTCCAACCTCTATCGCATCATGCTCTGTCTTGGTCACCCAGAGCAGATTTGATGGCTGATTATCGTATCCGTTGTTGGAGATGTGATGGACGATGTTTGCACTGGTACGTTTCTGGCACCATGCCCCAGCAATGACGCGGTAAACGTAGACCTTCCCGAAACCGTGTATTTTAATTTGCAACCAATCCTTTGTACGGTGCCCTTCTTCTGGCTCTTGAGGAAGGATTTTCCCATTGAGACGCACGCGACCAAAGTTGCTACCATCTGCACCAGTCTCTGGGTCTAGTCGGAAGACCTCTCCGGGGATGTACACGCAATCTTCTTCAAAAGCGGGTCTACCAGTTGAGAGAAGTATGTATGGGTGCTCCTTGCCATGCATGTTAACGAGCATTTTCCGGAGTTCGTAAATAGTGCAACCAACTCCATGGAGCAATACACCCTTCTCCCAAAGTTGGCATTCTGACTCGTTGCCCCTTATGTTTTCAGAACTAACTTTCTTATCCTTGTCATTCTCAATAATCTTCTTACCAATCCCGGACGAGGAATACTTCAAGGCAATATCAGCGTTGACATACTGAACATCTTTTCCAATTTGAAGCTCTTTGTAGAAGTCAGGAAACATTTCAGCAAACTTCTGGCAGAAGCAATGCGAGTCAAAAACTCCCTCATTCATAACATCGTGAACAGCTTGTATCTTACCAATCATTTCGTTTCTCCTTCAGGTTTTCCGGTACATGACCGGGTTTGAGTTTTCATCGCCGAATATCTCGACGTTCAGAGACTTGTTGGTAGTGATAACTGTGTAGAAGTGGCGTCCCAATGCCATCTTCCGTCCTTTGGGAATGTCCCTCCACTCTCCGGCTTCTTCCATGATGCTTCGAACAGAAAACGTACTCCGAGGAGGAAGTGTAGCTACACTTTTTAGAAGGAGTTGGACGTACTTGTTAAAACTTGACTCCTTCAAAACCTGTGCCTTCACGTACTGAGGAACTGATATTCCTTCCTTGTCAGCTTTTGCCTTGATTTCCGCATATTCATTGCCGCTCACTCCGAATGCAATAGTTTGTTCTGCCATATTACCTCCCTCTCTATGTATAACATCACTATATGTTATAGTCAATTACTATTTTCTATAATTATTGACGGTATTAATATTTTATTGTCTGTTTTTCTACATTGTTGATTTGTCATTAGAATAGCTAAAAGTGGACATAGCAACTGTTCTAATAAACGAACGTTTCCCAAAGCTCATAGTGTCGGTTAAATATTTGATTTATATATACGAATAGTGTATAATAATTGCCATTGACACCATTTTACTATACAGGGGTGAATATGGCACGAGTTATCGGATATTGCAGGGTGTCTACGGACAGGCAGGACGCTGAACGTCAGGTGACGGAAATCCTCAACTATTGCTCATCCAATCGTCTTGGTGACCCTGTGATCGTAAGAGAAACCGCTTCAGGTAATAAAGAACGCCCCGAACTTGAACGTATACTCTCAACCCTTCAAAACAAGGATACTTTAGCAGTCTGGGAACTCTCTCGCCTAACCCGTGGCGGTGTAGGATCACTTTTTGGCATTGTGGAACAAGTACGCAAGGCTCAGGCAAAGCTGATCGAAACCAAGTCTGGCACTGTCATCGACTCGTCAGTCGCAGGAGAAGCCTACGTTTTCGCTCTCGGTCTTGCCGGTCGCATAGAGAGAGAAATGATATCAGCCCGAACCAAGTCAGCATTACAGGCTCGCAAGGCGGCTGGTGTCAAACTGGGGCGTCCTGCTGGCAAGTCCAAGTTGGATGAGAAACGGGCGGAGATAGAGCGTTATCAGGGACTTGGGATCAACAAGACGGCGATCTCGAAGTTGATTGGCTGTTCGAGGGCAACCTATCTTCATTGGCTTACCAAGGAAGCCACCATGCATGGCTTGCCAACTCTTTGAGCTTGTTTTATCCTTCGAACAGGTGGAAACAATGCTTGGAATATTGATCGACAGCAAGGCAAGGACAGTCCAACTGCTGGACAAGAACTGGACGCTCGAATATTTGCAGGAATTGATCGGCGGCTACATCGAAGCTGTTGCTCCTCCCATGGCAGACGTGAACATGTTTGTAAACGAGGATGGCATCAGCCTATCGTTGCCAAGATGGCAAATGCCCTTCATGCTACGAGGCAAGGCAGGGATGATTCCCTATCTCGGCAATGCCATTATCCTCGGGGCTGAAGACGAAGAGGGCGAGCTAGAAGGTCTTGATAAAGAGCAAGCAGAGAGCATGGTCGCATTCCTGAAGGCTGAGATTGTGTGGGGATGAACAGGTCTTCTGCCGCCATGTTGATTCACGAAGACAACTGACCTTGCTAGATTTATCCCTTAACCGAGGGTAAGGAAGAAACGATGAGGGTTGACAGACAAGAAATTGCTAACAAGCTGATTTTAGATATAGAGACTGCCTTAATGGAACAAGGGATTCTCCATCGCTTTTTTTGTGGTTATCACCATACAAAAAAAGTGAGAAAATGACAGATTCCAATAACAATGCCTGCTAGGATTCTCTAAACAATCATGCAGATCAGCAAAACCCTAATAACGATGAGTATGACGGCGGGGATCCGGGTGGATACTGATTGATCAAAGGCGAGGGCAACCCCGCCTTGATTCTAATTCTCTTCATTCCACCTAAGATTTGCTTCAAGTAGATATTGCCTTGTTACAAAATGGTTTTCGAATTTATATAAAAACCTTATACTATGCCTTAAAAATCAGTTTAGATATAATTATACTAAGTATAATCGATCTAAATTTAGATTATTGCTACCAAATTGCAAGTATTTCTGAACCGATAGATTCGGTTCTCATGGTAATTCTACTTTCATCCCATATAGTTATTCCAGACTCATACGGAATAACTATGTCATCCTTTGTTACGGACAACTGGGCATATGATTTGATCCCCTTTTTTCTGCCTTGTCCATTCATTTTTACCGTAAAAATATAATTCTTTAAAGATGAGTTTAGTGATGTCGTAAGCAAAGTCATATTTCCAATCCAATAGATTTTTTCAAATCTATCTTGTCTTGCCTCCTCAGGGGTCATCAAGGATCCATCTGAATTTGTTTTAACAGGAATATCTAGCCAATGTTGATCCCACTTCTGCGGCATTATATGTTCAAGAGAGTAGTTGTATTTCAATTCCTTAATGTCAAATCGATTATCTGTTCTTCTATTCAACTCAACCCAGAACAGTAGTAAGCAAGCCGTTTTGTTTTGTATCTTTTTTAGTCCAACCATAACTTCTTCATCAGAAATATCTATACTTTTTCTTTGAAGGCTAGAAATGTCATCAATAAATTCTTTACATATTTTATTATAGCCCTTTGTGTCAGCCCCAACAATCATTCGACGGATTAAATATCTTTCAATCTGCTTGAAAATTATTTTCCTATCTTCATCTTCTTTATACTGTTTGAGTACATTCAATATAAATGGGTGAAATGTAGTAACCTGAAGCACATCTAGGATATGCAATAATCTTGATGTATAATCCTCAAAAGATAGAAGTGTTAGGCTCGAAAAGGAAGCAATATTTTCCCGATAAAGCTTAGCATAGTCACAAATTTCTTTAATAAATAATTCTATCTCCTCCCGAGAACCAAATCCCTCAATCTTTTTTTTATAGATAGTACCTAAATCTGCTAAGGTATGCATATCTGGATTGTAAAACCCACCGATTACGGCAATACAATGAAGTAATATTTCAATATTGTCTCTCATTAAACGTCCTGTTATTCTTGAAGAATCCCAGAAAGCAGATGTGTCCTCGTCAATTAGAAATGTCTTTTTCCAACTACTATCATAGCATTCAATTACTTCATCTTGGTCATCATAAAGTTGTAGCGCTCTCTGAAATAGAGAGTTTTTAATAATGTCAGCAGAGCTAAGCCTTACACCTGCACTATTTATTGTGTCAAAAATTGCTTGTTCATTATCTTTGTCCTCAAGATCAATTACTACTAGAATCTTGTTTTCACTATCAAGCAATGAGTTAAACAAACCATTTCTTGCATTCTCATTAAATCCACTCAAAGATTGATAGAAATATTTGTAGCACTGAAGAATCTTACTATTCTTTTCAGTAATTAAATCGAGCTGAGTATGAAGAGTCTCTCCTTCAATAACTGATTTATATGCAATTGTATCCATGTGAGAGTGTTGTATCTTGAGAAAATAATTTTTATCTGTCGGAGTCTTCTTATAGAATAAATAATTCAGCATTAGATTTTTTGTATTTTCCTTAAGTTCATCAAGGAAAAGGTCGTAGAGAACTTTGACAAGGATACTCAAGGTCGTTAATCGCTGTTGCCCATCAATAACCATGACCTCTTTAACATCACCAGATATTGCCTTTTGTTGCTTTAGAATAAGTGAACCCAAAAAATGATTCCGATTTGTATCCATTAGGTCTTCTAATAAATCTGACCAATTTTGTTTTTCCCAAACATATCCACGCTGAAAGAATGGAATGCGTACTTTCCCTTCATTACCAAGGAATGTAAATGATTTGGCTTTTGCTTCCATATATTACTCCTGTATTGTATCCATTCTTACTCACTTTAATTTTTAGTTCTTTTAGTTACTCGTTCAACAGTGTGAGTTTTAATTGATCCAATCTTGTAATTATATTTCCTATATTTCGTTTTACTGACTCTCTGTCATCAGCAGTGATAACCTTATCCTGTCCCCACTCCTCTGTTAACCTATCTTTAATCTCAACAGAACATTCCAGTGCCCCAGCTTTCAATTTTCTTGCATTACCATTCATACAGCGTATCTTCTCAAGTG
>CAZNXK010000093.1:0-4709 GCA_964576835.1 uncultured Treponemataceae bacterium | reverse complement strand
TTTATTGTGAATTGCTCGTATTCTCTGCAATATCACTTTTTTCGAATCATTGGTCAGCGATTCTGATAAAATAGCTGTTAAGTTATCGGTAGCACTTTGAATTAGCTCCATAGTATCGTCAATTACTCTGATACTGAATTCAATTCTTTTTGCCTCCTTTGTCCTGCGATGACTTACAATGCTAGATAGATAAACTCCAATAAATAGTGTAATTACTAATTGCATGATCTGAAACAAATTTAGACTAAAAAAAGAAGAGCCGAAAGTTGTATTCGAAATGAGAATCGTCGCAACCACAGATACTACCGATGTTGCAAATACAGATAATAGGATATTACTTTTTAACATCATTGATATACCTCAAAACTCGTTTAACTACATCAGGTTCATCATCAGACTTGAAATCAAGTTTTTCCAATACTAATTTCGAAGTATATTTTCTAGCCAGTCCTCCAAATGATTCCTCTAAAAAGGATTTAGGATAACCGAAGGCACCATCAAAATCAATTAACAATTTTTCTCCTAATGGTATTTTTTCTAACATCGGTATAAGCACTATCTCCCTAAATTCCTCGCCCGAATAATTGCCATCTTTTTGAAATCGCCCTCCGGGAGCATCCGTATACTCTTTGGCTATCCTATACACTTGCATAAAAACACTCCTTCCTCATTGTCCAATAGTAAAGTGTACCTCTCATAGTAGCATTCATATCAATCTTCTTTGTTTCAGAGTAATAGCCGTTATTAGATACTATAACAAGATTGTTTACCTTCTTCTTCTTTAGAAATTCATATATTCCCGGCATTCCCTTTCCCCGATTTTCTTCTTGCGTTCTCGTTCTAAATGCTCCTAGCAAAGAAGCTTCAATAAGATCAACTTGCCCATAAATAAGAATTCCCTTATCAGCAACCCATTTCTGAAATTTCTCCCAACTTGTTTTCTTTACTGTCGTAGGTATTCCTAATCCATTATCAAGAAATGCAAAGTGAAACTCTTTTTTTAATTCATCATAATCAATATAAATATACCAATGCGATACAATATTCATTCCATTTTCATAAGCATGTTCCACAGTATTTGTCATTAACTCAATTATCATATCGTATAGAGCATACATACTCTTCTGTGGAATATTCATTTTTTGCATTATAAACTGACATATATTTTTTACTGTATCGCCCTCAACGCTCGCACTTTCATGTATTGAAAATGTTTCACCATTACTGCGAAGTACAAGAGCATTATTCCCAACAAACGTAAAAAATCCAGAATTTTTTAATAAATGAAAATTATCTGCTGTTGCTGGAACATTTCCTCTTATGTGGAATGGTACTTTTCTTGTTTTGAGATTTTTCATCAAGGAAAGCATGTACATAATCGACTCTATGGATAGCCGATTAACATTTCATTAAAACTCGTTATCACTTCTTCAGGATTTTCAATAATTGAAAGATTTACTGGCAAAATATGGCTATGCTGAATATGTCGAGCTTCATTTTCATTAAGGACTCGTTGGAGTGAATGCCCTCTACTTTCTACAGGTATCCTCTTTAGATTTTTCCGCCACACTCTTCTTTCATAGTTATGTATTCCTACATTTTTTGAGTATTTGATTTGTTTTTGTTTTGTCCGTGCCATTTATTCAATTTTCCTAAGTACAGCCTTTAGATTTATTACTTCCCACCTTTTCACCATCAGATAAAAGGTAGGTCTCTTCAACCCAAGGCTTTTGGCGGCATCGGTGGGGTTCAACGCCCCGACCTTCCACTGATTGTAAACCTTCTCCCAGTTTTTTGGAAATTCTTTCGCAGGACGTCCCAGCTTTTTACCTCGAGCCTTGGCAGATTCAATACCTTCCTTCTGGCGTGAAAGGATATTTTCACGCTCAAGCTCCGCCAAGGCACCAAAGAGGGTCAGTATGAAGCGTCCCTGAGCGGAAGTAGTGTCTATTGACTCCTTGAGGGACACGAACCCGACCTGCTTCTTGTTTAGCTGGTCAATGATGGAAAGGAGATCACGGGTAGAACGAGCCAACCTACTGATGTCGGAGACAACGACTGTATCCCCGTCTCGTGCATAGTCGAGCATTCTTTTAAGTTCAGGGCGGTTGGCACTCTTGCCGCTCATCTTCTCGACAAAGAGCCTATCCACGCCTAAATTTTTCATGGCGTCATCCTGACGATCTGTGGACTGGGAGGAAGTTGATACTCGAACATAACCAATCTTTGCCATGTGTCATAAACCTCGTCTAATAATATCATAGTGTCAGAAATAAATCAAATATATTTCCTGACACATTAAACGAGGCGTCAGGATGTCATACAATGCTGACGTTTTTGGTTCGCTTAGATCATATCGTTATTCAAAGTCTGATAATCGTTGTATAATTCCTACTATTAGCATGATATACCAACCGAAGGTGGTGGACTGACTTTATCCAAAGCCACTATTACTGACTACCAATAACTTGGATAAAGCGGAGGAACGGGGATGAATAGAGCAACCAAACTAAACGTCGGGATTTTAGGAACAATCTTTGGCATATCAGGCATGAATCATGGTTTCTTTGAAATCTTGCAAGGTAATACCCCTACACCGAATCTATTCATATTTGCCATCGGAGAAGCCCAGAAGATGTGGGTTCATGGCAACGAACCAGCATTTACACTTCTCCCCAACTTTCTGCTCTCCGGCATTGTCGCCATGGTTATTGGACTGGCAATTGTCGTCTGGTCTCTTGGTTTCGTTCAGCGAAAATATGGCTCCCTTATCCTCTTCTCACTATTTGCTCTCCTGCTTCTGCTCGGGGGCGGGGTGGCACAGATACTCTTCTTCCCTTGGATTTGCCTTGTTGCATCCCGTATCAATAAGCCGTTGACTTGGTGGAAGAAAGTTCTGCCAACCAAGTCCCTCGCCCCTTTGGCTAAACTCTGGCAAGTGAGTCTGATTGTCAGTGCCACCCTGCTTGTGATTGCTCTGATACTTGCAACTACAGGTTTCGTACCTATGGTAACCGATCCAGAAGTAGTGCTTTCGATAATGCTGGTCTGTCTTGGGTTGGAAGTGATCGCTTTTCCCTTAACCTTCGTTTCTGGTTTCGCCTATGACCTCAAAACAAAAGAGGCAATTTGAAACGCAAAGATTTGACTTTTGATGAGCAATTGGCTGAAGAAGCCAAAGCAGTCTCTGATTTCCTTGCTTTTTACTCATCAGACCGAGACCTTTCAACAGTTATTTATTCAGATTGGACTGCGAGAGATGTTCTTAGCCATGTGGCTTCTTGGCATATGAGCTTTGCAAAAAACCTACTCGATGCAGTCAATAACATAAAACCATCTCCATTCAAAGGTTCACTAACAGAAGTGAACGAACGAGAAGTCAAACTGCTATCGCAATTCTCTGTGGCTGATTTGATTCAGAAAATCAAACTTGCTCAGGAACAAATAGATCAGAATATTTTGAAGCAAGGAATAATTGGGATTGCATACAAGAAAGGGTCGAGAGACTATTCACCAATCGAACATTTAGAGGTTGTCAGGAGACACATCAAATCACATCTGGCTGATTTGGAAGGAAAATATAGAGAATAGAAAAACATCCGCTCTCTTGGCAACCTTGAAATGAATGCTTGCATCTGGCGAGCAAATGATATACTGACATACTATGCATTCAGTAAACGATGGAGACCTACATGAGACAAGAAATAGTTCATATCGCTCTTCTCGTCAGAGACTATGATGAAGCCATTGAATTCTACACACAAAAATTGGGATTTGAACTCATTGAAGACACCTATCAACCAGAACAAGATAAACGATGGGTTGTCGTAGCTCCACCAAACTCAAAGGGAACTACCTTGCTGTTAGCAAGAGCCTCAAAAGAGGAACAAGTAACATTCATCGGCAATCAATCAGGCGGGCGAGTTTTCCTCTTTCTTAATACCGATAATTTCCAGAGAGATTATGAAAGAATGAAAGCGAACGGCATTGAGTTTGTCCGTGATCCTAAAGAAGCCGACTATGGAACCGTCGCAGTATTCAAGGATTTGTACGGCAATCAATGGGACTTGTTGCAGTTGAAAAGCGGTCATAGAATAATGGACAGGATACTCGGTTAGTTTCTTCGGCTAAGAAACATTGCTTCAGCAAGAGAATGTGATGGCTACCAAAGGAGCATACCTTGAAGCAGTTTATTTATGTTTTACACTTGTGCCAAATTTTCTAAAGGAATCATGAGCCAGTGGCACTCAGAGATTCCAATCCAAGGTAACCATTTCTGCCAGTGTTGGAGTATGCTGAAAGGGATGAAGTCTTATCGAAACGAAGGTGGCGACCATGACAGATACCATGAAAGGCTTAATCATCAGCCAGATGACAGCGACCCTCGACACACTGAACTACTGTATCGAGACTTGCCCTGATTCTGAATGGCAGAAAGCACACAAGGATGCCCCTTTCTCACAGGTAGTATTCCATACCCTGTTCTATACCGACTTTTATCTCGGCAGGGATACAGTGCCATTCAAGGAACAACCTTTCCATCTCAGGCACAAGGACATCTTCAAGGATTATGAGGAGATGGAAAACAAGATTCCAGAGAACCGATACGAAAAGCCGTTCTGCTTGGAGTACCTTGCATTTTGTAAAGCGAAACTGAAGACCACAGTAGAAGCTGAATCAGCGGAGACTCTGGCAGGTGAATCAGGGAT
>CAZNXK010000092.1:5684-14459 GCA_964576835.1 uncultured Treponemataceae bacterium | reverse complement strand
ATTCAAGCAGAAGAGTAATACGGTTTCTTGCGGGACTGAAAAAGGAGCTTTTCGAATGAGTATTGCCATAATCAAGGAACGGCTGGAGTCGTACAGTTGCATGTCGGACATCGAAGAAGTGCAGGCTCTTCGCGAGATTACACAGGAATTGATTCTTGCAGCTCTTGGTCGCACAGCCTTTTTTAGACAGGCCGCATTTCAGGGAGGTACATGTCTTCGCATCCTGTACGGACTGAATCGATTTTCCGAAGACCTCGACTTCGTCCTCAAAGAAAGCGATCCTGGCTTCGAATGGAAGCCACATCTCAAGGCCATAGTGGAAGAACTTTCCGCTTATGGATATCAGATAGAATTCACTGAACGTACGGATACAAGCGCTGTACGAAAGGCCTTCATCAAGGATGACACCATAGGCAAAATCCTGAATTTGCATTTTGCCGGAAAAAGCAGTCTGATGCGCAAGATCCGGATCAATCTTGAAATTGACTGCAATCCACCTTCAGGAAGTGAATACGAGATCAGGTATCTTGATTTTCCGTTTGTTTCATCAGTGGTAGTCCAGAATCTCCCGACGCTCTTTTCCGGCAAGATCCATGCGCTTCTGTGCCGTGAATATGTCAAGGGCCGGGACTGGTATGATTTCCTCTGGTATACGGCCCGGAGAACAACGATCAACCACGCGTATCTCGCGTCTGCGCTCAAACAGATCGGCCCATGGCAGGGTCAGGGAATATTGATTGACAGTGACTGGTGCATCGAAGAACTCCGCAAGCGAATCGACATGCTTGACTGGGCAGCCGTTGCCGAAGATGTCCGCCGATTTGTTCATGTACGTGAACAGCCGTCAATCGATCTTTGGAGCAGGGACCTTTTTCTTTTTCAGTTGGCAAAAATTCCGCAGTAGCATTTCATGATCAATTTCACATGTTGCTTTCAGCAGAAGCATAATGGGCGGGCCTGTGGTATGGCGCCTCTTCTTCGGTTGACATCCCGGCCCGCCGCGGCTAGGCTCCCGAAAGCCATGAAACGATTCGATGCGATAGTCAATTCGACACGGCCGGTGGCCGAGGGGTACTTCGAGCTCCGCTTCGGCTGGCCCGAAGACGCGGGGCTCCCCGCTCCCGGCCGGTTTTTTACCGTCAGGGCCGGCGGCCGCTACGATCCGGTACTCAGGCGGCCATTCGCTTTTTCCGGCTATTCGCCAGATGCAGCCAGAAAACAAGCTGCTGAACTGGCTGGCGGCGGCGAGGCCGCCTTCATCTTCCAGCTGCGCGGTCGAGGCACGCGCTTCCTGGCCGACTTGCGGGCGGGCGATCCGCTCGACGTGCTGGGGCCGCTCGGAAAGGGCTTCGGCAAGCCCCCGCGCGGCACGCGGCCGATGATCGTCGCCGGCGGCATCGGGGTGGGGCCGATGCTGTACCTCGCCGCGGAGCTCGGAGCGGACGCGAAGGCCGGCCTCTGCGAGGCGCCGGTGCTCGTCATCGGCGCCAGGAACTCAAGTCTGGTCCCTGGCGTCGGACTGCCGTCCGGCACGGTGATATGCACCGACGACGGGTCAGCAGGGTTCCATGGCACGGTGGCTGACTGGCTCGCGGGTTTCGACCCGGGATTGCCGCCATATTTGTACGCGTGCGGACCGGTGCCGATGATGGCGGCGGTCGACCGATTGGCCAAATCGCGCCACGCACCCTGGGAAGCAGCCCTCGAGCAGTGGATGGCCTGCGGCATCGGCGCCTGTGCCGGCTGCGCGGTCAGGCTCAAGTCCGGCGGCTACATCAAGGCCTGCGTCGACGGCCCGGTATACGACGGCCGCCTGGTCGACTGGGAGGCAGCCCGATGACAGTCGACATGAGCGTCCGCATCGGCGATCTCGTCATGCGTAACCCGGTCGGCGTCGCCTCGGGTACCTTCGGCTACGGCGAAGAGTATGAAAGCCTCGTCGACATCGATTGTTTAGGCGCGCTGTACACGAAGGCGGTGACGCCTGAACCCAGGGAAGGCAATCCTGTCCCGCGCCTGGCGGACGCGCCCGCGGGCATGCTCAACTCGATAGGCCTGGCCAACCCCGGCCTCGACGCCTTCATCAAAGACAAGTTGCCGGGACTGCGGGTACGGCGCTGCGCGGTCATCGTCAACGTCGCCGGAAAAACCGAAGACGACTATGTTCGCGTGATCGAGTCTCTCGAGGCGGAGGACGGCATCGCCGGCTACGAGATCAACGTCAGCTGCCCGAACGTCGCGCACGGCGGGCTTGCCTTCGGCACCGAGCCCGCCCAGGTCGAGCGGCTGACCCGCGCTCTCGCCGACTTCGTCGGCACGCGCGCTATGACGGGAAGCGACTCTGGCCGCGGAAAGCGTCCCCTGATCGTCAAGCTGTCACCGAACGTGACTGACATCACGGTGATCGCGAAGGCAGCCGAAGCTGGAGGCGCCGACGCGGTTTCGTGCATCAACACGCTCGTCGGCATGGTCATCGACACGAAAACGAAAAGGCCCGTGCTCGCTATGGGTTCTGGCGGGCTTTCGGGCCCGGCCATAAGGCCGGTCGGCGTCGCGATGGTCTACAAGGCGAGCCGCGCCGTCTCGATCCCGGTCATCGGGCTCGGCGGCATCTGCGACGCGGACGACGCCCTGCAGTACCTGCTCGCCGGCGCGATAGCCGTCCAGGTCGGCACGGCGATGTTTTCGCGTCCACAGGCCCCTCTCGAGGTCTTGGCCGGCATTCGCGCCTTCATGGAACGCGAGGGCATCGAGCGCGTGTCTGATATCCGCACGTTGCTTCGCTCATAAAACCGCCTTTTTTTTACGTTTAACCGTTCTTTAACACAACGCTCACGAGGAGCGAATCATGCGCGAGTACCTTCCTGTTCGATGCGGCGGAGCGATGGCCGCACAATCGATCCAGGAGGAACGACATGAAGAAGACAGTATTGGTCGCAGCGCTCGCGCTGGTCGCGGTCAGCGCTTTCGCGCAGGGCAAATTCACGTGGATATCGGCCAAGAGCGACGATCCTGACAGGATGCTTCCCGGCATCGACCCCTCGAAGGTCACGGGCACCATCGTTACGGCCGGCAGCTCGACGGTATTCCCGGTCTCCGAGCTGATCGCGTCGATGTTCAAGGAAGACGGATTCACCGGCCAGGTGACGATAGACTCGATCGGTTCCGGCGCCGGTTTCGAGCGCTTCACCAAGACCGGCGAGACCGACATCTCCAACGCCTCAGTAGCCATCAAGCAGAGCCAGATCGACGCCGCCAAGGCCATCGGCCGCACGCCGCTCGAGTTCCGCCTGGGCACCGACGCACTGGCAGTGGTCGTCAGCAAGAAAAACACCTTTGCCAAGGACATGACCCAGGCCGAGCTCAGGCTCGCCTTCTCCACCGCCGTCCTGTGGTCCGATGTCCGCGCAAGCTGGCCCAAGAAGGAAATCAAGCGCTACATCCCCGGCACCGACTCAGGCACCTTTGACTATTTCGTCGAGCACCTGTACAAGAAAGACAGAAAGCCCATCCTGGACGCCAAGAACCTCCAGCTCTCCGAGGATGACAACGTTCTCGTGCGCGGCGTCTCGGGCGACGCGTACGCGATCGGGTTCTTCGGCTTCGCCTACTACCAGGAGAACAAGGCCAAGCTCAATGTGCTCTCGGTCGATGGCGTCGCCGCCAACGCCGCCAACGTGGACAACGCGACCTACCCGCTGGCCCGCCCGATCTTCATCTACAGCGACGCGAAGATCATGAACGACAAGCCCCAGGTAGCCGCCTTCATCGTCTACTACCTCACCTACGTGAACGAGGCCCTGAAGAAGGTCGGTTACTTCCCCGCCCCTGCCGCCGAGCAGAAAAAGGCCAAGCAGGCCTGGCTCGACGCCGTCAAGGGCAGGTACTAGAAAATGTTCCCGGAGGAGACACGGGGCCTGGTCTCCTTCGGGAGGCGGTCCCGCCCCGGCGAAACGATCATCCAGGCCTTCCTGTTTTTCTGCGCCGCGGTGTCGATACTCACCACCCTCGGGATCATCATAGTATTGGGTACAGAAGCGTCGGCCTTTTTCGGGGAGGTCAGCCTCTGGGAGTTCATAAGCGGCACATCCTGGCAACCAACCATTGGCGAGTTCGGCATCCTGCCGCTGCTCAACGCGACTGTCATCACCAGCCTTACGGCCATGATCGTCGCCCTGCCTCTGGGACTGGGCGTCGCGATCTACCTGGCGGAATACGCGTCGGAACGCGTACGGGAAATCCTCAAGCCCATCCTGGAAGTGCTTGCGGGAGTTCCGACAGTCGTATACGGCTATTTTGCCTTGACGGTCATCACGCCGCTCCTTAAAAACCTGCTAGGTCAGGATACTGTCGAAGTCTACAACACGCTTTCCGCCGGCCTCGTGATGGGGGTCCTTATTCTTCCTCTCATCAGCTCCATGTGCGAAGACGCCCTCTCCGCCGTTCCAAGGAGCCTCCGCGAGGCAGCCTACGCCATGGGAGCTACCAAACTGGAAGTCAGCACCAAAATCATCGTGCCCGCGGCCTTCTCGGGCATAGCGGCAGCCTTTATCCTGGGCCTGTCCAGGGCAGTCGGCGAAACGATGATCGTGGCCCTGGCCGCCGGCGCTGGCCCTAACTTTACCTTGAACCCGCTCAAGGCGGCCGAAACTATGACCGGCCATATCGTACGCATCTCCGGCGGTGACATTTCCTACGACTCGATGGACTACCGCAGCCTCTTCGCCATAGCGCTGGTGTTGTTTCTGGCCACGCTTGCCCTGAACATGGTCTCCAGGCGCATCGTCAAGAAATACCGGGAGGCCTATGAATGACGGATATTGAAGGAACCCAAGCCACGGCACGTCCTGACTTCAACGCCAACCTGGCTCCACGGTACGCCAAAGGCAGGCGCTGGCAGCTCACGTTCATGCTTTCCACGTTGCTCGGCATTTTTTTCCTCGGCGCGCTGATTGTCACCGTGATCGACGACGCCTTCGGGTACGTCGTCATGGTGGATGAAATAGACCAGCAAAGCCTTGCAAGGGACGGGGTGAGGCTCGAGGACATGGACGCGCCTGCATTGCGCGCCGTCATTGACGAGAACCTGTCCCCGCGTCGCTACCGTGCGCTTGAGCGGGAAAAGGCCTTCGACGAGCGCCAGGCGAGCGATCTCTACGATGTCGTGATGGCAGAAATCGTCAAATCACAAATCGTCGTGACCTATACCTTGTTCGATTCCCTTTTCAACAAAAACCGCATAATAGAAGAAAACCTCGAAGCCAATCCCGATGGCACCATCATATTCCGTTCCTGGGTAAGCATGCATTTCCTTGTCAGTTCCCAATCCGCCCGTCCACTGACCACCGGTGTCATGACGGCCGTCAAGGGTACGCTCCTCACCATCATGATTACTATCCTTTTCTCCTTCCCCATAGGCATAGCGGCGGCGATCTGGCTGGAAGAATACGCCGGAGACAACCGGCTCAATCGCTTCATACAGGTGAACATCTACAACCTGGCGGGAGTTCCGTCCATCATATACGGCATGCTCGGCCTTGCGATTTTCGTGCGGGGTCTTGAGCGCTACACGTCCGGAAGCGCCTTCGGCGTCTCCGGGGCGGGTGAGGTCGCCAACGGTCGCTCCATCCTCTCCGCCGGGCTCACGCTGGCTCTCCTCATACTGCCGGTCATCATCATCAACGCCCAGGAAGCGTTGCGGGCCATACCGGGGACACTCAGGCAGTCGAGCCTCGCCGTAGGCGCGACAAAGTGGCAGACGATATGGCATCACGTGCTGCCTGCGAGTTTCGACCGCATACTCACCGGCGCCGTGCTCGCAATATCCCGGGCCATAGGCGAGACAGCGCCTCTGGTGGTCGTCGGAGCGTCGACATTCCTGACGCAGGATCCTACCGGCGTCTTCTCAAAGTTCACGACGCTTCCCATACAGATATACCAGTGGACGAGCCGGCCGCAGGCGGAATTCAGGCACATCGCGGCCGCCGCCATAGTCGTGCTGCTGGCTTTGATGCTGTCGCTCAACGCGTTCGCCATAATCACGCGCAACAGGCTGCGCAAGCAGAAGAGGTTTGGTTGATGAATATCTTGACTCGACGCGCAAAGGACGTTAGTCCCCTCGAAGCCGCGCTGGATTCGGGCGAATCCAGCTACGCCCTCGAGGCCAAGGACCTGAGCATCCGTTACGGGGACTTCGAGGCCGTGAAAAAGCTGTCGATGGGCTTCGAGCGCAAGAAAGTGACGGCGCTCATAGGGCCTTCGGGCTGCGGCAAGAGTACCGCACTCCGCGCCTTCAACCGCATGAACGAACTCATCAGCGGGGTACATACAGACGGCGAGGTGCTCTTCCACGGCGTCAACGTGTACAATCCCGACGTCGACGCGGTCCAGGTGCGCCGATGGATAGGCATGGTTTTCCAGAAGCCAAACCCGTTCTCCAAAAGCATTTTCGAGAACATCGCCTGGGGCGCGCGGATAAATGGCTATTCAGGCGACTTCGACGAGCTCGTCGAGAACAGCCTCAGGCAGGTCGCTCTCTGGGACGAGGTAAAGGACAAGCTCAGGGAAAGCGCCTTCGCGCTCTCTGGAGGCCAGCAGCAACGCCTCTGCATAGCCCGCGCCGTCGCCCTCAAGCCGGAGATACTGCTGATGGACGAACCGACGAGCGCCCTCGATCCCATTTCCACATCGAAGATCGAATCGCTCCTTGATGACCTCAAGAAGCGCTATACTATCGTCATCGTGACGCACAACATGCAGCAGGCGGGCCGGGTGTCCGACAGGACGGGTTTCCTGCTCCTGGGCGACCTGGTAGAATACGCCGACACCAAGGATCTTTTTTTCAATCCCAGGGATGAACGCACCGAGAACTACATCTCGGGACGTTTCGGTTGAGTCACGGAGGCCACCGATGATGCGAATACAGTTCAACGAAGAGCTCAACCGGCTCCACCACGACATTCTGGCCATGGGCAGCCGCGTCGAGGAGGACCTGCGCAAGGCCCTGCTCGCGCTCAGGACGGGTGACATCGAGCTGGTGGGCGAGGTCAAGGCGAGCGACCAGATAGTCAACGCCATGCAGATGAAGATAGAAGACCAGGCGGCGATGCTCATCGCGACCCAGCAGCCGGTAGCCAAGGATCTGCGGCAGCTCGTGACCATTTTCAAGGTGACAGACAACCTGGAGCGTATCGGCGACCACGCGGTGCACCTCGCCAAGACCGCCAAGCGCCTGTCCGACGATCCCTATCCAAGGCCGCTCGAAAGGCTGGAGCGCATGGCCGCCATCGATGTGGCGATGGTCCACGACGCGGTCGCCGCGTTCCTCAACCAGGACGAGGCCCTAGCGCGCAGCACGGCGGCGAAGGATGACGAGGTAGACGCCGAGCACAAGGCATTCGTGCAGGAAGTCCTGGCCTACCTGGCCAAGAATCCCGGCAAGGCCCAACAGGCTACCAAGCTGATAGCCACCTCGAGCTACCTGGAGCGGCTCGGCGACCATGTGACCAACCTTTGCGAAGCTGTCGTCTTCATGCTGACCGGAACGCACACCGAGCTGAACGAATAGGAGTCTGCCATGGCCAAGGCGACCATCCTCGTCATAGAGGACGACCAGGACATCCGGGAACTGCTCGCGTACACGCTGGGCAAGGATGGCTACGAGGTCATCCAGGCGCCAAGCGGCGAGGCCGGGCTAAAGGCGGTCAAAGACAGAACGCCGGGCCTGATCGTCCTCGACGTGCTGCTGCCCGGAATCGACGGGCTCGAGGTGCTCCGCAAGGTAAAGAGGGACCAGAGGCTCCGCGCCATTCCCGTCATCATGGCCAGCGCCAGGGGCGAGGAGGCCGACATCGTCTCCGGTCTCGAGCTGGGCGCCGACGACTACGTTACCAAACCGTTCAGCCCCCGAGTGCTCGTGGCACGGGTACGCACGGCCCTGCGTCGCGCCGCGGAAGCCGGAGCGCCCCAGGCGCCCGAACCAGCCACCCTGTCGATAGGCGACCTGTCGCTCGACTCGGACAGGCATGAACTGAAAGTCAACGGGCGCCTCATCGATCTGTCGGCCACGGAATTCGCCATCCTCGAGCGGCTCGCGCGCGCTCCCGGCAGGGTGTTCACGCGGGCGCAGATAATTGACGCGGTCCGCGGCCGCGACTACCCGGTCACCGACCGCTCGGTGGACGTCCAGGTGCTGTCGATACGCAAGAAGCTGGGAGACAACGCCGATCTCATCGAGACTGTCCGCGGGGTTGGCTACCGCTTCAAAGACGAAGGATGAAAAAGCCCCGACTGGCATTCAGGATATTCGCGGTGATGCTTGCCGCTTCGACCGCCTCGTTGCTCGTGCTCGCCGCATCGTCGGCTCTGGCGATGCGCAGGCTCTACGTCGATTCGACGCTGACTGCGCTCGGGCAGACGGCCTCGTCGCTCGCCAACATCGCGCCGCTATCCGGGGCCGGGGCCTTCTGCGACCGTGCCGCGGCGGGCACTGGGCTCAGGATCACCCTGATAGCCGCCGATGGTTCGGTTCTGGGCGACTCGGAGGGGGATCCTCTCACGATGGACAACCACTCTTCCAGGCCGGAAATAGCCGGGGCGCTGGCAGGCATGGTCTCGACGAGCATGAGGATGTCGCCGACGCTCGGCCTCGAGATGGCCTACGCCGCGGCGCCCGTCATCGTGGACGGCGCCGTCTCCGGAGTACTCAGGGTTGCGATGGGCGCCCCCGTACTGTCGAGGCGGCTCGCGCCGTTCATCGTCGCCTCGGGCGCCGTG
>CAZNXK010000092.1:0-5674 GCA_964576835.1 uncultured Treponemataceae bacterium | reverse complement strand
ATGGTGGCGGCCATGGCGCTCGCCAGCGCCCGCCTTGGCGCGAGCATCAATGGCCCGGTGACCGCGCTGATGGAGGCCTCGCGCGACTGGTCCTCGGGCAGGCTTGAACGCCGGCTCCGGCGTTTCGATGACCCCGAGCTGGCGCCGCTCTCCGACACTATGAACGCCATGGCCTCCGAGCTGGCTCTGCGCATAGTCGCCATGGAGCGGCAGGGAAACGAGCTGGGAGCTATACTCGACGCGATGGGCGAGGCGGTACTGAGCGTCGATGCCGACCTCGTCATCCGCATGGCGAATCCGTCCGCGGTGGCGCTGCTCGCCGCCGCCGGAGCTCCTCCGTCCATAGAGGGGCTGACCGTGCTGCAGGCAGGCGGCAATTCGGCGCTCGACGCGATGGCGAGGCGCTGCGTAACGGACAACGGCCGCGAGGAAGCCGAGGTGATCCTGTACGGCGACGATACGCGTCGGCTGCTTGTACATGCCGCACCGCTACCGCTCGAAGGCGGCCGCCCCGGCGCCCTCCTCGTCCTCAGCGACATCACGCGGGTCAAGCGGCTGGAACGGGTCAGGCAAGACTTTGTCGCCAATGTCTCCCACGAGCTGCGCACTCCGATTACCCTGATAAAGGGCTTTGCGGAGACCCTCGAGGAAGTGGAAGACCCCGAGGAGGCCAGGCGCTTCCTGGCCATCATCAGGCGCCACGCCGACAGGATGGCCTCGATAGTCGAAGATCTCCTTACCCTGGCCAGGCTGGAAGGACCGGAGCGCGGAATCCTGGAAACCTCCAGCGTCGATGCGGCGCAGGTCCTTGACCGGGCGGTGGAATCGCTGGGCAACTCGCCGGCGGACAGGGGCGTCTCGCTGAGGATTGCCGTGGAGACTGGACTGGCGGCGCAGGCGAACGAGGGGCTCCTCGAGCAGGCCCTCGTCAACCTGATGGACAATGCGGTCAAGTACAGCCCACGCGGCGCGGTTGTCCGCGCGGAGGCGGCAGCCGATGGCGACTTCGCGCGCTTCGCGATCATGGACGACGGGCCGGGCATTCCGGCGCGCGACCTGCCGAGGCTCTTCGAGCGGTTCTACCGGGTCGACAAGGCGCGGAGCCGCGAGCTCGGCGGTACGGGGCTCGGACTGGCCATCGTCAGGCATATCGCCTTGGCCCATGGCGGCGACGCGTCGGTCGAAAGCCGGGAAGGTACAGGCAGTACCTTCTTTTTGCGGGTGCCTCGGTGCCGACCCCGGGACCTGCCTCACGGCCCGGCCAGCGTCCAGGCGACGTCTCCCGAGGTCGATATCGACACTGCCAGTTCGTAGCCGCCGCCGATCCACCGCCTGACCCTCCCCGGCGCGAGCTCCAGAGCCACGTTGCCCGATCCGTCTGGAACCGCGCGCCGCCCCCAGGGGCTGTCTGGCGCGAGCGTACATGGCACGCCTCCGACCGTCGCCTGCCCGCGAACCGGCGTCCGCAGGTAGTCGACCCTGAAGAGCAGCCCGGCGACGACAGGCGAGAACGACGCCGGGTCGACATCCCAGGGATCCGCCAGCCTTGCCTCGGCTTCGCGGGCGAAACGCGGCAGGTCCAGGGGGCAAGTCCCGTAGCCTGCCTTGTAGAACGCGGCGGCGAGGCTGGCGGCGTATCCTCCGGCGGCATCCAGCCCGAGCAGGCCGTCGTCCGACAGGCCCTGGGGCCACGGCGCCCCGTACGGCAGGGTCCTCGCGTTGCCGTACACCGCCCTGCACAGCACGGCCGCCTCGCCGCCGCGGGGCAGCCTGAGTTCGAGCGCGGAGCCCGGAGCCGCCCGCACCGGACCGCCTGAATCGTCGAAACTCAGCCACGACAATTCCCATCCCTGGGCGTCGGCCCACGCGGAGGGCAGGTCAGGCAAGACCACCTGCACCGGCATGCCGAGCGTAAAAAGGGGACAGGCGGACAGGGCCAGGACCGCCGAGACCGCCAGGGCCAGAAAGTGGCGCGCTTGCTTCATGCCGCAGGTACGGCGACGCGCGCAACCGCGCTTTCGCTTCGGAACAGCGCTTGCGGCGGCTTGGGGGAGCTTGCCGTCATCACGGTTTTATTCCATACTGAAACGAGGATGGAAGACAGCGCATCATACGCGGACAGGCTCGAACACGCACTCTCCGCCAAGACCGACAGGATGGATACGGTCGAACTCAAGGGGCTCAAGGATGACTGCAAACTGTACCAATCGGCGTTCCAGGGCATCTACGGCGTACTCCTCAAGAAGGGGCTGATCCACGAAGACCCGTACAAGTATGACCTCAAGATTTCCGAGGTCACGACTCCTCCCGAGGGATCGTTCGCCGAGAGCGAAAAACTTGACCAGATATGCATCCGCCTGTCGCAATTCGAGTCGTACCTCGATTTCCTCAACAACTATTACCAGTTCAGCATCGATTTCATGACGATGGGCCGAATCAAGCGTCTCGCTTCGCTTGTCAAATATTTCGCCTTTACCCAGTTCACCGAAAACAGCCCGCACGTCAATACGCGGTACTTCGCGGAAATCGTCTCTCTTGTCAGGAAGGGCACCGACCCTCTGTCGACAGGCATCATCAACGAGGGGCTTCTCCAGCTCGACAAGACCAGCCGCAAGATATTCGAGGTACTCAAGGACCTGACGATGCTCCACAAGGAGCACTACAAGCTCGAGGTCAGGCGGCTCGCGATAAACATACTTGGACTCCAGCGCGACGAGGTCATCACCCACCAGGAAGATGCCATACGAAAAGTAAGGCAGAAGTTGACAGAGGTGGCGGGCGACACGCCTTTCTACCCGGAACTCGTCGCCGAAGCACTCAAGGAAGATTTCAGCATCGAAGGCGACAGCCTCCGTGACGACATCTTGAAACACCTCGAAGTTACGGAACTCAAAGGCAAGGGCCAGGCGGCCGAGCGCAGCTTCAAGGCGGTGGTGCTCGAAGGCGCGCGCGTCGTCATCGGCGTGGGATTCCAGCTGGAAGACGCCATCCGCAAGCTCGAGGAGAACCAGGCGCTCCTCGAATCGATGGATCGATCGCTTATGACGAAGATAAAGCGCGCCTTGCGTGAAATGTTCGGCAAGAAGGGCGAGCACGTCGTCCATGAGGTTGAATACCTGGATCCTGTCTCGAGCGAGCGCAAGAACGAAGCCCTCGATTTTACCGCGTTCAGCGCCGAGGCGGCCAAGAGGGCGCAGAGCCTCGTCGCCCTCGTCTCGAAGACCGGCGCAGCCTATAAAAGGATGGAAGCCTCGACAGAGGAGATCGTCTACAAATTCCTTGCCAAGAGCATAGAGGACCTCCAGTCCTATCACCGGAAGCTGACCGCGCTCGACGAATTCTACCAGGGCGCCATAGACGACGCGGGGCTCAAGAGTCGGGTCCGCAACGTCAGGATGGAACTGGGTTCCATCAAGAACGCGATCATCAAGGCCAACCAGAAACGCCACGAGTACATAGCGCAGAAGGAAGAACTGGAACAGATGAAGCGGCTGGGCATCAAGGATGCATGAGCCGACCCTGGGACGCAACCGAGGAGTATCGATGAAATTCATTCACAGCATGGCGGGGGCGCTGATGATGGCTGCCGTTTTCGTGGCACCCTGCCTCGGAGAAGGCGAAGCACCGGGCACTGCTAGCGCCCGCGAGCTCGTCATCGGCATGGGGCGCTACGACGTCGAACTCAACCCGTACAAGTCAATCTACGCCCACGAGATGCAGATCTTCACGGCCCTCTACGAAGGCCTGTTCAGCTACGATCCGCAGAGCATCGACCCGATACGGGCACAGGCCCAATCGTTCGAGAAGTCGAAGGACGGCAAGACCTGGACCTTCCACCTCAGGCAGGACGCCAGATGGTCCGACGGCACGCCGGTCACGGCCAATGACTTCGTCGAGTCGTGGCTCTACCTGCTCGCGCCAGAAACCAAGGCGGAATACGCTGTCTTCTTCGACATCGTCAAGGGAGCCAAGGCCTTCAGGACCGGCAAGAACAGGAAACCCGCCTCGGTCGGCATCAGCGCTAGCGACGAACGGACCCTTGTCGTCGAGCTTGACGCGCCGGCTGCCTACTTCACGAGGCTCCTGTGCCACAGCGCTTTCGTTCCGGTCCACCGGTCGCTGCGCGGCGTACGCACCTGGAAACCCGAGTCGGTCATCGGCAATGGCCCGTACACGCTGGTCTCCATGGACAAGGACTCCATGGTCATGGCGAAAAGCGGCTCCTACTGGGACGAGCGGAACGTCGCCGTGCCCGCCATCCGCGTCCACTTCATCGAGAGCGAAGCGGAAGCGACCAGCCGCTTCAACGACGGCGAGATTGACTGGCTCACGGACATGGCCGACCTCGATACGCTCGCCGCCACCGATGCCATCCAGTTCGCCCCGATGTTCGCCACCGGCTACTATTTCTGGAACTCCTCGAGAAAGCCGTGGAACGACGCCAGGGTCAGGAGGGCTCTTGCCCTCCTCGTGCCGTGGGAGCAGATACGGACCGAGGACAAGTATTACGCGCCGACAAGCGTCCTCGTGCTGCCGTTCGCCGGCTACGAATCGCCTGCCGGCATCGTCAAGCCGGACGAGGCGGAGGCGCTGCGCCTGCTTGCCGAGGCTGGCCATGCCGAAGGCAAGGGTCTGCCGCCCGTCCGCTTCGTCTACTACGAATCCGAGACGCACGACGCCAATCTTGACGTGATCGAGGCCGCCTGGAACAGCGTCGGGGTCAAGGTCGAGCGCGTCATCGTTCCGGACGGCGCTACGATCCGGGACATCAGGCAGGAAGGCTATTCGCTGTCGTTCACGAGCTGGATAGGCGACTTTGCCGATCCCGCGGCTTTCCTCCTCATGTGGACGAGCGACTCGGGGCTGAACGAGGGCGCCTACAAAAGCCGCGGGTACGACGCGCTGGTGGCCCGTTCGATGACCGAGGAAGGCGCCGCCCGTCTGGCCACGCTCGCAGAGGCCGAAGGCAAGCTGCTCGCCGATGCCGCGCTCCTGCCCCTCTACCATTCGATTTCGTTCAACGTCATCGATACGGCTGCGATCACCGGGTGGTACCAGAATCCTCTCGACATCCATCCATTCAAGGCCATGGGATTCGGCGCGCCCAAGGCGAGGCCCTATGTAGTCCTGGCCAGCGGGGCGGTTCCAGAGGGAGGAGTGCGATGAAGGGATTCAGGCGTCTCCTCGGTTTTACGCTGTATCTGTTCATGGCTTTTCCGCTGCTGCTCGGCGGCATGGCGCTAGCGTCGGTCAGGCCGCTGGCCGTCGACCCGGCGGCGATCAAGTCGCTTGTCACCGACGCCCGGTTCACGACCCTCTACGAGTCGCCCGACGTGGTGGCCATCGCGCCGCGGACGCTTGTCATAGGCGAGGAGAGCCTCGACGGCAAGGCGGCGGCGGCGGCGTTCCAGGCTTCGGTGCCGGCGGCCATCATCGTGTCGACCGCCCTGGACGCCATTGACGCGGCGTTCGCGTCCATGGCCCGGGGCGAGGCATCCTTCACTGTCGACGCGATTCCGCTCAAGGGCGCCGTCAAGGCGGGAGCCGGCGCTTTCGCGGCGGCATACACGTCCAGAACCGGCACGGCCGGCGCACCGGCAGCCGCCAGGCTGGAACGCGCGGCGCTCGCGGCAATGCTCGCGCGGGCGGTGGAAGCCGAGCCGGACCAGTGGCT
>CAZNXK010000091.1:10257-14485 GCA_964576835.1 uncultured Treponemataceae bacterium | reverse complement strand
GGCCCGACCCGCGCCCAGGCCGGGTTGAGGGCCGCCCCGTCGGTGATGCGGCCGTCCGCCGCGATGGCAAGCCCAAGCGGCGCGGCCAGCGGCGCCGATACCCGGAGGCCGAGCCTGACGGCCGACATGCCGTCGGATCCCAGTTCCACCCCGATGCCCGCGTCGAATTTGCCCTCGACCGACAGCGAGGCGGACAAGGCGCCGCCTCCGGTCCCTGCCGGGCCGCCCGCCGCTCCGCTTGCCCAGCCGGCGACATCGAGGCGCAGTCCATCAGCGGCGGGAGGGAGGGCTTCGGGCGCGTGCGCCGAGCCTGGGATGGCCCCGAAGGCTCCTGACGGAGTCAGCACTATCGCCGAATCGACCAGTACGCCCGCGTCGAAGGCGTAGTCGTCACGCGCGGCCTCGATGCCTTCAGCCGGGCGCAGCGCGACCTCGATGGCGTATGAACCGTCAGGCAGCGGCGACCAGTCCTCCGCCAGCCCTGCCCAGGTGAACGACTGGTCCCAGTCGTCGAATGGGCCGAGTTCGAAGCGCTCGAGCACCGTGCCGTCGGGGCCCGCGATGACGACATCAGCGTAACCGGGTGCGGTCACCCTGAACGAGGCGCGGACCTGCCCGCGGAACCCGGCGTTGCGCGGGTTGAAACGCTTTCTCGACAGGGAAAAGCCGCTGGCTTCGAACGGCGCCTTGTCGAGCGTCGCGACCAGCGAAGCGTAGCCTTTCTCGGGCACATAGACCGAATACGGCCGGTCACGGTATCCGAAGGCCCGGACGACGACGTCGCGTCGTCCGGCCGCGACCTCGATGACGCCGGGATCCCATGTCTCGCCGTCGATTATCACCATGGCGTGGGGCGGGTCGGTCCGCACGTCAAGGAAACCGGTCCGCAGTTCAAGCGTGGCTGTCACGGTCGTCTTGGTGTCAGCGGCCAGGCTGAGCATTATCGCCGTGTCGTAGTACCCTTCCTTGGCGAGTACGAGGAGGTGGGAACCGGGGGCGAGCCCCGTCATGTCAAGCGGAACCGAGCCGCGGACCTGATAGTCGAGCCACAGCGCCGCTCCGCGGACGTCGCTCCTGACCGAAAGCGAGCATAGTCCGCTTAGCGCCGCCGCCTCGACCTGTATCGTCGGGGAGAACGGGAACGCGAATGCGCTCGCGGCGGCCATGGCGAAAACCAGGGTAAGGAATCGTCTCATGGTAATACTGTAGCGCGTAGCGGCCACGGCCACAAGCTCAGGGGGATTGTGGCGGCTTTGGCCTTGTGGACGCGCGGGATTGGCCATACAATCTAGGGAATTGAAATACGGAGGAGGAAGTCGTGGGCGTACTCATTCCTATAGCATCCGGCAAGGGCGGCGTCGGCAAGACGGTGTTGACCGCGAACCTCGGCGCGGTGCTCGCCTCGTACGGCAAGACGGTGATCCTCGTCGACCTCGACCTGGGCGGCGCCAACCTGCACACCTGCCTGGGCGTCAGGAACAAGAATCCCGGCGTCGGATCGATAATATGGAAGAAGGAGAAACGCATCGAAAACCTGGTCGTGCCCACCGGCGTCGACCGCCTGTTCCTCGTTCCCGGCGACAACCTTCTGCCAGGCACCGCGAACCTGGACTTTTTCACCAAGCGCCGCATCATGAAGGAGCTCCTCGAGCTCACCGCCGACTATGTACTTGTCGACCTCGCCGCCGGTTCGTCGTACAACATCGTCGACTTCTGGCTGATGGCCCCCGACGGGGTGCTCGTCACCGCGCCGGAAATACCCGCCATCCTCAACGCATACTCCTTCCTTAAGACCGCCGCCTTCCGGCTCCTGTTCCGCTCCTTCAGGAAAGGCAGCGAGGAACGCGACCGCATCGTCGACTTCGTCGTCAACAGGGTGGAAGGGCAGGGAGACACTTTCCTCGCCTTCGCCGAGGGCCTGGCCCGGGGGGGGCCGGGAGGACCGACAGCCTCGGGCGAGAAGGCGCTCGCGGAGCTCGGCAGGCTCAGGCCGCGCGTGGTCGTCAACATGGGCGGAGGCCAGGACGATGCGGTCATTGCGCAGCGGCTTCGCGAGATATCGGTCAGGAACCTGGGAGTCGGCATGGAGTACGTTTCCTACATAATGCGCGACCCCTCCGTTTCGGCTTCCATCTCCGACAGGACGCCGCTTGCGGTCACGGCGCCGGACTCGCCGTTCGCCAGGGGAGTCCGCTCGGCCGCCGAGCGCATCATGAAGGCGCCGACAGCGGCCGCGCCGGGTCTGGAACTCGACGACGAGGACCTGTTCTCGATGATGGAGAAAGCCTTCGACGAGGACGGCGTGCCGACGATATAGCGCTCCCGGCCTTGCGCCGTCCGCCTGCCGCCCAGTATGATCGGCCGATGCTAGGTTCCGCCCGCCCGTTTTTCGTCGCCATCCTGTGCCTCTCCGTCCTGGCTTGCTCCGCCACGGCTCCCGGAAAGGCGGACATCGTTGCGCCAGGCCGGCAATCCGCGTATGAACGGCAGGCGCGGCTCATCGTGTCCGCGATGACCGACGGGGAGCTGGCGGGGCAGGTGCTGATGACGGGTGCCGATGGGGTGGAACGGCTCTCCGCTCCCAGCCGGACGCTGCTGCTTGCCCTGAAGCCGGGAGCGATCCTGCTTTTTGGCTACAACCTGTCCTCCAACCCGAAGTCCGTGGCCGCGCTCGCGGCGGATATACGCGCGGCGGCTGCCATCCCTACGGGCTCTTCACCCTCATCCGGAGTCTCGCTGCCGCCGTTCATAGCCATAGACCACGAAGGCGGCGGCGTATACCGTTTCAAGGGAGGGCTGACGAGGCTGCCCGCCGCGCAAAAGATGGGAAGCGGCGTCTCCGCAATGGCGCAGGCCGTCAGCGCGGCTGCGGGCAAAACTGCCGGAACCGAACTCCGGGCCTTGGGCATAACGATGAACCTGGCTCCCGTCGTCGAGGCGCTGACAACGGTCAACGTCGCGTTCCTCGGCGACAGGGCCTGGTCCGAGGAGCCGGCGAAGGCCGCCACGCTCGCCGCGCTCTTCATCGAGTCGTGCCAGGAAGGCGGCGTCGCGGCGGCGGCCAAGCACTTTCCCGGCAATGCGGCCGCCGATCCCCACCGGGGCTTGCCTGTGCTGCGAGTTACCCGCGCCGAACTCGAAGGGGACTACCTTCCGTCGTTCGGGAAGGCCATCCGTTCAGGCGTCGCGGCGGTGATGCTGTCGCATGCCATAGTCCCGGCCATCGATCCCGGGTTGCCGTCCAGCCTTTCGGCGCGCGCCATAGGCTTGCTCAAGGGAGAGCTCGGTTTCCGCGGCATCGTGATGACCGATGACCTGGTGATGGCCGCGCTTTCAGGCCTGGGCGGACCGGGAGAGGTGGCCGTCAAGGCGCTTACCGCCGGCGCCGATATGCTGATGGTCTCCGGCGGCAGGGCCGCCGGAGAGGTCAGGGAGGCCCTGCTTGCCGCGCTCGCGGACGGCAGCCTCGGCCGCGACAGGCTCCGGGACGCGGCGGCCCGCATCGTGGCGCAGAAGCTGCGGTACGGCCTCGATTCGGAGACCGACGATGAGCGGGGCGCGAGACTGGGCATGCTCGAGTCTATCGTAGCCCGCAACGGTGCGGCCCTGTCCGAAGCGCTTGCCGCACGCGACTGAATACTGGCGCTAAGCGGGCACCATGTTCACGCCGAAACTCTAAGGGTGAAAGCTCCGTGCGCGCAGGTCATCATCATCGCAGCCCTTTTCTCGACCGCTGCCTGGGCTGTCGCCGACGACCTTGGCATCGCGGCCTCTGATCTGCGGATAGAGCAGCGAGACGACGGGGGCTACCACCTCTTCGTGCGGGCGAAAAGCGGTTTGGGCAGCATCCTTCTGGTCGAAAGCACCAAGGATCCCGGCGGCGTCGCGGACAACTACGCCTATCGTGCGGAGTTGTGGAACCCGGTCAACGGCGACGAGAAGCGCCTCCTCAACGGCGCCTTCATCGACCCCAAAGCCGGGCTCTGGTCGCTTATCGATTCGACGCCTGAAGCGGATGCCGAGCTGGGCAGCGCTTTCCACGTGTTCATACCATGGGTCGTCGCCTACGGCTATTCGTGGACCCGGAACGGCCGGGAATTCATCGCTGACGGGACCTTCATCAACATCAGGACCTTCGCCAGGCCGTATTCCGATTACGGCGGCCCCTTCCTCGACAACCCGTACCGCATCGCCGTCACCCAGAAGCCATTCCCTCGCCCCGAACCCA
>CAZNXK010000091.1:0-10247 GCA_964576835.1 uncultured Treponemataceae bacterium | reverse complement strand
GCGGTGCTCGCCGTCCCCGAGCCGGCCGACACGTCGATATACATGCCTGAAACCCTGCGCTCGTTCGAGTCGATCGCCGAATCCGGCAAGGGTACCGTGTCGTACTCGCTCGGCGAGGCTGACATCGTGCCGACGCTCGCCAGGATACTCGACGGCGTCACGGGCGACGAACTCGACCTCGTCATATGCCTCGATACGACCGATTCCATGGCCGACGACATCGAGGCCGTCAAGACGAGCCTGCCTGCCATGGTCAAGGAGAAGACTGCGCGGTTCTCCTCGTTCAGGCTCGGCCTCGTCCTGTACAAGGATTATTTCGAGGACTACGTCGTCAAGAGGATGGAGTTCACGAGGGATGTCGCCGCGTTTACCGCCGCCGTCACCAGGGTCCGCGTGGCGGGCGGCCGGGACATTCCAGAGGCGGTGTACGAGGCGCTGTACGAGGCGCTCACAGGCTACGACTGGTCGGCGGCTTCCCGCTTGATAGTGCTGATAGGCGACGCGCCGGCCCATCCGCTGCCTCGCGGCAAGGTGGACAAGGACATGGTCGAAAGGAAATCCCGGGAGCTCGGCGTGGCGATAGACGTCATCATACTCCCTCATTGAGGCTATTTCGTATTTACACTTTGGATTTGCCATATTACAATCACGCACTATGATCGGAGTCGATCGGGATGAAGCATGAACCTGGGCTGGCGGACGGAGTCGAAACAATCGAGAGGCTCGCCACGTTCAGGGTGCTGGCCCTGACGGTCGCGGCGCTTGCCGCAGTCGTTCCACTGGGAACGTATCTCACCCGTCGCGCGACGATCGATATCAATGACTCGATGGGTTCAGTCAATCTCGCCGACGAGCATGGCCTGGGAGTCGACGGCAGCCTCGAGCTGACGCTCGAGCCGCCCCCGGACCAGGGGCTTTTCTATACCGTCTACCGCGTGGTCAAGGGTGACACGATATCGGAAATAGCCGCAAGTTACGGCGTTACCACCGATTCCATCGTCACCTTCAACGGCATTACCAACGCCAGGACGCTGTCGATAGGCAAGTATCTCAAGGTTCCATCTCTCAACGGCATTCTGTACTCGGCGAAGGAAGGCGACACCGCGGCGTCGCTGGCAGAGGCGTACGGGATATCGGCCGACCGCATCAAGGAATTGAACAACCTTGATGACGAACCCGTCAGCAAGGGCCATAAACTTTTCCTGCCCGATGCCAGGCTCTCGAGCTGGGTGCTCCGCGAGATCTCCGGCGACCTCTTTTCATGGCCCGTCAGGGGCTGGGTGACCAGCTGGTACGGCTGGCGCAACGACCCGTTCTCGGGGTCGAGATCTTTTCATACAGGCATCGATATCGGCGCCTCGCGGGGGACGTCGGTGCGCGCGGCAATGGAGGGCGTCGTCACGGCCACGGGTTACTCCGCGACGTCGGGCAACTACGTCGTCCTTCGCCATCACGCGGGCTACACCTCGATGTATGGCCACCTCGACAAGATCCTTGTCAGCGCGGGCAAGTCCGTTACCCAGTCTACCGTCATCGGCCTGGTCGGCAATACCGGCTACAGCACGGGGACGCATCTGCACTTTACGGTCAGCAAGAACGGCAGGACCATGAACCCCATGACCGTTCTCCGTTAGCGGTTCCCGGGCTCGTTTGACAGCTCCACTCTTTTAGGCTACCCTCTCCTCAGGATGAGAACACTCCAGGGCATTCCGGCCTCTCCCGGCATAGCCAGAGGTCCGGCCTTTGTGTTCCTCGACGACGAGGAACCGATGATTCCGCGTTACGCCGTAAACGGGCGCGAGCTGGACGGGGAGTGGGATCGTTTCGTCGTCGCCGTGGGCAAGGCCAAGGACGACGTCCAGGCGATGCGTGACCGCGCGACCCGCGAAATGGGCCAGGAACACGGCGCCATTTTCGACACCCATCTCCTGATGCTCGACGATCCCGAGGTGCACGAAGCCATCGGGGTGTCGCTGCGCAACTCGCTCCTCAACATAGAATGGATAGTCTACCAATACGAGCAGTCCATAGTGCAGCGGCTCGAAGGGCTCGATGACCCCCTGCTGCAGGAACGTACCGTAGATGTACACGACATCACCAAGAGAATACTCAACCACCTGATGCTCAAGGAGCGTTTTTCGCTGGCCGACCTTGCCTTTGACGTGGTCCTCATAGCGAAGAACCTGCTGCCTTCAGACATGATTTCGATGAACAGGCAACGGGTCAAAGCCATCGTCATGGACGCGGGCGGCAAGACAAGCCACACCGCCATCCTCGCAAGGGCATTCGAGATTCCAGCCGTTCTGGGACTTGGAGGCGGAGCCCGTTCGATAAAGAACGACGACATCGTCATCGTCGACGGAACGACTGGTGACGTGTGCATAGAGCCCGATGCCCGGACGCTCGAACGCTACGAGCGCCTCCGCGCGAGGATGGCGGAGCGCGACCTTGACCTGGCCTCGATAGCGGCGTTGCCCGCCACGACTCTCGACGGCAAGGATGTCCTCATCAAGGCCAACATCGAGGTTCCCGAGGAAACTGAATCCGTGCTCCGTCACGGCGCGACCGGTATCGGACTTTTCCGTTCCGAGTTCCTCTTCCTGCAGCCTGGCCGCGCCCCGAGCGAGGAAGCGCAGTACGCCGCCTACAGCCGGGTGCTCGAGAGCATGGACGGCCTGCCGGTGACCATCAGGACGCTGGACGTCGGCGGCGACAAGGTCGTCCCCGACCTGTCGATAGTCGAGGAGAAAAATCCCCTGCTGGGCTGGCGGGCCATACGCTATTGCCTCTCCGACATGGAACTGTTCCAGTCCCAGTTGCGGGCCATACTGCGGGCGAGCACGCACGGCGACGCGCGTATCATGTTCCCGATGATTTCCGGACCGGTCGAGCTCGACCAGGCCATCGCCGCCCTCGAAGTGGCCAAGCTCGAGTGCCGCAAGCGTCACCAGGCCTTCCGGGAGGACATCCCGGTCGGCATCATGATAGAGGTTCCGAGCGCGGCGATGATAGCCGACATTCTGGCGACGCGTGTCGACTATTTCTCCATCGGCACCAATGATTTGATCCAGTACACCATTGCCGTCGACCGGGGCAACGAGAAGGTCGCCTACCTGCACGAGCCTTTCCACCCCGCGGTGCTCCGCCTGGTGAAGAAAGTGATAGACGACGGACACGCGGCCGGCATACCGGTCTCGATGTGCGGCGAGATGGCGAGCGACCCCTTCGCGGCTGTCGTCCTCCTGGGGTTTGGCCTCGACGAGTTCTCGATGTCGGCCGTATCGGTGCCCGACGTCAAGAGGACCATCCGTTCCATAAGCTTTGCCGAGGCGCAGACCATCGCGACGGAAGCGCTCAGGCTGACTTCCCACCAGGAGACGGAGACGTTCCTGGCCCGGCACCTCGCCAACCGCGTGTTCCGCAGCGAGTAGCACGGGCTCCTAGCGCAAGCGCTACGTTCCGGTGTATCCTGTTAAGCTCATGAACAACGAAACAATCGTCGCGCCTCCCCGCGTACGCTGGCACGGCCTTCCGACAGTCGCCATCGCTGGGCGGCCCAACGTGGGAAAGTCCACGCTATTCAACAGGCTCCTGAGGTCCCGCCGCGCGATCGTCGATCCGACGCCGGGAGTAACGCGCGATCCGATAGAAGCGCAATGGACACCCGACGGCGCCGACATGCCCGTCCTGCTTGTCGATACCGGCGGCCTCAAGATCGACCGCAACGACATGGACGAACGCGTGGCCAAGAAGAGCTGGGAGCGCATCGCGGCCGCCGACCTCGTGCTGTTTCTCCTCGACGCGGTCGACATAACGCCCGAGGACGAGGAATTCGCCGCCATGCTGAGGCGCTATTCCGACAAGGTGGTGCTGGTCGTCAACAAGGCCGATAGTCCCGAGCGGGACGCCAGGGCCTGGAACCATGCATCATGGGGCTACAAGAGCATGGTTTTCGTTTCCGCGGAGCACGGGCGCAACATCGACGAGCTCGAGGAGCTCATCGTCTCCAGGCTTGACTGGTCGAAGGCCGAACCGGACACCGACGAGCACGACGACGTGCGCGTCGCGATCATGGGCAAGCCCAATGTCGGCAAGTCCACCCTGCTCAACAAGCTGCTCGGCGAGGACCGCTCGATCGTCTCCGACATGCCGGGCACCACCAGGGATGTCGTCGAGGCGCGATTCGTCTGGAAGGGCAAGACCTTCACCGTCCTCGACACCGCCGGCATGCGGAGGAAGGCCAAGGTCACCGAGGACGTCGAGTACTACTCGGTCAACCGGGCGGTCAAGACCCTGGACCGCGCCGATGTCGTCATCTTGATGATAGACGCATCCGAGGGGCTGTCGGACCAGGACAAGAAAATCGTCAAGCTGGCCACGGACAAGGGCAGGGGAGTTGTCTTCGCTCTCAACAAATGGGACGAGATGCCCAAGATCAAGAACGCCTTCGAGGCCGCCAAGGACAAGCTCCAGTTCTTCTTCGGACAGATGGCCTACGCGCCTGTGCTGCCGCTGTCCGCGAGGGACGGCGAGGGCGTCGAAAAATTGCTGCGCACGGTAGTCGAGCTGTTCGACCAGCTGAACATGAAGATAGAGACGAGCAGGCTCAACAAGGCAGTCCAGGAATGGGTGGAGTCGTCGCCTCCGCCGGCGAGCCCGCGCTCCCGGTTCAAGCTCCGCTACGCGGTACAGACGGGGTCGAATCCCGTTTCGTTCGCCCTGTTCGCCACCAGACCAGAGCTTGTGGGCGATTCGTACCGGTCGTACCTCAAGAACAAGCTGCGATCGGAGCTGGGATTCAAGAACGTTCCGCTGGAGGTCGAATTCCGGGCCTCGCGCAAGCGTTTCGAGGACCTGGACAAGGGATAGCCAGTGGGCGGCCCGTATCGCACCGGCGATGTCGAACGACTCCTTGGGCTGGGCGAACACGTGCTGCGCTACTGGGAGCGAGAGCTGCCCATACTGTCCCCTGCCCGCTCGGCCTTCGGGCGCCGCGAGTGGTCCGAGTCGGACATAGCGCTCTTGGTACGCGTCCGCCATCTGGTCAAGGACCGCGGCCTTGGACTGGCCGCGACCATGGACACGCTCATCGCCGAGCGCTCAGGAGACGGCGCCGGCGCCGCGGCTGCCCTGTCGGAAGTCAGGGCAGCACTCATCGCATCGTTTTTCGAATCCCGCCGCCTGGCCGAGCGGCTGCAATCATCCGGAGGTTCCCCATGCCCGCTCTGAACGCCAAGTCTCTGTGCGACTATATCGATGCGTCCCCTACTCCGTATCACGCCGTAGACTCAGCCGCGGCGATGCTCGACGCCGGCGGCGCCATCCGCCTCGACGAGCGCGACGCATGGTCTCTTGAAGCCGGTCGCATGTACTTCGTCGTCCGCGACTCCGCGTCGCTCGTCGCCTTCAGGCTCGGCCATGCGGCGCCGTCCGAGTCGGGCTTCGCGCTGGCCGGCGCGCACGCCGACGCGCCCGGGCTCCGGGCGAGGATGGAGAAATCCGTGGCCGCGCGGGGACTCGAACGCGTCGCCGTGGAGGCCTACGGCGTCCCCATACATTCCACCTGGCTGGACAGGCCCCTGTCGCTGGCGGGCCGTGTCGTCGTCATGGCCTCGGGACGCCTGGAACAGCGCCTGGTCAATTTTGCCAGGCCGGTAGCGGTGATCCCGAACCTTGCCATACACTTCAACCGCGATATGAACAAGGGAATCGAGTACCCCATGAACGGGGCCTTGCTGCCCATCGTCTCCGCTTCGGGGACGGCCGGCGGCTCCGCTTCGGGGCCGGCAGCGCCAGGCTCATCGTGGCTTATGCGTGCGGTCGGCTCGGAGCTCGGCGTCGAAACCGACGCCATCCTGTCCGCCGAACTCACCTTCGTCGATGCCGCGCCTTCGATGGTTTTCGGCTCTGACGCCGAACTGTTGTCCGCGCCGCGCATAGACAACCTGGAAGGCTGCCACGCCATCCTGTCTGCCATTGCCTCCGCGCCCGCGGGCGGGCATGGCCAGGTGGCGGTGCTATTCGACAACGAGGAGATAGGCTCGGGAACTCCACGAGGCGCGAATTCGTCGTTCCTGCGGGACATCATCCAGAGGATAGTAGCGCTGACAGACGGCTCCGGGTCCGAAGCCCTCCCGCGCGCGCTCGCGCGGTCGTTCAGCGTCTCGGTCGACGGAGCGCAGGGCTGGCACCCCTCGTGGGCGGACAAGTTCGACGAGGAATACGCGCCGGTGCTCAATGGGGGTCCCGCCATCAAGTCCAACGCCAACGTGCGCTACGCGACCGACGCCGTCGGCGAGGCGATGTTCAAGGGTTTCTGCCTGTCTGCCGGAGTCCCCTGCCAGCGCTTCAGGATGCGCGCCGACCTGGCGCCGGGCACCACGATAGGCCCGATAAGCGCCGCCCTGCTCGGCGTGCGGACGGTGGACATCGGAGTGCCGATGCTTGCCATGCATTCGGCCAGGGAGACAGCCGGCGCCTACGACCATGACTACATGATAGCGGCCCTCAGGAATTTCTACGGCGCGGGTCCCCAGCCCGTCACGGAAGCCTGAAGAATAAAAAAAGACCGGCCCCCGCGAGGGCCGGTCTTTTTTAAAGAATCTGGACGCTACTTCGTTGCAGTGAAGGTCGGGTACTTGAGCCCTGATTTCCAGAGTCCCTCGCGGAGTTCTCCCTGGATCGACGGGATGGCCAGCTTCGTGCCAGGCAGGATCAAGTCAGGGTTGTTGGGGTCGGGGAGCGCCGCCTTGTTGGCACGGTACAGGGCCGGCCACTTGAACGGATCGCCGTAGATGTACGGCATTTCGGCTATGCGCCAGAGGCAGTCCGTCAATGACGATCGCTCCTGCACGATGTAGAACGCGGGCAGCATCTCCTCTTCGGTGACCTCTGCCAGGTAGGCTTCTACGGCTTCCGCGTGCGTGATGGCCTCATTGTAGGCTTCCTCCGCATACGACGCCCTGGCCGCGGCAAGCTCGGCTGTGGCGCCCGCATACGCGGAAGGGAAGCGGACTTCGGTGCGGAGTCCTGTCGCCCAATCGTACCGCGCCTGGGCGGCGTTGATGGCGACGTCGGCAGCGCGCATCGACAGGATCATCGCGACGTATTCGTCAGAAAGCCTCGCGTTCTCGACCGCCTGGGCAGCCAGATCGGCCGCGATGTCGTACTCGCCTTCGTCGAAGGCTGCCTTGGCGGCGGCCTCGAGTTCGACACTCTTGGTATAGAACGAATTTTCGACGAGGCTCTGTGCTGAAACGGCGACCGCTACGAGTGCGAGCGCCATGAAGGTCAGTATGATCTTCTTCATTATGGTCACTCCTTCCCGCTGGCGGCGGTGGCTTCTATCGTCACGTCGCCTTGCTCGGCGATGCTCGCGCTTTCCTGGTTCTTGGCGCCAGCGGCGGCGATGGCCTCTTCGGCCGCGCTTCGCTTGGCGGCAGCCTGTTCGTAGACGGCCATGAACATCGACTCGGCCTGCTTGAACAGGCTGGCGGCCGCTTCGTGGTCGCCCGAGGCGTAGGCCGCGCCGGCCGTATCCCAGACGGCCTTGGCATCGGCGTATTCGGTCTTGACGGCGACCTGCGCCTTGATGCCTTCGGAGTCGGTCTTGTAGCGCTGCGCGTCGTCCCTGTTGCCGCCGGCGGTCAGCTCCCAGCCCTTTGCCAGCACGAGGCGGTACCTGAGAAGGGCTTCGGAAGCGTTGTCCTGGGCGGCGCCGGGGTCGGTCGCCATCAAGGTGTCTACCGCGGCGAGCCTCTGGCCCGCAAGCTCGTAGTTGCCTGCGTCCAAGGGTCCGTACTGGAGTTCGTCGACGCGGTTCCGCACGGTCACTGCCGTGGAGCGCTTTTCCGCGGCGTCGAAAGCGGCCGCCGCGCGGGTATAGGCGGCGATGGCGGCTTTCATGTCGCCCGCTGTCATGGCGGCGTCACCCGCGGCGAGCAGGGTGTCGGCAATGGCGAGCGAATCCGCCGAGAGGCTGTCCGCGCCTTCGGCCATGGCCCTGAGCCTGGCGTCCACCGCATCGGTTTTCCTCTGGCCGGCGACTTTGCCCGTGCCGGTGGCAAGCAGTTCGGTGAACAGCGGCTCCGCGGCACCAAGCTCGGTCTTGGCGGTCGGCCTGTCATCGGCGTCGAGCGCGGTTTTGCCTGCCACGTAGCGTGTTTCCGCGGCCGAGTATTCGGCTGCCAGGAGGTCCTTGAGGCCGAGTTCGAAGGCTTCCTTGCGAAGCGCGAGCACGCGGCCGTGGAGCGCGTCGAGCTCTTCCTTGCTTATTTCAGGCGCTTGTGGCGCCGGTTCCACCGGGGCTGCCGCGACCGGTTCCGATTCAGGCGCGGCGGGCGGTTTGGTCGCGCAGGCTCCAAGGAGCAGGAGCGCGGCCAAGCCGAAGATCGACAGTTTTCGTATCGTCATTCGTACCTCCATTGTATTGAAATGCTGTCCAGCGGCGCACTCTGGAACTGGTTCTGACAACGCCGCCATTGGGATTATGCGGGGACTCGATACATATGTCTCTGCAAGGACTAGAATATCACGATATGAGCCACGGGGCAACGCGCGATATCGGGAATTACGGTTCTACTATCCTGACACCCGGATACGAGAGCCTGATCCGCGACGGATCTCGCGTCAGAAGCGGCAGACCCGCGACGGCGGCGTGGGCCCCGATGATGAAATCTGGCAGGGGTGCGGTTCTCGTGCCCCCGCGCCTCCTGTAGGCGAGGAAAGCCTTGCCGGCGAGGAACAACGCTTCCTTCGGAATCGTGGATCCCAGGAACCCGGCGCCGTACAATGCCTCGTCCAGTTCCTCTATCCGGGAGAATCCTATCGATACCTCGGCATAGACGATGTCGTCAACGAGAAGGTCGCCTCTGGCTCCCCACGCGGCGAGGCTGGACAGCGAACGATGGTAGAACTCGGGATCGGCGGTGAAAATGTCGAGCACGACGCTCGAATCGACCAGAATGGCGTTCATAAACGGGTCAGCGCAAGAATCTGGTCGGTGCTCATCCCGCTCGTCGCGGCACCTTTATACCTGGCCAGGCGCTCCGCGACCGCATCGGGTCGTTCCTTCATCCGGAGGATGGCGTGGTCGCCTTCAAGCACGAACTCCACTTCGCTGGCTGGCCTGATGCCGAGGGCCTTGCGAATTTCCTGGGGAATCGTCACTTGTCCCTTCTCTGTAACGGTCATTGTAATACTCCTACGGTAAGAGTACTACCTGCAAGGGCCAGTGTCAAGAAAAGGGCCGCCCCGGATGTTCCGGAGCGGCCCGCTTGATGCAGCTGCAAAAAACCGGTTCTAGGCCTTTTTCAGGGCTACCTGCCAGGCAAGTTCCCCTGATTCTATCGCCGTCATTCCGTCTACGGCTTCCCAGCGGAGGGAGACGGCCAGCGTCTCGCCCGCCACGAAGTCGCCGAACGCGTCGAACGCTCGCCTCAGGTCATCGCTGCCGTGGACCGACAGCTCTATGCGGTCGGTGACCGCCAGACCCGAATCCTTGCGGAGCGTCTGGACACCGCGGACCAGGTCGCGCGCGTTGCCTTCGTCGAGCAGGGCCGGCGTTATCTCGGCGTCCAGGGCGACGGTGAGCGTGCCTTCGTTGACGACGCGGAGGCTTGCGCGCTCGAGGCGGCGCACCTCGACCTTCTCGCCGGTAAGCTCCACATGGCGCCCGGCTATCTCGACGACCAGCGTGGCTCCCGCGATGAGGGAGGCAATCTGCTTGGGCTCGAGTTTCTCGACGGCCAGGGCGCCTTCCTTCATGTCCTTGCCGAGTTCCTTGCCGAGGACGCGGAAATTGGCCTTGGCCTGGTATTCGACCAGTTCCTCCTCGTCGTCGCGGAAAATAACCGCCTTGACGTTGAGCTCGTCGCGGATGATGTCTTCCATCTCGAGGAGGACGACGCGCTCGCGTTCGTCACGGGTGACGAGATGGACGGCGGCGAGAGGCTGGCGGATCTTGAGGTTGTGCTGGTAGCGGAGCGAACGTCCCATGGACACCGCCTTGCGGACCGCGGCCATCTTCCATTCGAGGTCCTCGTCGCGGAAACGCTCGTCGTAGTCGGGGTACATGGCGAGGTGCACGCTCCGCGGCCCGTCTCCATGGAGGTTGCGCCACATCGTTTCGGTGATGAACGGCGTGACAGGCGCCATGCAGAGGGCCAACCTGCGGAGGACGCGGTACAGCGTCGAGTACGCCTCGACCTTGTCGCCGTCGTTCTCGGAGCGCCAGAAGCGCCTGCGCG
>CAZNXK010000090.1:0-14585 GCA_964576835.1 uncultured Treponemataceae bacterium | reverse complement strand
TCCAGGGCATGCGCGGATTAGAAAGGAGCCGTCCGGAAACGGGCGGCTCCTTTCTCGTATTCCATCAGCGCTGACTGAACCTGCGATGCACCAGGACATGACAGCGGGAAAAAACCATGCACGAAAAAAGAACCGGCACCGCTCTCGCGCGGTACCGGTTCCATTACAAGGAGGATTCACCCATACAACGACCAGGCATGCCCCGGGGTTACAGGCTTTTCACTGCGCCGCGCCGCTCCCCGCCGCCGAGAGCCACAGGTTCAGCATCTTCAATGCCCTATCGGCCGTCCTGAACGTGGGGACGCCGCGGCGAATCAGCTCGCGGGCCAGCGGGTCGTACAACTCGCCTGAATCGACGACGGCGACCCATGGCTTCGTCGTATTGGCGAACAGTGCGCCGTAGCGGGCGGCAATCGAACCGTCGCGGGTCACGTCCTCGCCATGGCCCGACCCGGCGGCGAGCGTGTTCATCCGGGCGGTCAGCGGCACTATGCCGACGATGCCCACGTCGACGCCGGGTTCCGCCATGATGGCGTCGAACGATTCGTAGTAGGCATTGTCGTCGCCCATCGGCGTGATGTCCAGCGGGTTGTGCGCGTCTACTATCTCGCCTATCCTGGCGGCGTCCAGCACGCGCGCGAGCCGCGCCTTCGTTGCGTCGCCGAAGCCGGCGATGGAGAGGCGGCCCAGGTTGTCGGCGAAGGCGACGCACTCGAAGCCCGCGTTGGACATCGCGCCAAGCCTCGCTCCACGGGCTTTCCTGCCTGCGAACGCTGCGAACAGCGTCAGCGCATCGTCGAAATCATCAAGAGTCTCGACGACTGCGGCACCCGCCCGCGAAAGGAGGGCCCGCGTCACGGGATAATCGCCCGCGATGCTGGCCGTATGGCTGGCGCTGGCGGCCGCTCCGGCGGCGGTGCGTCCGGCGCGGTAGAAAATCACGCGCCGCCCGCTCTTCGTTATGCGCCTGACCGCCCTCAGCACCTTGAGCCCGTCGAGCGGCTTGAAGCCCTCGACATAGACGGCGAACAGCTCTATCGCGGCATCGTCCGCCAGCCGCTCCAGGTAGTCGCCTATGGTGACGTCCATCTGGTTGCCGCAGGTGATGATGTACCTGGGATTGAGGTCGGGGTGCTTTGACACGCGGCATATGGCGAAGGCGCCCGACTGGGATACCAGCGCTACCGGAGCCACGGCGCCGGTGGGCATCGGCAGCTTGTAGTCGGGTATGAAGAGCGTGTTGTACTTGCCAGGCACCGAGCGGACGCCCAGACAGTTGCCGCCGTTCAGGAGCGGGCCGCGGCTGGGCCCTGACCTCGAAGCGTCGAGGGCGGCGCGCATGCGGGCGACCAGCGCCTCGGTGCCTGACTTCTCCTCGAGGCCGCCGGGGATGACTATCACCGATTCGGCCAGCTCCAGCTCGGCCAGCTCGGCTATGCAGGCCGGAGCCTGGGCAGCCGGTATGACCAGCACGAAGAGGTCCACCTTCTCGGGCAGCGACGCGACGTCGGGCACGCAGCGGCAGCCGTCGAGTTCGTCGAGGCCAGCCTTGACGACATAGAGCCGCCCGGGGTCGAAGCCGTCGGCGAGCAGGTTCCGCAGGATTATCCTGCCATTGTTCATGCCCTTTTCGGACACGCCTATGACGGCGGCGCTCACGGGCACGAGAAGCCTGTCTATCTTGGCCACCGGCCGCAGCGCCTGGGAACGGTTGACGATGGAGCCGTCGGCGGCCTGGGCCAGCTCGCCTGAGCCATCCGCGATGGCGCCAAGCTTGACCAGCGCGTCAAGTGCGACCAGTTCACCCTGCATGACCACAAAAGGATTGACCTCGAGCTCGGTTATGCCGGCGCGCGCGAAGGCAGGCGCGGCATCGACAAAGGCCATCACCAGGTCGACGAGGCGCTCCTCGTCGACGGCGCTTTTCGTGCCGCGCAGGCCGCCGCACAGGAGTTCGCGCACCGCGTTGCCCCGCAGCGCGGCGCGTACCGTCTCACGGTCGGCCCCGTCGGGCGACAGGAACAGCGACGCCGCGCCGGGTACGAAATTCCTGGCCAGGAACTCGGTGTAGATGCCGCCGGGACCGAACGACACGACAGGCCCGAAGTCCCTCGCAAAGCGGTATCCGACTATTATCTCGTGGCCGAGCCTGGGCTCGAAGGCTACATACTCGTTGACCGCGTAGCCGTCGACGCGGAAGGCACCGAAGCGCTTTTCCATGCCGGCTATCGCGGCCCGTATCGAGGCCAGGTCGTTGGCGACCACCGCGACGCCGCCCGCCTCGGTCTTGTGGAGAATGTCCGGGCTTACCACCTTGACGACGACCCGGTCCCCCGGAATTCCCCCGAGTCCCGTCAGGTCAGAAGAACCGGGGACGGTGACGCTGACTGGGACGCGCAGCCCCATCAGCTTGATGACCTGGGCGCCCTCGGGCTCGGTCAGGGCGTCGCGGCCCTGGGCCCTGGCCGCGGCAAGCGCGGCCTCAAGTCTCCTGTCGTCCATAATAATCAAAAGTACAGTTCGTATTCCTGGGGGACGGGTGCATTGTACACATACTCGGCCTCCTGCTTCTTCATTTCGATCCAGCTGTCTATCAGCTCCCTGGGGAAAGCGGCTGCTAGATAGGCGGAATCCCTGTTCAGGCCGGACAGCACGTGGAAGAGGCCGGTAGGGAAGGTGTTCTTCGGTGTTTCCTTGGTGGAGGCGTAGCCGAGCGCCACCGGGTCGAGGCCGCGGACAATGCCGTCGAGTCCGGCCAGCAGCATCGCCGAGAGGAAGAAGTAGACGTTGGCCGTGGCGTCGCCGGTACGGAACTCTATGCGCGCCTCGCCCTTCTTGAGGTAGCCGGGGATGCGCACCGCCGCCGCCCTGCTGCCTTGGGCGAAGGTCGCCGACACCGGCGCCTCGTATCCGGCCACCAGGCGGCGGTAGCTGTTGGTGCTCGGGTTCGACCACGCGAGCAGCGACCCGGACAGCGCGTGCGAGAGCACGCCCGCCGTGTACGCCAGTCCGGTCTGTGACAGCCCGTACAGCCCGTCGCCTGGGAAGACGCTCTTGCCGCCCTTCTCTATGAACTGGTGCACGTGCATGCCTGACCCGGCTATCCGGTACATCGGCTTGGGCATGAAGGTGACGTACAGCCCGAGCTCGTCGGCTATCGACTTGATGATCCACTTGGACAGTATGACCGCGTCGCCGGCGTCGACAAGCGATATGAAATTCAGCTCTATCTCGAGCTGGGATGCGGCGACCTCGTGGTGGTGGTACTTGACCGGGATTCCGGCTCCTTCCATCGCCCGCACGGCCTCGTTGCGGAGCCGGCTGTACTTGTCCTCGGGCGCCAGGCGGTGGTAGCCCTTGGACAGGCCGAAACGCGGGGCGTCCGCGGAGTCGTCGCCTATGCCTTCGGCGCTCTCGACGTAGTAGTACGAATGCCCGGTGGTCGTCGAATAGCGGACATCGTCGAAGACGTAGAACTCCAGTTCGACGAGCATCTTGATGTCGTCGCCGGCGCCGCTCGCCCGGAGCGCTTCCATGGCCTTCCTGGCGACCGTGCGGGGATACTGCGCGAAAGGCTGCCCGTCGGTCGTCCAGACGTCGCAGAAGGCGTGGAGGATCTTGAAATCGTCCTGCAGCTCGACGAAACCCGTCGACAGGTCGGGAATCGCGACCATGTCGCTCTTGTGCACCTGCGCGTAACCGAAGTTGCTCGCGTCGAATCCTATGCCGTTCTTGAGTATCTTGTCGCTGACGTAGTCGCGCGGCAACGATACCGAATGAATCGCGCCGTGGATGTCCACGACCAGGAGCGACAGGTAGTCGATGCCCGACAGATCGCCGGAATACTTGGAGAGCTTCATGCTTGTCTCCTTAGCGTTGGGAAAGGCGTTGCCGCCCTGCGGGTCCGGAACGAACCCTTTCGTCGATTCTAATCCGGGCTCGAGCGTTGCGCAAGCCATCGTCGCGACAGCCAGTTCACCTATCGATACGTCGTTTCGCATAACGAAATGCCTTGTGAAGCAATTACTGATTCCGCCCTGTCCGCTCCGAGGCCATCGCCAGAAGGTCGGCTCTGGAATACTCGTAGACCGAGCCGCAATTGTGGCAGACCGCGGTAAAGGGGAACGGCCCGTTGGCCGCCATGTCGTCTAGTTCGGCGCCAGGCAGGGACGCCATGTACGAGCCTAGCCGCTCCTTGGAGCAGGCGCAATTGAACCGGGTGGGCTTCTCGTCCAGATGGTTGTAGTCGAAGAAGGGGAAGGAGCGGAGGCAGACGTCGAGCCGCGTAGCGCCGGTCGCGAACGTCTCGCCGAGCGGGGCGATACCGTAGACAAGCCGCTCCACGCGGTCGAGCGCCTCGTCGCTGGCGCCGGGCAACGACTGCAGGAACAAGCCGCCGGCGCCGGCCACCCGCCCTTCGGCGTCGAAGTGCAGGCCGACGGTGAACGAGCTCCTCGTCTGTTCGGAGATGTGGTAGTACCAGGCCAGGTCCTCCGCTATCCGGCCGCTTTTGAGAGCGGCGCTGCCGGTCACCGGCTCGGTCCTGCCCTCCATGAAGCGGGTGAGCGATATGGTCCCCGAGCCGATTAGGGGCGCGGTGTCCAGGCTGTCGGGAACAGCGTCGAGCCGTATCGTCGGGGCAAAGAGCCGTCCGCGCACGTCGCCGCCTGAGTTGCATTCGACGGAGTAGCCCTGGGCCGGCCCGTTTCCTTCCACCTTGAGAACCATGCGGTCCTCGCCCTTGATCGTCACCGACAGCAGCGACGCGGCGATGAAGCCCTTGCCGAGCACCATGGTCTCCAGCAACCCCAGGCCGCGGGAGGCGCGCATCCTGGCGACCATGGCCGTCGTCGAGGCGAGCGCTCCCCTTATCGTGTCGTTCTCGAGCGTGAATATGGTAATCCCGTCCGGCGGCAGTCCCGCCAGACGCCGCTCGAGTACTTCGTCATCCAGTTTTGGCTGTATCATCATGGCCCTCCGCAACGGCTCCAGAATACAATGCTTCGACAATAACGTTTGAAAAAAACCTATGTATTTTCAGTATTCATCACATTTCAATATCGCTTTCAGGCAAACCGGGATATAATTATCAATGTATGGTATTCTAGCCAACACAATAAAAATAGGCAAAATACTGCTCTGGATCAGCGACATTGTGAAACTGGATGGGGGAGCCTCGATGCGCTTGTTATGTAGAAAGTCAACTCTGGCGAGTCTGGCATGCATGCTTGCTGCCGCTGTAGCGCCCGTCTCGAACGCAGCCGCGCAGGATGTCCGCGTACGAGTCGCCCCGGACCTCCTCATCCCCCTCGACGGCGGTCCGCTAGGCATCGGCGGTGGAGCCTCGTTAGTCATGGACCTTGCCATGTTCGACTTCCTGGCGCCCTATCTCGGCGCCGACCTGCGGGTGGTCGGTCCTTCGGCCTCTGCGCTCGATGGCTCCCTCGTGCTCGCGTCGGGCGGCGCGGGGCTCGGCTTCTTCGCCTTCCCGATGCCCAGGATCAAGATAGGCGTCTCCGGCGGCACCGGCATCTATGTCGGCTCGTACACCGATCCCGAGGGCACCGCGACGATGACAGGCAACGTCTTCATGCGTGCCGGCGGCGAGGTCGGGTACCGCCTGAGCCCGAGCCTGACGCTGTCCGCGGCCGGCTCGTACATCAACCTGATGATGAAGCAGGACGGCGCCGTCGGTTCGTTCTACAAAGGGCTGGCGCTGTCGGTGGTCGCCGACATAGGATTCGCGACCAAGTCGTCGGAAGGCCGCGCGACGCTGCAGTCAGCGGAATCGACGCCGGTCTATCCAATAGTCGCCGTGGATTACGCCAGGAGCCCGTTCGGCTCGGTAACCGTCAGGAACGCTGAAAGCGCCGAGATTCGCGACGTCGAATTGTGGTTCCACTCGGAAGGCTACACATCCGGCCCGATACTCTGCGCCACGGTGCCCTACCTGCCCAAAGGCTCCACGACGACAGCGCCTCTGGTCGCGAGCTTCTCCGACCAAGTGATGACTGTCACCGAGAACGTGCGCATCCGCGGCGAGATACGCATCATGTACACACTGCTCGGCGAGCCGCGTACGGCCAAGGCCGAGACTACGCTTTCCATCCTGAACCGCAACGCGCTTGTCTGGGCCGACCCAAAGATACTCGCCTCGTTCGTCAGCCCCAACGACCCGGCCGTCCTCGACTCGAGCAAGTACATAGCCGGCATCGTGCGCTCCAGGGCCCGCCAGGAACTCGATTCCAACCTGCAATACGCGCTCGGCGTTTTCGAAGGCTTGAGGCTCTCCGGAATCGCCTGGGCGGCCGATCCGCAGACCCCGTACGCCCGGATGCGCGCGGCGAAGGCCGAGGTCGACTACGTACAGTATCCCTACCAGACCATTGCGTACCGCGGCGGCGACTCCGACGACCTCGCGGCCCTGTACGCGGCCGAACTTGAGTCGATAGGCGTACCGGCCGCTCTCATACCACTGGACGGCGAGGTGCTGGCCGCTTTCCTGATGAGCCGGGACGAGTCGGCGACGAAGGGTTCGTTCTCCGATTCAGGCGACTTCATATTCGTCGACGGCCAGGCATGGGCGCCGGTCCGCGTCTCGCTCTTGCGGGAGGGCTTCCTCCGCGCGTGGGCCGAAGGCGCGGCTCTGCTCAAGTCGACAGCCGGCGCGAGGGAGAGGTTCTTCAGGCTATCCGAGGCATGGCGGCGTTATCCGCCCGCCGGTGTGCCGGGAATAGAGTCGGCGACCAGGAAACCGTCAGAGGAGCAGGTCAAGGCCGCTTTCGACAACGCCGTCTCGCTTGTCGTCGCCAAGGAAGTCGTGCCGCGGGCCCAGCGCATGCGCGTCTCGTTCGGAGCAGCTGGCGGCGATGGGCGACAGCGCAACACGCTGGGCGTGCTTTACGCCCGCTACGGCATGTACTCCGAAGCCTTGGCCGAGTTCCAGGCCTCGGCCACGCTCGGCTTCGACAAGGCCGCCGTCAACATCGGCAACGTCGCCTTCCTGATGGCCGACTACAAGACGGCCGCGGCGTGGTTCCAGAAGGCGATGGCCGGCACGCCGGAAGACGTGGCAGCCATCATAGGACTCGCCCGCTCCCTGTACGAACTCGACCGCTATGACGAGGCCGACGAGCTGTTCCGCAAGGCAACCGCCGTCATGCCCGACCTGGCGGAACGCTACGGCTACCTGTCCGCGAGGCTCTCGGGTACGGCGGCGCGCGCGTCGGCGGTGATGGACCGCGGCGGCGGCATGCTCTGGGACGATTGACCGGTCGCCCGGACGAGCGGCGATATAGTTAAAGTTGACTATTTGCAGGCGGTAGACAGAGTGAAAAAGTCAAAGCGGACGAGCATGCTCATCGTCGCGGTCGGCGCGGCCACCGGGGTCGGCGCCCAGGGTCTGCCCGTCGCCGATGGCGCGATGCCTGCGGGCACTCCCTCCCGCCCGTCGTCGGCCGCCAGGCTTGGACTGTCGGGCTCGGCCGACGGATGGTTTCCGCAGGCGCTGGACGCCGACGCCGACGTGTCCTATGCGGTCGGCGGCACGGCGCAGCTGTCGTACGCGCCGCTCCGCTTCATCGAGGCGCTGGCCCGGTTCGGCGTTTACTCCATCCAGCTTGAATCCAACGAATCGATGCTCTACGCCGGCGGCTCGGTCGGCCTCGGCTACGTCGCCAGGCTCTTCGAGCGCGTCTCCGTAGGCGCGTCAGCCTACGCCGGTCTCGGCAAGGTGCCGAACTACAACGACCAGAGCTTCGGCCTCTACGAACTCGGCGCCAGGCTCGAGGCCAGCTTCAGGCTGACAGCGGCGATGAGCCTGGGCGTGTCCGCCGGCTTCGAGCGGCTCGCCAACCCCTACTCGGGCACCTTCATGGACGCCATAGGCGCGGGGCTCATGCTCAGGCTGGCTCCCGCCGAGATGCGCCGCGACCGGGCAAACCTCGCCTTCGAGAAGGTCGAGACCCAGGCGATTTTCCCCGTATTCCGTTCCTGGTACGATTCCGACCCGCTGGGCGCCGTGACGATACGCAACGACGAGGACGGCCCTATCGACAACGTGCGCGTCTCGTTCTTCGCGCCCGAATACATGGGCGGCCCCCGCCTCTGCGCGACCGTCGGCCGTATCGAACGGGGCGCCAGCGCCGTCGTCCCGCTGTACGCTGTGTTCGACGAGCGCATCCTTTCGTTGACGGAGAACGGCACGACGAGCGCCGAGATAGACATCGAGTATTCGTTCATCGGCTCGAGGCGATCGGCGATGGAAGGACTGGCGCTGTCACTCCACCACCGCAACGCGATGTCGTGGGAGGACGACCGCCGCGCGGCTGCCTTCGTATCGCCGACGGATCCTGCGGCGCTCTGGTTCTCCCGTTACTCATCGAGCGTCGTGCGCGACAGGATGAGGAGCGAACTGCCGTCCAACCTGCAATACGCGCTCGGCGTCTTCGAGGCCCTCAAGCTCTACGGGCTCAACTACGTTATCGACCCCAACAGCTCGTACATCGAGATGTCCGAGAACGCCGCCGTCGTCGACTACCTCCAGTACCCCAGCCAGACCCTGATGTACCGCGGCGGCGACTGCGACGACCTGTCGATACTGTACTGCTCGCTCCTCGAGTCCCAGGGCATAGCCACGGCCTTCATCACGATACCCGGCCACATCTACATGGCCTTCGACCTCGGCCTGACCGAAGCCGAAGCCAGGGAACAGTTCTTCGACCCGGGCCTCCTCGTGTTCCGCGACGGCCGGGCATGGGCGCCCATCGAGATAACGATGGTCAAGGACGGCTTCGTCAAGGCATGGCGGGTCGGCGCCAAGGAATGGATAGACAACGACCGAGCAGGCAGCGCCGCCTTCTACCCGATGAGGGAGAACTGGGCGCGATACAAACCGAGCGGGCTCCAGAACGCCGCCGCCCGCTTCAACCTACCCGACGAGGCCAAGGCGATGGCGGCCTTCGACGCCGGCGTCGACCGCTTCGTGGCCAGGGAGCTCGAGCCGATCATCGCCGAATACGAGAAGAAGCTGGCCTCATCCCGCAAGCCCGAGACGCTCAACGAGTACGGCATGGCCATGGCCCGCGTCGGCATGCTCGACCCGGCCTGGGAGCGATTCGCCGAGGCGTCCAAGTCGGGCTACGCCTGGGCCTGGAACAACCTCGCGAGCATCGCCTTCGTCCGCAAGGACTACGCGCTTGCGTACTCCTACTACGAATGGACGACGACGTTGCTGCCCGGCGACCCCGTCGCTGTGCTAGGCATGGCGCGCTGCGCCTACGAACTCGACCGCTACCAGGAGGCCGCTATCCTCTACGCGGGCCTGGAGGTCGAAGCGCCGCTCCTTGCCACACGGTACGGATACCTGGCGTCCGCCTACGGCGGCTCCGGACGCGCCTGGTCGATGGCCGACCGTCTCGCCGGCTCGGTCTGGTCAAAGCCCGGCCTCAGCTTCGCCCCGCCGCCCGTGCTGACGAGCCCACCGGTCGCCGTCGCCCCTCCTCCCGCGAGCCCCGCGCCCGCCGAGGTCGCGCCGGTCACAGCCCCCGCGGAAATAGTCGCCGCACCAACCCAGGTCCCCGCCGTACCCGAGCCTTCCGCAGTCCAGACCGCGCCGGTCGAGGCAGCGCCCGAACCCGTACCGGTCGAGGCGGTGGCCGGAATCGTCGCCGCACCCGAACCTGAACCCGTGGCAGTCCAGCCCGCCCCTTCGGCTACCGTTCAGGCGCTCGCGGCCACAAAAGCCCAGGCGCAGGAGTCCAAGGCCAAGGATATCGAAGCCAAACCCAGGACAGCCGCGCCTGTCGCGCCTCCTTCAGTTACCGACAAACCGCCCGAGGACATCGAGATGGCCGCCAAGGCCGTAGAGTCCGCGGCGACTATAGTTCCGCCCGCCCCCCCCGCTGTCGTCGAGAAACCTCCCGTGGACGCGGAGATAGCTGCCAAGGCAGTCGAGTCCGCGGCCATCACTCCGCTGATCCCATCCATAGTCGCTCCTCCTCCCCGCGCCGAACCGGCAGCCACCCAGCCGCCGCCCGCAACCGAAGTCGCGGCGCTAGCCCCGGTCGTCATGCCAAGCCCGGTCATCATACCGGTTCCAGTCGAAGTACCCGCCGCGATCATCGAAGTTCCTCGGGCAACCGAAGCAGCCAAGACCGAAACCGCTATTCCCGATAGCCAGGCATTCGCTCCGATGGCTCGCTTCATGCCTTCGGTCGACCACGGCGGCGCACCTGCCTTCGGCAAGCGCCTGCCCGATGGAGCCGACGCCTCCGGTTACGAGCGTATCGTCATCGCCGCCCCTGTTGTCTCCGCCGCGGTGCCGACCATCGACCTGACCGGGCCGCTGGTCACGGTCGCCTCGGGTTCGTGGAGCCGCACCGAACGCAGCGCCTCGATGACCGACCCCAGGGCGATGTACGCCAAGCTGGTCGTCGCCACGCCAGGCGCCTCCGGCCCGGCGGCCTACGATTTCAAGGCGCGCGCGACCGGAACCGGCTGGGTCGGCTTCGGCCTCCACCTCCACGGCCGCGGTTCGTGGAAGCTTTCGAACTACGGCGGCGGTGACTCCATCCTCGTATGGATCACCAGCGATCCCAGGACTTTCGGCGACTCGGCCCCGCGCCTGCAGATCTATCGATCCAGGGGCGAGGTCGCCATGACCATGCTTGCCTCAGCCCGCATCGACGGCTCCGCCTTCGAGCTCCGCGACTACCGTATCGAATACGACCCTCTAGCTGGCAGCATCGCCGTCTATGTCGACGGCGAGAAGCGCCTGTCGGCCACTGGCCTCCAGAATCCGCCCACCTCCGATTTCGCCGCCCTCCGCGCCCTCGACCTCGCCTCTTTTTCCGACGTACGCATTACCCCCCTGAACCCCAGTCCCGTTGCCCCGGAGAAGACACCATGAAACCAAGCGCCGCCACTTTCCGCCACCTCGTCCTCGCCTTCCTCACGACAGCCGCGGTCCTGACCCTCGCCACCTGCGAAGATTTCTTCGGGACGGAGGATCTGAAATCGATCATCAAGGAAGACGTGGAGACGGCAACGGCGGAAGAGGTGAGCGTGTGGCTTGCCGCTGAATCTGACAGCATGGGCGTACCAAACCCATATGGAACACAAATTTTTAAGGTGGGAACCGAATATTCCATCTCGACCACGGTTGGTGGCGATTACGTGTTCCTGGAATGGACCCATGACGGAGATCCCGGGGACGTCACGTTCTCCAATCCGAACTCGGTCTCAACGAAGATGACCATCAACAGAGTCGTATCCGGGCTTTCTATAATACCGACCTTCGATGAACGGCCTTACGTCGTATCCATGCGTCCCCATCAGTATGAAACGGATGTTATTATATCGACGCCGATACAGATTACCTTTTCGGAACCGATCGACATTTCCACGGCAACCTACGCTAATATCGACATCAAGAGCCGGTTGAATGGATCGGGCAGTGATCCGGTTTCGATAGTGGATCGATTCGGTACACCTTCCCTGAGTGGTTCTGTCCTGACCTTGCCCCTTTTAGCGGGCGAGTATCTTGGAACGGTAGATGCTGAATACGAGATCTACGTGATAGTGAATAAAAGTGTTACCGACGACAGCGGTAATGCAATGAGAGACAATTATCGACCCGAAGCCTTTTTTACCAGCACAGAAGCCGACAGCAATCCGCCCGTGGTAGATGGAAGCATCACCGTCAAGACGAGCGCGGGGGTAACCATCCTTTTGGCCGGACATCCTACATCCAGCCGATTTATAAAAATTGACTTCGATGCCGCAGACGCGGAGTCGAGTGTTCTTCAAGCACGTGTAACCGATGACTTGGGAACTACTTTGTACTCCGATTCGTATACCAGAAATATCGATATAACCTTGCCGGACATCGAGGCATCCAGGACGCTAACGGTGGTCGTAAGCGATCCTTCCGGAAACCAATCCGCAGAGAAGACGGTCAATGTCCTTTATGACCATACCAATCCGACGGTATCCACGCCCGTTCTGGGTGCGCCCTATTATGGCACGCCGCTCGCGATAAGCGGAACGGCGACCGATGCTGGAGCCGTACCAAGCGGCATACTCAAGGCGCAGTACTCGTTCGACGGGACTATCTGGGCGGATCTTACGGGTACGACGAGCTGGAACGGCAGTCTGGCCCTGAGTAGTCCCGAAGGCGCGAAGACGCTGTACGTGAGGTCAGTAGATAACGCTAACAATATCTCGGCAACAGGTTCAGTGGCATTCAACTATGATGGTACGCCCCCGACGGTGAGCGTCGGGACGATCACGGTAACCTTGGCAAACACCGGATACGCGATCGAGAACAGCGTGGTTACTATACCGGTAACGGTCACAGAGGCGACTTCAGGCATGGGTACAGCCCCGACCGTCACGTTAAGGAACTCGTCCGGCACCCTTGTTTCAACCATGGCGGTATCCGGTCCCACCGGAAGCGGGCCGTACGGTTATACGGCGACGCACACGATGGACTCGGACGACGCAGAAGTACCCCTCTACTACCAGATAACGGGAGCCACGGACGGCGCAGGTAACGTCATGTCCGCGGGTGCTCTGGTGAATATGTCGCGGACCTACGACCGGACTCCTCCTTCGGTCACCATCAGCTCGCCCACTACGAACGAATTTGTCTGCGCCACCGATACGTTGACGGTCGCGAATTTCGAAACCAACCTGAAGGCAATGATCGCTTCGGGGACATTGACCGCGTTCATAAACGGGAGTGCGCTCAGCACCCTTGATGGGTGGACCTTGGGCGATGCATCGGTGACGATTACGGCACAAGGCGAAGATGCGGCAGGCAACACAGGAACTGCGACCGTGCCGGTGAACAAGGACACGACGCCACCCGGAGCGTTCACTGCGGGTACGGTCGCGACGACCGGCGGGACGGTGGTCGCAGGGTACTGGAACTCGACGAATACCGGCGTGAACGTGACCATCCCGATAGCGGATGACGCGAGCCTGAACGGCGGCACGGTGCAACTGCAGGGATCGCAAGACGGTTCGACCTGGCAGAACCTGTCCGCCGCTAGCGCAATAGCCGCTGTCAACACGACGGTTGTCCTTTCCGACAGCCTGCTCGGCGTGGAAGCCCTCACTGGTTTCGGCGAAGGCGATACGATTCGATTCAAGGCGATCATCATAGACAAGGCGGGAAATTCGACGACCGGTAGCGAGAGCGCGACGACCTTGATGGTGGATCAGAACTTGCCCGGAGCGTTCACTGCCGGCACGGTGGCGACGACCGGCGGGACGGTGGTCGCAGGGTACTGGAACTCGACGAACACCGGCGTGAACGTGACCATCCCGATAGCCAACGACACGAGCCTGAACGGCGGCACGGTGCAACTGCAGGGATCGCAAGACGGTTCGACCTGGCAGAACCTGTCCGCCGCTAGCGCAATAGCCGCTGTCAACACGACGGTTGTCCTTTCCGACAGCCTGCTCGGCGTGGAAGCCCTCACTGGTTTCGGCGAAGGCGACACGATTCGATTCAAGGCGATCATCACAGACAAAGCGGGAAACTCAAGGACGGGAGACGCGAGTGCGACGACTTTGATGGTGGATCAGAGTGTGCCAACAGTGAGTTCGATTGATTCCACCACCGCAAATGGTTCATACAATGAGCCTGATCAAGTCGTCATACGATTGAATTACAGCAAGAACGTGACGCTCACCGGCGGGACGCTCAACGTGACGCTTGATACGGGCGACGTTGTGAGCATAGCTGCTTTTGGTCCAGCGGCGACATCCTCCGGAACCTACACTGTCGGAGCCGGCGATACGAGCGCCGACCTGACGGTGACACTACTTGCATTGAGCGCCGGGTCCATGCGCGATGCGGCAGGCAACAACGCGAGTCTCGTCCTGCCGGTCAGCGATAACCTCGCCGATAACGCAGCAATCGTAATCGACACGACGGCACCTGGAACGTTTACCGCCGGTACGGTCGCGACGACCGGCGGGACGGTGGTCGCAGGGTACTGGAACTCGACGAATACCGGCGTGAACGTGACCATCCCGATAGCGGATGACGCGAGCCTGAACGGCGGCACGGTGCAACTGCAGGGATCGCAAGACGGTTCGACCTGGCAGAACCTGTCCGCCGCTAGCGCAATAGCCGCTGTCAACACGACGGTTGTCCTTTCCGACAGCCTGCTCGGCGTGGAAGCCCTCACTGGTTTCGGCGAAGGCGATACGATTCGATTCAAGGCGATCATCATAGACAAGGCGGGAAATTCGACGACCGGTAGCGAGAGCGCGACGACCTTGATGGTGGATCAGAACTTGCCCGGAGCGTTCACTGCCGGCACGGTGGCGACGACCGGCGGGACGGTGGTCGCAGGGTACTGGAACTCGACGAACACCGGCGTGAACGTGACCATCCCGATAGCCAACGACACGAGCCTGAACGGCGGCACGGTGCAACTGCAGGGATCGCAAGACGGTTCGACCTGGCAGAACCTGTCCGCCGCTAGCGCAATAGCCGCTGTCAACACGACGGTTGTCCTTTCCGACAGCCTGCTCGGCGTGGAAGCCCTCACTGGTTTCGGCGAAGGCGA
>CAZNXK010000089.1:0-14655 GCA_964576835.1 uncultured Treponemataceae bacterium | reverse complement strand
GCATTTTACTACAACACAATGACTTACTATAAATTTGCGGCAAGGTGTGAGATATTCGGGCTATCGTCCGAGCCTGTCGAGGACCAGCGCGTAGAGCGAGTCGCCTACGTCATCCAGCTCGTCGGGATCTATGCCGCCGGCGGTATCGCCCTTGGTGTGGTACGCCCCGGTGAAGTACTCGCAAACGGTAACGGCGGCCGCGCCGGCCCCGGCGAACGGATAATGGTCGACGTTGTACACCGGGTGTTCTGACTTCGCACGGAGTCCCGCCGCCCGCAACGCGTTCTCCGCCGCCTTCGACAGCTCAAGGCTCGCCTCACCGCCGCTCGAGTACACGGAGTAGGTCGTGTCGGACGTCGAACCGGCCATGTCGACGTTGATGACAGTCGCTCCGGCGAGAGGAAAGGGCGGAGCCCGGACGAAGGCCCGAGCTCCGGACAGGCCGCATTCCTCGCCGTCGGTGAAGAGGAACGCCACATCGGCGCGCAATCCGTCCGCCGAGACGGCCTCGGCGATGCCCAGGGCTATGGATACGCCCGAGGCGTTGTCGTGGGCACCCGGGAAGAGCGAGCCGTCCGGGTCGGTCCCGACATGGTCGTAATGCGCCATGACCAGGAGCGATGGCTTGAACGCGCCGCCGTTCCCGTTCCACCGGGCCAGCAGGCAGTGGCCGGTGACGTCGGCGAAGCGTACGGGGCTCGACAGGCGAAACGCCCGGGGAATTCCGGCGGGCGGTGACGGGATCATCGATTGGAGTCTTCCGAAGGCCTCGGTCGATAGCGCGAGCATCGGCATGCCTGACTTGACGCTGACCAGGGTACCGGGAGACTGGCCAGCCCAGAGCGGGCGCTGGGCTGGCGTTCCCGCCGGCAGTTCCTGGAGCAGCCCCGCCGCGCCGGCGGCCGCGTAGCCGTCGAGGTCGCCGGGGTCATAGAGGCGGGCGGGGACGAGCAGGATGGAACCGGCCGGGAAAGCCGCGCCCCTTCCGGTCAGTTCATGGAGAGGCCCCCTTGCGCTGCCGCCTTGGTAGCCGCCGCGCAGGACCTCGCGGAAGTCCTCTCGGTAGCGGAAGAGCGCGTTTCCGGTCCCGCGTCCGGGCGCGTCCCCGGAGTCGGGTCCGAGAAAGGCCGCACCGTCGTTCATGCCGACGCGTTCGCTGAATTCGACGACGGACACGGACAGGCCCGCCTGCACCAGCCTGGCTGACAGGTAGACCCTCGCCGCCAGGCTGCCGTCGCTCCCGATGAGCCTGCCTGCGTAACGTTCTCCCGACAGCTCAACGACGGCGGCGTACGCGGCGCTTCCATCGATATCGGGTCGACCATCGGCCCGGTACGGAGCCCTGGACCCGCATCCGGCAAGCAGTATCGCGGCCAGGAGCGGCCAAGCGGAAGCGGTCTGGACCACCGCCTTCCGGCCGATGCAATCGTTCGTTTTCATGACTGCAAGTATATGCTATTGCGCCTCCGGGTTCCCGTCGCCTATCATGAGCGCATGTTTTCACCGGGCTTCATACCGTTCCTCGATCTGCTCATGAACCTGACGCTGCTCGTGGCGCTGACCATCCTGTCCGATTTCGTGGAGAACCGGGCGCCGCGGACGACGCGCGCAGGCGTCATGTTGCAGGGCCTGCTCTTCGGCATGACCGCCGCGCTGGGAATGCTCCGTCCTCTCAACATGGGAGCCGGGCTCATCTTCGACGGCCGCTCGGTCATGGTAAGCCTGTGCTCCCTGTATTTCGGACCCTGGGCGGCGGCGATATCAGGCGCGATAACCATAGGCGTGCGCCTGTCGCTGGGCGGCGCCGGAACGCTCATGGGCGTGCTGGTCACGCTGGAATCGGCGTTGATAGGCCTGGGCGCGCGCGGCTTTTTCAGGCCCGACGACAATCCGCTTTCGACATACCAGCTCTATGTGTTCGGCCTCGTCGTCCACGTGGTGATGGACGCGCTGATGCTCACGCTGCCAGGCAGCATGGGAGTCGCCACCTTCAAGCGCATAGGGCTGCTGGTCATCGGGCTCTACCCTCTGGCCACCATACTGGCGGGCAAGCTTCTGTCGGACCAGGTCCGCTCCAGGCTATCGGTCGTGGCGCTCCGCGAGAGCGAGGAGCGCTTCATGCTGAGCATGGAGGCGACAAACGACGGCATGTGGGATGTCGATGTCGCCACCGGCCGCTCGTACTACAATCCGGCGTATTACCGGATACTCGGCTACGAGCCAGGGGATTTTCCCACCCTCAGCTCCTCATGGAGCGCGCTCGTGCACCCGGAGGATCTCGAGCGTGCCCTGCGGTCCAACAGCGATTGCATCGACGGCCGTGTCGATACCGTAGGCATCGAGTACCGCATGAAGGCCAAGGATGGCACGTGGCGATGGATCTACGCCCGCGGAAAGTGCGTGCAGCGCGACCGGAGCGGCCGTGCTGTCCGCCTTGTCGGCACCCACGTGGACATCACCGAGCGCAAACTGGCGGAGGAGAGGCTCGAGCGCAACCTCGCCGAGAAGGAAGTGCTGCTCCGCGAGGTCCACCACCGCGTCAAGAACAACCTCAACGTGATTTCGGGCCTCCTCAACCTGCAGGCCTCGACCATACAGAGCCCGGAGCAGGCCATCGCGGCCTTCCAGAACAGCCGAGAACGCGTCATGGCCATGGCCATGGTCCACGAGGAACTGTACAAGTCCAGGGATTACGCTCACGTCGACATGGAAGACTACCTCCAGAAGCTTACGAGGCACCTGTCGCTCGTCTATGGAGCAAGGGGCGACATCAGGCTCGTGGCTCAGGCCAGGGGCGTCTCCCTGAGCGTCAGCGCGTCGATACCCTGCGGCCTCATACTCAACGAGCTCATCACGAATGCGTACAAGTACGCCTTTCCGGATGGTCGCCAAGGCTCGATACGCGTCTCGATGTCAGATGCCCCCGACGGCATGGTCGGGCTCGTGGTCGCCGACGACGGCATCGGGCTGCCCGCCGGTTACGCCGAAGAGGACAGGCAGGACAGCGGATCCCTGGGACTCACCCTGGTGCGGCTCCTCGTCGAGCAGCTCGGCGGTTCGATGACGGCGAGTTCACGGGACGGGACGACCTTCAGCATGGCCTTTCCTGGAAATCCGCCGCAATGAAGAAGCCGCGCGTCCTCGCAGTCGAGGACGAGACAATAATAGCCTGGGATCTCGGGCGGATTCCCGCGGCGGCGCGCGCTCCGGGGCAGGCGTGACATCGATCCGCTTATCGTATAGTATCCGAGGTTGCCATGAAATTCCTTCGTAAGCGCTATCTCGAAGAATTTTTCCTCTACTCCAGCCAGTTCGTCCTCTTTTTCATGATAATCCTCTTCAGCTCGCCGTCCATCATCAGGCCGGGCACCGCTGCGCTGGTTTCGCTTATAGGGTTCCTCCTCGTGCAGATAGGCCTCTTGGCCCGCTACGGGCACCGGCCTCCGGCCCGCTTCTTGTTTTCGCTGATGACGCCGCTGGGCTATACGCTGATGCAGGCGCTTTCGGCTCCGGTCCGGGTCATAGACATGGCGAGTTTCTTCCTGTGGGCTACGGCGCTGTACCTCGGCGGCATCCAGGCTCTGGCGATCCTGTTCAGGCGCAAGTGGCCCAAGAGGCTCGCCGAGGTATTCCTGTCGCTCGGTACCATTTTCACCTTCATATTCTTCTATTTCTACCTCGACCTGCGCCTGACGAGTACCCAGGCCTACGAAGCGGGCGAGCTGGGCTACGCAGGGCTCGTCGACAGCCTCGCGCTGTCCAACTTCATACCGGCCTTCCTCAATTTCGCCGGGACCCTCCAGCACGTCTTCTTCATGTTCGGAACTTTCATGTTCGGCTCGTTCCAGGTAGCGGACAAGATAAAGCAGGTGTCGCTGAAGGGCCGGCTCGACGCCGTGTACGCGGTGGTAGAGCCGCCATCGGCGGACAGCTCGATGCGCGAGCAGGTCGCCGGCGGCGAAAACCGCGACGTGGTCATACTCTACGCGGACCTGTGGAATTTCACGCCCATAGCCGAGAAGGAAGGCGCGAGGGCCACCATCGGGCTGCTCAACCGATACTACGCGCTGTGGGACATAGTCGCCCGCAGGCACAACGGCGTCATCGAGCAGTTCGTCGGCGACACCGCCATAGTCGTGTTCGGCCTGATGGGCGAGAAGGACGCGGGCGACGATGCCGTCGCCTGCGCTTTCGACTTCCTGTACGAGTTCTCGCACCTGCAGGAGGATCTGACGGCGCACCGGCTACCGCTGGTCAAGCACATAGGCATTGGCGTGCACGGGGGCAGGGTCGCCGTTGGCGAGCTGTCGGCGGCGAGCGGTATCCAGCGCGTCGGCGTCGTAGGCGAGGCGGTCAACATAGCCGCACGCCTCGATTCGTTGTGCCGCGAATTCAAGCAGGACCTGCTGGTCAGCGCACCGGTCTACAAGCAACTGTCGCTGGAAGCGCAGTCCCGCTTCCAGCCCATGGGAGAGGTGCTCTTCCGCGGCAAGACCCAGCCTCAACTGGTATACGGCAAGAAATGAGGCTCTACGCCTCGCGTGCGCAATCCCTTTTCAGGCAGTGGCGACGAAGCGCTTGACCTTTTTGGTCGTCGTCATCTCCAGCGCTTCCGATAGTATCGTTACCTTGGCGATGCGCTGGTACGGCAGCATTGCGGCGTTGACCAGGTCGACGACCTTCCGCAGATGCGCTTCGATCGATGCGGCGTCGTGCTTCCTGCCTGTTTTGGCGCCGTCCTGGTCGAACCAGTCCGAGTTCGGGTAGAGGCAGGCTTCTATGCCTTCTATCTTCTGCTTCTTGTCCGCCTGGTAGCCCTTGATGAGCACCTGCTCGACCTCGCTGTACAGCTGGAACTTGTTCTCGATTTCTTCAGGGTAGACGTTCTTGCCGCCCTCCGTGACTATGAGGTTCTTGGCCCGCCCGGTCAGGTACAGGTACTTGTCGTCGTCGAGGTAGCCCACGTCGCCGGTCAGCAGCCATCCGTCGCTGAGCACCTCGGCCGTGGCCGCCTCGTTCCTGTAATAGCCCCGCATCACCATAGGTCCCCTGACGACAATCTGGCCGCGGCCTTCGTCGTCGGGATCGATGATCTTCATCTCGGTTCCGGGAATGACCTTGCCGACGCTCTCTTCCCTGTACGCTTCGGTGGGGTTGAGGGTTATGATGGGGCTCGTCTCGGTAAGGCCGTAACCCTGCACGAAGTCGATGCCGAGCTGGTTGTACATGCGGAAGACGCTGGGCGCCAGCGGGCCGCCGCCGGAGATGCATATGCGTATCGTCCGAAGGCTTGCCTTGTCGAGCACGGCGCCGAACATCCTCTTGCCCGGGTTGACCTTGAATGTCTTCTTGATGAAGCCCGAGATGACCATCAGGAAGCGGATGAGCCCGTAGACCAGGACGCCCTTCTCCCTGAGCCCCTTCATGATGCCGGCGAGCACCTTGTTGAACAGGAGCGGTACGCCGAGGAACATCGTGACCCTGGCCTCCTTGAGGTCCTTCAGGATCGCCTTGGTGACCATGCGCTGGCCGAACACTATCTCGGCGCCCACCGACAACGCCTCGATGAAGACGGCGAGCATCGTATACGAGTGGTGTATAGGCAGCAGGGCGTAGAAGACGTCGGTGTGGTAAATGCTCAGGTTGCCCTGGGCGAGGAAGCAGTCGGAGACGAAATTCGAGTGGGTGAGCATCACCCCCTTGGGCGTTCCCGTCGTCCCGCTCGTGAAGAGGAGGGCGGCGAGGTCGGCTTCCTTCACCACGGCGGGGGCCGGAGCGCCCGGTTTGGGCTCGAGGTCGTAGCAGTAGCCCGGCTTCTTCCTCGACAGCGACCAGCGGGCGCGCAGGCCGAGGCTGGCGGGGTCGAGCGCGTCGTACTTCTCCTCGTCGACGAAGACGGCCACCGCGTCGGAGGCCTTGAGGATGGCCTCGGTCTCGTCGTTCTTGATCTGGTAGTCTATGGGGACGACGACGGCGCCGGCGAACAGCGCGGCGAGGTAGGCTACCGCCCATTCGGGGGAGTTCTTCCCGGTGACGGCAACTTTCTGTCCGTACTTCACCCCTTCGGAGGCGATGAAGGATGCGAGCTTCTCGACCCTGGCAAGAGCCTGGGAATAGGTGAGGGTGACCCGGTCGGGGTCGTAGACGGTAAAGCAGGCGCGGTCCGGGTACCGTGACGCGCTTATCCTGAACAGCTCGGGCAGGGTAGGCCACTGGCCCGGAAAAGCGTTTCCTCTGTAACCGTCAAGGAATTTCCAGGGTTGGCGTTCGGTCATTTCACTATCCTCCAGGCAAATAATTATGAATATCCGCATCTCGCACGCTGTTGGACACGCCTCGAGGCGGCAGGTTGCATGATACCGCGGGGACCGTACGTTGTTTACCCGTAGCCAGGGGAAGTATACTCAGGCCCCTGCCCGACAGCCAAGGAGCCAGCATGAGCCGAAAACATTCCGTCACGACCCTCGTCAGAACCATCGCGGTGATGATAGCGACCGCAAGCGCGGCCTCGTCGTGCGGCGCCGCGGCTGCCCTGGCCGTGAGGGCCGACCGCTCGGCCAGGCTGACGGTGAGCGTCGAGGTGCCGGCGGCGGTCGAGGCCAAGCTCAGGCAGTTCATGGCTTCCGCTGCGACGACTTCCACGGCGGCGCGCCCGCTGTTCGACCCCGCCTCGGTCGCGGCGGCAATGCGCGCCAGGGGCATGGCCGTGGAGGAATCGGCGGCGCCGACGCCGGGGTCATGGCGCGGCGCTTTCCGCCTCGCCGACCTCGGAAGCCTGGCCGTCTCCGACCCGGAGCTGTCCAAAGCCGTAGAGTACGCGCGGGGTCCGGGTTGGGCGTCGCTGCGCGTCAGCCTGCGCCGCGACAACGCCGGCGCCCTGGCGCGCCTTTTCCCGGGCATCGATGCCGACCTGCTCGAAGCCCTCCAGCCTCCTGCCCTCTACGACAATCCCGTGAGCGCCGCCGAGTACCGCTCGATGCTCGCGGGTCTCCTCGGCAAGGCCGCCGCCGCCGCGATCGACGGCATGGCGTTCATGCTGGTCGTTTCGCTGCCCGGGCCGGCCCTGGAATCGGGGGGCGGCGCAAGGCTCGATGAGGCCCGCAGGACGGCGAGCCTCTCTGTTCCGGCCCTCGAGTCCATGGTGCTGGAGCGCCCCGTGGAGTTTTTCGTAAAATGGAGTGAATAGAGTTCCTGTTTACCAGCCCTTGTCGATTGACAGCGGCCCCCGACCGTGCGACCATGGGTTCTCGTCAGTCTGGGCACAGGAGCGGATCGTTTGGATTATCGTAGAGCCAGAACCACGGCTTCAGCCGTCTCGTGGGCCGTCACCGCGCTTGCGTTTTCGGCCTTCATATTCACGGCAAGCGAAGGCGCCGGCATCGCTGTAACGGCAGGCGCCACCGGAGTCGCGTTCCTGATAGCGTTCGTCGCGCGCCGTTCCGCCTTCGCCCTTGTCGATGCGCGGCTGTACCGCAAGTACCTGGGGCACGGCAGCTCCAGGCTGGTTTCGGATTTCGTCGAGCGCATCAGGACATGTTTCACGATGCCCGAATTCGTCCAGGCCATCCGGGAGAGCCTGGAGCGGGCGCTCGACGCCTCGGTCGTGCTCATACGGAGCAATACCTGGGAGGTCGTCTACGAGAGCCCCGCCGCGCTTACCGCCGACCCGGGTCTGGTCCCCAAGCTCAAGCACAATTTCAGGGAGCTGTCGGAAGGAATAGTGTTCCTCGATGACCGGTTCAACCTGACGGTATCGAACGCGGGAGCCCGTGGTTTCTCTGTTTTCTGCAAGGGCTACTATTTCTTCGTGTTCTCGCGCGTCTGCCCCTTCGTCGACCAGGACGCCTACCGCGTGCTCTACGGCGAGCTCCTGATATTCTTCGACCGCGTGCTTACCGTCGCCAAGCTCTTCGACATAGCAGCGCTTACCAAGGAATGGCGCCAGATAGCCGAAACGCAGCGGACCTTCCTGCCGGAGATGCTTCCCGAGCAGCCGAAGCTGAGCCTCGCGGCGTACTGGCGGCCTCTCGTCAACGTTTCCGGCGACTATTACGACGCAATCCGCATAGACGACGACCGCACGCTGCTCGTGATGGGCGACGTTTCGGGCAAGGGGCTCGGAGCCGCGCTCGTGATGGGCATAGTCGTCAATACGATTCGCGCCGCCAACGACAAGACCGACCTTGCCGGCCTCATCCGGGCTTGCGACGGCGCTATCCGCGGCATGGGTTTCGACGACAAGTACACGGTCATGTTCCTCGGCCTCGTCGATGTCGGCGCCAAGAGGATGCGTTACGTCAACGCCGCGATGTCGGAGCAGTTCATAGTCGTCAGGACCATCAAGGGACCGGTGGTCAAGCGGCTGGCGTCGAACTGCGGCATCATCGGCCTCGTGCCCGTCGATTCGGTCGAGGTCGAGGAGGTCGAGCTGCGGACCGACGACACGATAGTGCTGGCTACCGACGGCCTGACGGAAATAGAGAGCGCCGACGGCGTCGTGCTCGACCAGTCTCCGGAATTCGCCAGGCTGATGGCTACGGCGGTCGACGGCACCATCGACGACCTGGTGGACAGGCTGGCCACCCTCGGCGAGACCTACGTCGCGGACAAGAAGCTGCGTGACGACATCACGATTCTGGCGGCCAAGGTGGGACGGCTATGGGACTGACGCTTTTCACCTATCTCGCGGCCCTGGTGGCTGCGCTGGCCGCTCTTGGAATAAAAGGCCGGGGCGGCGGGACGGGCGCCTTCCGCCTTGCCGCGCTCGCGAGCGTCGCCTTCGCGCTGCTGCTGGCTACCGGCTACCTGCTCGCCGCTGACTACAGGAGCGCGGCGGTACTCCTGTTGCGGGCGGCCGATGCCGCGGCCATCATGTCGTACGCTGCCTTCCTGCGCCTGGCTTTCCTGTATCCCGCCGGCAGGCGCCATATCGTCATCGATGTCGTCCTGCTTCTGGCTTCCGCTGCCCTGCTATGGTTCATGACCTTCACCGACCTGTACGTCATCGAGGTCCGCCGTTTCGGAACCGAATACCTGCGTTTCGAAGGCGAGTACCACGCGCTGACCACGGCGATCGGCGCGTCGGTCGGCATGGGCGCGGTGATTGTCCTGGCGCTCAGGGGCTTTCTGAGCAAGAACCGCGTTTTCCGGCAGCACCTGCTCGTCATGGCGATCGGCGTCGCCGGCAGCGTCGCCTGGGGTTACGTTTTCGCGGTGCTCGGGCCGAACGTCGGGCTCGAGCGGCTCTACCCGCTGTCAGCTGCCAACATCGTCGCCTCGGTCCTTGCCGCCGCCTACGCGTTCTCGTCGACGAGGGTGTTTCAGGCCCGCAGCGCGGCCAGGGGCCTGGGCGTCTGGACCGTCATCGCGCTGGCCTTCGGCGCTCCCCTGGGGTTATTGGTAGGCGTGGTTTTCCTGTTCAGGGCGGCCTCGCCCGTTACCGCGATAGGCATCAGCGCGCTAGCGTTCTTCGTAGTCGCCCGCTGGACCGAGTCGTTCGCGCGCGGCAGGCTTGGTTCCGAGCGCGACGAGTCGGCCCGCGAAGACCTCGAGGCGGCCATCGCCCACATCGACCTTTCGGCCGGCCGCGATACGGTGCTCGGCCAGCTTTCAGCCATACTGGGCGAAGCGATCGGCTGCACCTGGTTCGCGACGCTGTCGGAGGACGACTCCGGGGGCCTCCGACGTGTCTACCCCGATGACGATACCCTCGTCTCCCCTGCCGGCTCGCCCGCCCTGGACGCCCTTGCGGCGATAGAGCGGCGTGCGATACTCAAGTCGGACGTAGAGGCCGACGTATCCTTCGCGGAGCACCGCTCGGCGCTGCTGGCTTTTTTCGAGGCGCTCGGCGCGGAAGCCGTGGTACTGGCCAAGGAAGGCCGCCGCGTCGTAGGCGTGTTCGCCTTTGGTCCCAAACGTTCCGGCGCCGACTACAACGCCCTCGACTACGAAACGTTCGACGCGGTACACGGCAAGCTTTTCGTCGTCGCCTACTACGCCCGCCACGTTGCCCGCGAGTCGCTCCTCGAGACGGTCGAGCAGGAGATAGGGCTGGCCGACCAGATAGTCCGCTCGGTGCAGGAACGCATCGATCCCATCGTGCATCCCGGCGTCAACGTCAGCTTCAGATGCGAGGCGCCCAGGGGGCTGGGCGGCGACCTGTTCGACTCGGTACGCATCTCCGAACATCGATGGTTCTTCGTCGTCGGAGACGTATCGGGCAAGGGGCTCAACGCGAGTATGTCGATGATAATCCTCAAGTCGATGATCAGGACGCTGCTCCGGGAAGAAAAGGACTTCGTCAAGCTCGTCGCGAGGACGAACACCTTCATCAAGGAGCGCCTGCCGAGAGGCACCTTCTTCTCCGGGATCTTCGGTTTCCTGGCCCTCGACAAGGGTTCGATCTATTTCATCAATTGCGGCATACCGGCCATGTTTTTCCGTTCGCCCGGACTCGATGCCGTGATAGAGGCCCAGGGCGAGGGCAGGATGCTCGGTTTCGTCAGGAACATCGAGCCGTACCTCAAGACGAGGAAGCTGGTGCTGCCGCCCGGTTCACGCGTGCTGATAAGTACCGACGGCATCGTCGAGGCCGAAAGCATCCGCGGCGAGCGCTACGGCAAGGAGCGCCTGGTGCGCATACTCGGCGAGAACAAGGACAAGACGGCCGCCGAGACGGTGGATGCCGTCGTCAAGTCGGCGGGCGCCTTCGCAGGCGGAAAGCTCGACGACGACATCACCATAGTGGCCATCGACTATGATGGCCGCCCTGCGGGCACGGTCTCCGCGGGCACGGTGGCTGCCCGGACAGCGGGCCGCCCGATCGGTCGGCCCGTGGCCGCAAGCAAGGAGAAGAAACAATGACCGGAATAAGCGTCGAGGCGATAGAGCGGGGTTCCTGGACGGTGCTGACCGTCAACGGCCCCATCAACAGCTACACCTTCAACGAGCTGCAGGAAAAGACGATGCGGCACGCGGGACGGGTTGACATGGCGGTGGATCTGGCAGGCGTCAGCTCGATGACGAGCGCGGGCATAGGCGTGATGCTCGCCGCCGTGGAGGACGCGGAAGCGGTCGGCAAGCGCTTCGTCATCGTGGCTCCGTCCGAGGTTGCCCGACTGGCTATAGAATCCACAGGTTTCGCGGACCGGTTTCCGACGGTGCCGTCGCTCAAGGACCTGCCCGCCTAGGCGGCCGCGGAACGTCGATGCTCGCGTCAACCGTGCTCCCGGGAAGGCAAGCGCTGGCGAAGACCTGTCCAGTAAAGGCCAGGCTTACCCTGGTTCCCGGACCCGCGGCCTTCGACTCGTTCGACGGTTTCATCCGCTCGCTGCCGTTCCTGTCCGGCGAAGAGGCTTGTGCCCTCATCGTCTCGGGCGACGAAATCATCGACAACCTGCTTACCCACGGTGAGGTAGGCGCGAGCGGCGTGACTGTCCTGGTCCGCAAGCGGGCGGGCGGGCTGACCCTGGGATTTTTCGTCCAGAGTCACCCGGAATTCGCCGCCTTCGCGGCCTGCCTCGAAGATGAGCCTCCTTCCGGGCCGCGCTTCGACGAAGGCCAGCGCCGTTGGCACGGCATCGGCCTGACGATGTGCAGGAACATCGCCTCGTCGATTTGCTACCGTCCGGGTTCGGGCTTGGACAGGGTGCTGCTGACGTTCGGGCCCCTGCTCAGCCCTGGCCTGTAAGCGCCTTGACGTAGTGGAGCCTGCCGTACAGCTCAGGCGCTTCCGAATTGCGCCTGGCAAGCCGGCCGTGCAGGTCAGCGATCCGCGCGACCTTCCTCGAGTCCATCCATGCTTCCATTTCGCCGACCGCGGCCGTGATGGCGCCGTAGCCCTTGGCGTAGACGGCCGAGCATATCTGGGTCGCGCTGGCGCCGACCGCTATCAGCCTGAGGGCGGTCAACCCGTCGTACACGCCTCCCGAAGCGCATAGCTCGGCGCCTACCCGTCCTTCGAGTATTGAAATCCATCGCAGGCTCTCGTGGTAGGCCTCAGGGCTGCTGCGCATGGGTCCGGCTGTCAGGCTCATCGCGTCAAGGTCGACGTCCATCCGGTAAAAACGGTTGAAGAGGGTCAGCCCGCGCGCGCCTGCCTTCGCCAGACGGGCGCCGAGGTTTCCGACGCTGGTGTACGACGAGCCTATCTTGGCGCAAATCGGGATCTTGACCGATTTGGCCACCGACGCGACAAGCGCGACGAGCCTGTCCTCGATGGCGGCCGCGCTCGCCGATGGGTCGGTCGGCACATGGCCCAGGTTGAGTTCGATGGCGTCAGCGCCGGCCGCGGCTATACGGGTCGCGAATTCGGTCCAGAACGAGTCGCCCGAACCGTTGACGCTGGCGATGATCGGCACCTCCGAGGTCTTCTTGGCGTCCCTGATGAGGTCGAGGTATTCGTTGCTGCCCTCGTTCATGCCCATGCCGGCAAGGAAGGCTTCCGCCTCCGGATGCGCGTCGGCTGCGCCGGCAGCCGGGGCCAGTTCAGCCCGCAGTTGCTCCTCGAACAGCGACTTGAGCACGACAGCTCCCGCGCCGGCTTCTACGGCCTTCCTGACGCCTTCCTTGGTGGAGGACAGGCCTGACGAGCCGAGGATAATGGGGTTCTTGAGTTTCAAGCCGAGGAAGGAAACGCTTAGATCGGCCATGGTTGCTCCTTTGGACAAAATAATTGCTGATTCCGTTACATAGAGTATAAGAACTGAAACGATCTCTGGCAATCTTTCGCGTTTCCGGCTTCCGATCCTAAACGCGGCCTGGGCAAGCCCTCTGGAGATCGTCGCGCAGTTTCATTACGCCTACAGCGCCGGGAGCTTACAATGACCAGGCAAGAAAGCATAGAAGGCGCCACATGAGCAATTTGGAGAGAGTGGTTTTCATTCACCGGCACGTGCAGGATCATGGAAGCATTTCGCTCTCCGCCATCCTTGAAGAATTCGGCATATCCCGGCGACAAGCCGCAAGGGATATGGATTACCTCAGGTATTCATGCGGCGCCCCTCTTGAGTATGACCCTTCGATGCGGGCATACCGGTAAATGCAGCCATTTGATGACCTGGACATTCTCGAAGAAGATGTGTTTCTGTCGCGCGTCCTCATTCACAAGCTGGCCCACTCAAGCCAGTTCATCCCCTTCACTTCGGCTGAACTCGATAGAAGACTCGATGGATTTATGCCTTCGCGCCTGGAGTCGCTTGAAAAATCGGTGCGGTTCGAGCTGTCATCGTTCGAGCCCAGACGGCTGGTCAACTATTCAGGCGCCTGGTATTGCTTTGCCGTAGACTGCCAGAAGTCAGAGATTCGCAACTTCAAGCTGTCAAGGATCCAGACTTTTGAACTTCTTGCAGCGTCACAATATTCGGATCTCAAAGACGATGCCATCGATGCCCTTATCGACAACTCTTATGGCGCTTATAAGGGCGTCGAGACAATCCGGGCAACTGTTCGCTTCTACGGAGCTGCACGATCTATTGTGGAGCAGGAAGTATGGCATCCCGAGCAGTCATCCGAGGCTGGAACAGAATCTGATGGCCGCCGGTATCTACAACTGACCATACCGGTCTATTGCTTTGATGAATTGCTCGGCCGCGTTCTGCGCTTTGGCTCCAGCGCCGTCCCGATCGAACCTTCTGAGTTCCTTAGCGCATGGATAGTGGAAATCCGACGAATGAACGCGAATATTCCGGGGGTATGACATGCTGTGTCACAGACCAGGATGTACTATGAGTACGGTGGCGAGGAGAAGATAATAGATGATGCCATTTTTGTGGGCTAAAACTGCCGATGACTGGACGGAAAACTATCATACGCTTAACCGGTAGCGCGTCATTGGCGTGGTTTGTGCGCGCGCCTCAAGCGCGTATTAAGCACAAACCATGACAATAGCGCTATCCGGTTGAAGCGATTGTTATGTTTCTTCCCAATTATATTCCATTCTCTTTGCTGTATAATTTGCAATTTCAATATTTATTATTTTTGAGACTAAGTGTAAAGACATTTCAATTCCAGATGAAATTCCCCCAGAAGTTATTATTTTCCCTAGATCAATATATTTTTTATTTCTTTTTACTTCTAGATTTGGATATTGAGTTTGAAGCTCTTCAATATCAAGCCAATGCGTTGTTACAGTATGATTAATTATTACTCCAGCTTTTGCCAATAAAAAGGTACCGGTGCATACTGAACACAAATACATGCAAGTTGTATACATTTTAACAATCCACTTCAAGAGTGTTTCATTATGTATTTCAATTTTTTCGGCTCCATACCCACCAGGAATAATTAGAATATCAATATTTGGACAATTCTTAATGGTATAATTTGCTTTTATAAGCAATCCGTTTCTAGCTTTTAATATTTGATCATTTTCAGAAATCAAGAATACATTAAAGCATTTTTCATGATTTCTTTCAGTAATACTGAATACTTCGAAAGGTCCAGCAAAATCCAATACTTCAACTTCGTTGAAAACTAATATTCCTACATTCATCATATTCATCCTCGCGCGGAGCGCCGACATAACATCCGCTTATCCTGCACCTCATCGATGTAGCCGCTTGCGCGGATGCCATACTCGAGCGCGAGCCCGAGCCGACCATGAAAAGGATGGCCTCGATACTCGGCATGCCATGGGAACAGGCACGGACATGGATA
>CAZNXK010000088.1:0-14678 GCA_964576835.1 uncultured Treponemataceae bacterium | reverse complement strand
CCGCCAATACGCGCAAGAAGAAGCAGTACATCAAGAAGGCATTCCAGGCGCAGCTGCGCGGAGAAGGCTCCACCATGGTCGAGATCCTGTCGCAGTGCCCGACGAACTGGGCGATGGACCCCGTCGAGGCCGTCGGCTGGGTCGAGAGCGACATGATACCGTTCTACAAGCTCGGAGAGATCAAGGACGAGCTGGCCAAGGAGGCCGCGAAATGACCGAGAAGACCTTTATGGCCGGCTTCGGCGGCCAGGGCATAGTATCGATGGGACAGCTGTGGGTGTATTGCGGCATGAAGGAAGGCCTCGAGGTCACCTTCTTTCCGTTCTACGGAGCCGAGAAGCGCGGCGGCATAGCCCGCGCCAGCGTCATCGTCTCCACCGAGGAAATCGCCAGCCCCCTCGTCACCGCCCCCGACAGCGCCATCGTGATGAACATGGACTCGCTGCCCCTCTGCGAGGCTGTCCTCAAGAAGGGCGGCACCATGATCATCAACTCGAGCCTCGTCAAGGTCGAGACAAAGCGGACCGACGCCCGCGTCATCAAGGTGCCGTGCAACGAGATAGCCGAGCGCCTGGGCGACGTCAAGTTCGCCAACATGGTGATGATGGGCGCGCTGTCCAAGGCGACCGGAGCGGTCAAGCTCGACAAGCTCGAGGCCGTGCTCCGCTCGTTCTTCAGCGAGAGCAAGCACAAGTTCATCCCGATGAACATGCAGGCCATCGCCGAGGGAGCCAAGGCCGCAGGCTGAGACAGCACCAGACCTGAAATACCGTACGGCCGCCGGGAAGCCTTGTTTTCCCGGCGGTTTTTTCTTTTCCGCCCTTCTTCTTACCCTCTAGGTATATATAGATACCAATCGGTGGACATAGGAGGGCTCGATGTTCAGATACGTGATTATCGGCGGCGTCGCATCCTATATGGAGGCGGCGAGCGCCTCGAACGTCAACCCGTTCATACAGCAAGCGCTCGCGCGGGGCTTGACAGCCGCCGGGCCGCGCGCGAGAATGCTCCATCTTCTCCTGGAACGAGGTCTGTTTGAAGGCAACGGCGCTCTAGCGGATCGGCCAAGCCGAACCGCGAGGCATTTCTTCATAGCCTGAAGTCTCGCGTTCGTGCCCTCGGGATGGGCGTTGCCCGCCCCGAGGATGAGCAATCCGCGCGTATACCCGCCCCCAAACCCGTTTCCAGGAATCATCATGAAAGCTTCAATAGAAATCAATGGCCGCCCGCTCGTCGTCTCGACCCCGGAGGGCGACGCTGAATTCGATCGCATCGCGGAGCTGAACGAGGCGGTACACGGCATAGGAGAATTGTGCCGGACCATCGACGCCTCCTACCCGGGCATTTCCCGCGACGACTGGTACGCGATTGCCGAATCCAGCACGGGTCGCGTCCTGTCTACGCTGTGCCGCTTGCCCACTACCTGGCCCTATCGCGCCGCCGACGGGGCGTCCGTCGACATCCCCGTCGCCGAGCTGTCCTTCGTCGCTACCGCCGAGGACGCCCGCGGCCTTGGCCTGTCGAGCCTGCTCATACGCCGCTACGAGGAGGATTCCGCCAAGCGCGGCTTCTGTCTGTCGACTATAGAGGGCATCCCGTATTTCTACCGCCGCTTCGGATACGAATATGCGGCCCCGCTGTGCGTGCAGCTCAGGCTGGGGCCCGGGCTATCGCCGCGGGAAGGCAATGAACGCGACTCGTGGCGGCCCTCGCGCCCCGGTATTGGCATGGCGCCGGGAGGTGGCGGACGTCGTGCGCTGGCAGGAGCGGCGATGGAACTCGGGCTGAGCTTCCGCGAGGCCGGCTCGGAGGACTCCCCCCGCATAGCGCGGCTGTTCGACGCCGCCAACCGGAACCTCGCCATCGCAGCCCGGCGGGACGCCAGACTTTGGGAATACCTCCTGGGGCCGGGCGCGAGGACCAAGGGCACGGCGGTACGGAGGCTCCTGGCCTACCGCGGCGCTGTCGCCGTCGGGTACCTGGGGCTGTGCGCCGACGGCTTCGGTCCCGGATGGACCGTGCTCGAGGCGGCGGTCGACCCGGCTCTGGCGGGCGACGGGCGGAGGGCCGTCGCCTACGCGTTCCTGGCCGAGGCCGAGAGGGAGCGCGCCGCCCGCGGGGCCGCGCATCTCGTCGTCTCGCTGCCCAGGTCCAACGAGATATCAGCTCTCGCGCTCGAGCTGGGAGCCGACGACCGTCAGGAATACGGGTGGCAGGCCAAGATCCTGGACCCGCTGGGCTTCCTCGGGATCGTCGCACCGGTACTGGAGGCCCGCCTGCGCGCGTCGTCATGGAACGGCCAGCCGTACGCGCTGTCGCTCGGCCTGTTCGGAAAAGAGCTGCGTATCGGATGGGACGGTTCCCGACTCGCGTTCGCGGATGGCGGAGCGGCCGCTGGTGGCCACGCTAACGCTGGTGGCTCCGCCGGCGCGGGTGCGGGTGACTTGCCGCCCGAGCTGTTGGCGCCGCTTGCGCTCGGATACCGAAGCGTAGCCGACCTTAGGCGCTTGCGGAACGATCTTTCGATTTATGGCGAGGTGGAATCGTTCGTCGATACCCTTTTCCCGACCATGGACGCCTACGTGCACCAATTCATATAAGCGAGCGGGGGCGGCGATCGAACAGATCGTCGGCCCTCCCTTTCTGAACCCGGTCGTCGGAACCTCCGGTGCAACGATGGAGGCCGCCGCGTGTCTGCCCAGGGCGAAACGGAGTCAATCATGGACATGGAGAACAAGCATATCAGTATCTGGTGAGACTCGATCCTGAAAGGCGTGGTTCTTGACGAGAGCGACGGCCGCTATTGAGTGCTGGAGGATGCGTCGACAGGTTCGCGAAGCTCACCGGGTCCATCGTCGCGAACCACACGAGTTTCGGCATGACGACGGGCAAGGCGCTGGAACGCATCAAGAGGTCGATGGCGCGGAAAGCGCCAGGACCCCTGGAACCCGCGCGCTTCCTCGACTGGATAGCGCGGGGCCTCGACCGTACCAGTATCCTCTCGCGGCTCGTGGACGTCCAGAAGATCTACCGCTGGCAGGAAGCTTACGGCGACGTCGTCTTCAAGGCGGCGATGGACAACGGCCTCCGCATCGTCGACGTGCGCAAGGATTTCCTCGTGGCCGACGACTACGCCGGAAAATTCTGCGCCGACGGCATGCACCCGAGCGAGGCCGGCCATGACGCCATCCTCGAATCGTTCCTGTCATATGTCCGCAGCGCCTGAGCTGCCGCGCTAGCTACGCACGAAGTGGGGCATGTCGGGCGGCAGGACCAGCGACAGCTCGACGAGGCCGGCGACCGCGCCCGATTCGTCCCGCCAGGCGCTCTGGAAGATCAGCTTCTTCTGGCCCGCCTTGTCTATCGTGTAGACGTTCTGGCCTCCCGTTGCGAGCAGGCGGCCGAGGATGGCCTTGGACCACTCGTTATGGCACGACAGCATCTCCTTGCCGACGAGAGCGCGGCCGCCGTCCTTGGCGTAGCCCGCCGCCGACTTGTCGTTCATGTAGACTATCCTGTGTTCCAGGTCGGAAACGGTAACCGCTCCGGGAAAATCGGTGACCCAATCGGGCATCGTGTCCATTGTCGCTCCTTGCTCGCAAGCGGATTCACTGTACCAACCAAAGCCGCCCGCGTACAATACGCCAGGCAGGCCCGGCACGAGCGGACCGGCGAACGGAGGAGGCGGCATGGCGAAGGGCGGCGAGGCATGGCATGAGACGGGGCGGCGCGAGCTTGCCGACTACGGCATCTTCAGGGCATCGGAGAGGACCAGGAGCGGCCCCCACGGCAAGAGCGGCCGCTTCGTCGTTCTCGACGCCCCCGACTGGGCCGTCGTCGTGCCGGTGGTGGAACGCGGCGGCAGACGCTTCATCCTCGCGGTGCGCCAGTACCGTCACGGCTCGGGCGTCGCCTCCACCGAGTTCCCAGGCGGCGTCGTCGAACCCGGCGAGGACCCCGCGGCGGCCGCGGCCCGCGAGCTGCTGGAAGAGACCGGCTACTCCGCCGGGCGCATCGTCGAACTCGGCTCGTGCAACCCCAACCCCGCCTTCATGGCCAACACCTTCCACGTCTTCGCCGCGACGGGCCTGACCCTGGTCGCGGCGCAGTCCCTGGACGAGCACGAGCTGGTGGACGTGGAGGAGATACCCGAGGACGAATTATTCGCCCGCGTCGGCACGCCGCCGTGGAGTCACGCGCTGATGGCGGCGGCGGCGTGGTACTACATGCGATCACGGGCTCGGTGAGCCGTGATCGCCGCCCGTGCTTCGACCCGACGAGCTGTGCTCGCAGGTCAAGCGCGGGGGCTGAGACGCGGAGACACTGAGGAGCGGAATAGCAGGCTCTTTGAATGATGACTGCACGGAAGCTGATGACTCTCGGATGCCGAGCTTCTGAGGCTCATCGAGCTAGGTGACCGATCTTGAGATGGCTTTCGTCTGCTTTAGCCGACTATCATGGCTTTACGATAGTTCTTGCCGACTCCTGGTTACAAGGGTTAGAATGGCATGGATAAGGAAGAATAATGCCAGAACCTTGGGTTTCCGTAGATGATGTCGCGACCCACCTTGGAGTAGCCAAGGACTCCATCTACCGCTGGATAGAACACAGGAGCCTTCCTGCCCATCGCGTAGGCAGGCTGTGGAAGTTCAAGCTCACGGAGATAGACGAGTGGGTACGCGCCGGAGGCTCGAGCGACGACAATGAGAAGGAATCCCCCCGATGACCGCCAAGCTGACGCTCGGCCAGTTGTCGAGCCTTCTCTTCCGCGCGTGCGACGACCTGCGCGGCAACATGGACGCCTCGGAGTACAAGGAGTTCATTTTCGGCATGCTCTTCCTGAAGAGGCTCTCGGACCTCTTCGACCAGGAGCGCGAACAGCTCGCCAAGAACCTTACGGCGAAGGGCATGGCTACCGGTACCGTCGCGATGCAACTGGAGAACCCCGACAAGTATACCTTCTTCGTCCCGGAGGAGGCGCGCTGGGACAGGATACGCCACCTCAAGACCAACGTCGGCTCATCCCTCAACAAGGCCCTCGAATCCCTCGAAGACGCCAACGTCGACGCGCTCCAGGATGTGCTCAAGCACATCAACTTCAACCGCAAGATAGGTCAGCGCACGCTCGACGACGATACCCTGGCCAACTTCGTCCAGAACTTCGAGAAGATCCCGCTGCGCGACGAGAACTTCGAGTTTCCCGACCTCCTGGGAGCCGCCTATGAGTACCTGATCAAGTACTTCGCCGACTCCGCCGGCAAGAAGGCCGGCGAATTCTACACCCCTGCCGAGGTCGTGCGGACCATGGTGGAGATAGTCGAACCTCACGCCCGCATGAGCATCTACGATCCGACAGCAGGCTCGGGCGGCATGCTCATCCAGAGCCGCGACTACATAGCCGAGTGCGGCGGCGATCCGCGGGACCTCTCACTCTATGGCCAGGACAGCATCGGGACCACCTGGTCGATATGCAAGATGAACATGCTCCTCCATGGCATATCGCACGCTGACATCAGGCAGGAAGACACGATACGCAGGCCGCAGCACAAGGACGACAACGGCGAGCTAAAGCGATACGACCGCGTCCTCGCCAATCCGCCCTTCAGCCAGAATTATTTGAAGAAGGACATAGAGTACCCGGGACGCTTCGCCGTCTGGCTTCCAGAGAAAGGCAAGAAGGCCGACCTGATGTTCGTCCAGCACATGCTGGCCGTGCTGAATGCGGACGGTAAGATGGCCACCGTCATGCCCCACGGCGTCCTCTTCCGCGGCGGGGAGGAGCGCGAGGCGCGCCGCCATTTCATGGAGCGCGGCTGGCTCGAGGCGGTCATAGGCTTGCCTGCCGGTCTCTTCTACGGCACGGGCATCCCGGCCTGCCTCCTCGTGATGAACAAGAAGGACGCGCGGGCGCGCACGCACGTGGTATTCATCAACGCCGATCGCGACTACGGCGAGGACAAGGCGCAGAACTTCCTGCGTCCCGAGGATACATCGCACATCGTCCACGCCTACCGCGCGCTGACGAGCGGGGCCGCGGAGGAGATACCCGGCTACGCGCGCCGGGTGCCCGTCATCGAGATAGAGGCGGAGGAGTTCAACTGCAATATTCGGCGCTATGTCGACAATGCCCAGCCGCCGGAGCCGCACGACGTGAGGGCCCACCTCCACGGCGGAGTCCCCAGGTCGGAGGTCGACGCCCTCAAGCGCTTCTGGACGAACTACCCCGAACTGCGCAAGCGCTGTTTCAAAGCGCGTACGGGAAGCAAGGAATATGTCGATTTTACTCCTGAGGTGACAGACCGTCGCGCCATCGCCGATATCGTAGCCAACGACAAGAGCGTAGCGGCCGCGCATGAAGCCTTCCTCACGACGCTCGGGGCCTGGTGGGAGACACACCTGCCCGGCATCGCGGCGCTCGCGCCCGCCAAGGGCAAGAAAGGCAATGTTTACGAGTTGCGGCGTATCCTGCTTGCGTCGATAGACCAGGCCTTCGCGGGCAACACCCTACTCGACGGCCACCAGATAAGGGGCGCTTTCGCCCGCTGGGTCGACGAACTCAAGGCCGACCTCAAGTCAATAGCCGCCTCGGGATGGGGGCCTGAGCTCATCCCCGACGTCGACATTCTCGAGAGCCAGTTCCCCGAAATCCTCGCCGACGTCGACAGCAAGCGCACGCGCCTGGCCGAGCTTTCCGCACAGTTCGCGGCGGCCGACGAGGAGGACTACGAGGACGGCGACGACAGCGGCGTACTTCCGGGCGAGCAGGTCAAGGAGCTGAAGGCCAGGCTCAAAGAGACCAAGGGCGAGATGAAGCTAGCCAAGCGCGACCCTGGACTTGGCGACTGGCGCGCTCTCGAGAAGGAAGCATCCGCTGTCGAGGCCCAGCTTGCCCGGCACAAGGCGCTCGAAGACGAGGCGAAGCGGCTCAAAGCCGACTTGCGTGCTGTCGAGAAGAAGCAGGAGGAACTCGTCGCCGCGGCGCGCGAGAAGATCGATCGCGACGAGGCCCGCAAGGTCATCATTGAACGCCTGCGCAAGCTCCTCGTGCGGACCTATGACTACTACCTGCGAGCCGACCAGCGAGCCTGCCTCGCGGCCATAGAGAACCTGTACGCCAAGTACGCGGTCACGGCCGAGGATATAGAGAAACGCCGTGACGCGGCCGCCCGGAAGCTCAAGGGCTTTTTGGAGGAGCTGGGGTATGCATGACCTGTCAACCCTGATCAAAGAGCTGTTGCCTCAAATTCGTGTCCTAATCGCATCCGCGCGGCAGGCTGCGTCGCGCACCATCGACACTCTCCAGGTACAGACCAACTTCGAGATCGGCCGGCTTATAGTCGAGCACGAGCAAGGCGGGGAGGAGCGAGCGGAGTACGGCAAGGCCTTGCTGAAGGAGCTATCCACGGCCTTGACGGCAGAATTCGGTCGGGGTTCTCCAAGAGCAATCTCGAGTACATGCGCCGTTTCTATCTATTGTTCCGAGACCGTGCTGGGATTCCCCAGACTGCGTCTGGGCAATTGACCGACTCACAGAATACCCAGACAGCGTCTGTCAAATCTGGATGGTGGACCCTAAGTTGGTCCCACTACCTCTTCTTGATGGGGGTCAAAGACCCCGGCGAGCGCTCCTTTTACGAGATCGAAGCGACTTCCGAAGCCTGGTCGCTACGCGAGCTGCGCCGGCAGTTCGATAGCGGTCTCTACGAGCGGCTGGCACTGAGTCGGGACAAGGAATCGATCCGCGCCCTCGCCAAGGAGGGCCAGATAGTCGAAAGGACCGATCAGCTGTTGAAGAACCCCTACGTCCTGGAATTCCTCGGAATGAGCGAGGAGACCCGTTACTCCGAGCGGGAGCTGGAGACGGCCATCATCGACAAGCTCGAGCATTTTCTCCTGGAGCTCGGCAAGGGCTTCCTCTTCGAGGCGCGACAGAAGCGCTTCACCTTTGATGAAGAGCATTTTTTCGTCGACCTTGTCTTCTACAATCGTTTGCTGCGCTGCTATGTCCTGATCGATCTTAAGATCGGCGAGCTTGCCCATCAGGACCTCGGGCAGATGCAGATGTACGTCAACTACTATGATCGATATGTGAAACTCGAAGGCGAGCATCCCACCGTCGGGATCATCCTGTGCCGCAAGAAAAAGGACGCATTGGTCGAGATCACCCTGCCGGAGAACAGCAAGGTCTACGCCTCGCAGTATCTGCTCTACCTGCCCTCGAAGGAAGAGCTTCGGCGAAAACTGATCGAGTGGGAAGAAGAGGCGGAGGAATGAGCGGGTCGGCGCAGGCTATGTACGCGGTCACCGCCGAGGATATCGAGAAGCTCCGGGATATGGCAGCTCAGAAGCTCAAGAGCTTTCTGGAGGAGCTGGGGTATGTCTAGCCGATTGCCAGTTGGGTGGCACTTCGAGCCGATCCACAGAGTAGCCCGCGTCGTCAGCGGCGGTACGCCATCAAGGTATGTCCCCGAGTTTTGGAAGGGCGGCACCGTCCCCTGGGTAACGCCCACAGACATTACCGGCACGACTGGCCGTTACCTATCCGAGACCCGGGAGCAAATAACGGAGCGCGGCCTGCGTTCATGCAGCACAACGCTGCTCCCGCCAGGTTCCCTACTCATGACCTCACGGGCAACCCTTGGCGAGATTCGCATCGCCACACGAGAGGTCTGCACAAACCAGGGATTCAAGAGCCTCGTTCCTAACGACGGTACGGATGGAGATTTCCTATACTATCAAATGCTCCGCAGCAAGGAGCGCTATAAGTCCTTCGGGATCGGGAGTACCTTCCTCGAGGTCAACAAGAAGGATACGGAGCGCTTCGAGTTGCTTGTTGCACCATCCGAAGAGCAACCGCGCATAGCCAAGATTCTCTCCACTATCGACGAAGCCATCGAACAGACCGAAGCCCTGATCGCCAAGACACAGGCGATCAAGGCCGGACTGATGCACGACCTGTTTACCCGTGGCGTCACGCCGGATGGGAAGCTCCGACCTCCGCGCGAGGAGGCCCCGAAGCTCTACAAGGAGTCGCCGCTTGGGTGGATACCGAAGGAGTGGGATGCTATTACTCTTGGGGAGATGTCGAACCTTGTGACGAGTGGTTCCCGCGGCTGGGCGGCTTACTACTCTGATGAAGGAGCAATATTTTTACGTATTGGCAATCTCACCCGCGAACATCCGAACCTACGATTGATAGATATCGTTAACGTTCAACCACCTAAATCCTCAGAAGGACAGCGCACTAGACTTGTCGAGGACGACCTACTGATCTCGATTACTGCCGATCTTGGGATTGCGGGAGTTGTCCCCGCTGATCTCGGAGAAGCGTACGTAAATCAACATATTGCACTAGTCAGGCTGAAGCCAGAGCTTGCAGCCAGTCGCTGGCTTGGCCATTGGTTCGGAGGACTTAAAGCCCAGACATTGATCAGTCGGCTTGGCGACTCCGGGGCCAAAGCTGGCCTCAATCTGCTAACAATTCGGAGCTTTTCTGCTGCGCTGCCCCCTTTGGATGAACGTGAGATAGCGGTGAGTCGATTGGATGTAGCCGACGAGGCAATTCGTTCAGCGCGGATATCTGTACAGAAGCTAGAATCCTATAAATATGGCCTCATGCACGACCTCCTTACCGGTCGCGTCCGCGTACCAGCCGACGAGCGAGATAAGGTGATGGCATGACATCAATCCCGAGCTGGACTACAGCAGGCGTCCTGCCACCCATCAACCCTGCATCCCCGACATCAGTCGACCGGTCGCCTTACGAGGTGTCGCTCACAGACTTGATTCTCCACTTCAATACGTCACCGGAACGACAGGCCATCCTTGCCGGTTTGTTAGATTTTCGTAAGGATCTACATGCGCTCGGGCTCGTTCAAGGTTTTCAATGGCTTGATGGCAGTTTTCTGGAGCAAGTTGAGGCGACGGAGAAGCGCGCCCCGAGGGATATCGATGTCGTGACTTTCTATCACATGCCAGTGGGGCAGACGCAGGCAAGCCTTCTATTACAGAACAGACCACTATTAACGCCACAGGAAACAAAGGTTACATTTCATGTTGACGCATATTTCGTGCAGCTGGACGGCGGCGCTCCGGAGCCGCTCGTTTCGAGCGTCGCCTACTGGTACAGCATGTGGTCCCATCGCCGTAGCGGAGACTGGAAAGGCTATCTCCGAGTCGACCTGTCGCCCAAAGATGATCAGGCCGCGCGGGCCAACGTAATTAGCCCACAGAGCGAGGGAGGCCAGCCATGACCCTACAGGAATATCGCCAGCTTCAAGCTGAGCTTGGAGCACTCAGAACTCTCTTGGCAGAACTACCGCCAGGACGGGAGATAGAGAGCCTCGGTTTTGAGTCCAGAATGCGGGAGGTTGAGGCGGCACTTGCTTTCCAAGCTGCTCCGATTCGTGATCCCATCCACGCTCGCCTCACGTTTCGCGGCAAGCCGATTGTGGGTAGCTATGGCATCTTCGCCGAGTTTGGGGCATCCGTCGTCCAGGCGTTTTCCGAAGCCGTCGCGGCGCTGGGCGCCAGCCAGAGCGGTCCTTTGGGAACCAGAGGAGTCCTACCGGGACGAGACGATTACCGCATGCTTATCACGGGGACTGTTCCTGGCTCGTTTGGTTTCCAGTTCGAAGAAGCGCCGACCGATGCCCAAACCCTTTTCCCCGAGTATTCCCCTCTAGAGCCCGCGATCGCCCAGGCCAAGGCGATCATGAAGGCCACGCTTGGGACAGACGATGAGCTCACGGAGGCGCTCGCTGACATCGACCCGCGCGCAATCGAGGCCATCCGCGAATTCTTGGATACCATGTTCAAGAATGAGGCGGTCTGTGCGCTTGAGTTCAAGGACGACATCTTCCGTTTTGCGGATGTCGAGCAGGTGCGTAGGAGCATGGTCCGTCTTGAGCAGGACAACATTCATGAGATCGACGAGGAGTATTCAGGCGTCTTTCTGGGGATACTGCCGCACCGTCGGACATTCGAGTTCAAGTTGGCTGATACTGGAGAGATTATCGGCGGCAAGGTTGGCAACGACATCGCCGAGCCGGCGGCGATCAATCATGTACTCGAACAGCGCGTGACGATCAGCGTTCATAGCCGACGCGTTGGCGAAGGGCGTCCGCGATATGTCCTGTTGAGTTATGGCGTGGATGCCGCGGCCGCCAGAAACGATGGCGCTTCACGATGAATCCCATCCTCCCCATCAACATCGACGCCCTCCTGCACCAGCGCAGCATCGAAGGCGAGCGCGTCGAGTACAAGGCGGGCTGGAACCCCGAAGGGATTCTGCACACGATCTGTGCGTTTGCCAACGACTTCCACAATCTCGGCGGCGGCTACCTGGTTATCGGCGTCGAGGAGTACGGCGGCTTGCCAGTGCTGCCTCCCAAGGGTATCGATCCGGGCAGCGTCGATGCCGTCCAGAAAGAGCTCCTGAATCTCGGGTACAGCGCCATGCAGCCGCAGTACCATCCGATAGCGGCCTCGTACCTTGTAGCGGGGCGCGCCATCCTGGTGCTGTGGGCGCCGGGCGGCGAGACGCGGCCGTACAAGGCTAAAGTCAGACTTGCCAAGGACTCGACGGAGTGGGGCTACTTTATCCGTAAAGGTTCGAGCACGATAAGCGCCAGGGGGGCGGACGAACGCGAGTTGCTCGGGTTGGCCGCCACGGTTCCCTTCGACGATCGCTTCAACCAATCCGCGTCGATCGATGACCTTTCACCCCACTTGATGCAGGAATTCCTGCGCGAGGTCGGCAGCGGGCTGGCTGATACCGCGACCACGCTCTCGTCCGAGGCTCTCGGATGCAGGATGAATATCGTCGGCGGTTCCAAGGAAGCTCACTTTCCCAAGAACGTCGGTCTGTTGTTCCGCTCCATCCGCATGGAGGATCTGCGAGCCGGCAGGGCGGTGAGCCGTCGATACCGCAATCGGCGCATCGGAGAATTCTTGAAGGAGCTCGATCTCACGGAAGGACGCTCGACAGGTATCCCCAAGATCCTCAAGGCGATGAAGTCGAACGGCTCGCCGTCACCAGAATTCGACAGCGACGAAGACCGCGGGTATTTCCTCATTCGGCTGCTCGCGCATGAGCGAGCGGCTCGTGAACCGGTCCCGCGGGAAGAGGAGTACGTCACCCCCCAAGTCACCCCCCAAGTCACCCCCCAAGTCATTAGCCTTATCAGCGCCATGCAAGGCGAGATGCTTAGGGAGGATCTGCAACAGCGCCTCGGCGTCTCGGACAGGAAATATTTCAGCGCGAGCTTTATCCGCCCCGCGATGGAAGCGGGGCTTATAGAGATGACCGTCCCCGATAAGCCTCGAAGCAGCATACAGAGCTATAGATTGACAGACAAAGGTCGTCTGGTCATGACGGAGCTGGAGAGGGACCGATGAGCGAGTACTTCCACGTCGAGAAACCCTTCCTCGACCAACTGAAGGCGCTGGGCTGGACGGTCATAGACCAGGGACAGGGCTTCATTCCGTCGGATCCGGCGGCGAGCCTGCGCGCCGGCTTCCGCGAGTGTATATTGCCCGGCGTATTCCGCGATGCCGTCCGGTCTATTAATATCACGGCGGATGGCAAGCCATGGCTCACCGACCGCCAGCTCGACGACCTGCGCGACCAGATCCTGCGTCAGCCCAACCGCACGCTGCTCGAGGCGAACGAGGCCGCCCAGGCCTTGTTCCTCAAGGCGCAGGTCGACCGTAACGAAATCACGGGCGAACCGGATCCGGTAGCGAGGCTCATAGACTTCGCGCATCCGGAGCGCAACCAGTTCCACGCCATCAACCAGTTCCGTATCGACACGCCCGGCTGCGTAAAGAGCTGCATCATCCCGGACATCGTCCTGTTCGTGAACGGTATCCCCGTGGTGGTGATAGAAGCCAAGATCGGCGACCCCAACACGGCCAATCCGCTGTACGCCGCCTTCGAGCAGCTCCTGCGCTACCGCAATGGCCGCGTCGAGACACGCAAGGCCGGCTTGCGCGAAGGCGAGCCCAGGCTCTTCTACACGAACCTCTTGCTCGTTCGCACCTGCGGAGAGAAAGCGGAGTTCGGCACCATCACGTCCGGCCACGAGCACTTCTACGCCTGGAAGGATATATGGCCGGAGAGCAACCGGTCATACGCGCCGCCCCTCGGCGTCGAGAGGGAGCAGGAGAAGCTCATCCAAGGCCTTCTCGCCCCGGCGACCCTGCTGGACGTGCTTCGCACCTGCGCCGTGTTCATGGACACCGATGACGGCCGCCGCATCAAGGTAGTCTGCCGCTACCAGCAGTACCGGGCGGCCAGCAAGATACTGGCGCGCCTGCGGGAGGGCAAGACACCCGATGCCCGTTCTGGAGTCGTTTGGCATACCCAGGGCTCAGGCAAGTCGCTGACCATGGTCTTCGTCGCCCGGATGATCCGGGCCGCGGCTGACCTGGAGGACTTCAAGATACTCCTCGTCAACGACCGCAGCGACCTGGAGGAGCAACTCGCCGGGACAGCCAGGCTCATAGGCGGCAAGCTCAACGTCATAGAGAGCACGGCCCGGCTCCGCGAGCACCTGGGCACGTCCACGTCCGACGTCAACATGGTGATGGTGCACAAGTTTGCCGAGAGGGCCGAAGACGTGCCGGAGGTCATCGCCAAGGTATTGAGGAAGCCCAAGGCCGTGACGGGCAAGGCCAACGGAGCGGAGACGGCGGCCGAGGCTTACCGGTATTTCGGCAAGCTTCCATCGAGCGGGACCTTCGGCGTCGTCAATCCGTCCGAGCGCATCCTGCTCATGATAGACGAGGCCCATCGCACGCAGGGTTCTGATCTGGGCGAGAACCTGTTCGAGGCCTTCCCCAACGCGACCCGCATCGCCTTCACCGGCACGCCGCTCATCACAGAACAGCATGGGACCAAGCGCACGGTGAAGCGCTTCGGCGAGTATATCGACACCTACAAGCTGATGGACTCCGTCCACGACGGCGCCACGTTGCAGATACTCTACGAAGGCAGGACCGCCGAGACCGCCCTCAAGGACAAGCGCGGATTCGATACCAAGTTCGAAGACCTCTTCAAGGAGCGCAGCGAGGAGGAGCTTCTCGCCATCAAGAAGAAGTACGGCGCGACCGGCGACATCCTCGAGGCCGAGAAGCGCATCGCGGCCATCGCGAGGGACCTCGTCGATCATTACATCGACAACATTCTGCCTGACGGCTTCAAGGCCCAAGTCGTATGCCATTCCAAGCTAGCGGCGATCCGCTATCAGAAGGCCATCCGCGCCGCGCTATTGGAGCGGCTCGACCGGGAGAAGGTCAAGCCTCGACCTGACCACGATCTCATCCGCTACGTTGAGTTTCTGAAGGCTGTGGTCGTCGTCTCGTCGGACCCGACGAACGAGAGCGCGGCGATCACCGCCGCGCGCAAGGAAGCCAGGCGCTGGAACGCGGTGGAGAACTTCTGCAAGCCCTTCGATTTAGATGACCCAGACAAGACTCTCACGGGCATAGCGTTCCTCATCGTATGCGACATGCTCCTCACCGGCTTCGACGCGCCGGTCGAGCAGGTCATGTACGTCGACAAGAAGCTGCGCGAGCACAACCTGCTCCAGGCGATCGCGCGGGTGAACCGGGTAACCAGGAACAAGAACCGGGGATTCATCGTCGACTATATCGGGCTCGCCAACCACCTGACC
>CAZNXK010000087.1:0-14730 GCA_964576835.1 uncultured Treponemataceae bacterium | reverse complement strand
GTGAAGGCGGGGATGCCGGGCGGGCACGGGCTTATGCCGGCATACTTCATTCCGTACGCGGTGCCTTCCCTCCTGCCGGCATTTCGGCGGTGGCTGACGCGCTTGCGGTGTCGTTCGGTAACCTTGCGCGTCATTCGTATGTTATACCACCGGCTGGCTACTGCGCGGTCGCCGCTGCCGTGGCGCTGGCTTTCCTTCTGGCGTCGACCGCCGTCGTGCTGTCGCGGCGGCGGAGGAACCGCGGGCAACGGCCGACCAGGACGGCGATGCTCGCGCTCGCTCCGGCTGCTGTGCTGACCGTGCTCTGCGTCGCCATGGCCATCGCTTCGGTGGCGGAGCGCTCTGATCGTCGCTTCGTGTCGCTTGGCGGCATGGCCCGGTTTGTCCCGTCCGAATCGTCCACCGGCCGCCTTCTCCGGGCTGGAAGCGCCGGCCGTGTCCTGGAATCGGCCGGGTCATGGCTGTTCGTCGAGCTTGACGATGGCGGACCCGCATGGCTGGTCCTTGACCAAGTCGAGATGTACTGAGGAGAGGGCCGTGGATTTCGGAGAAATATTGAGGTTGTGGGAAGCCACCGGACGCCCCGCGGCCGATGCCGCAAGGAAACCGGGCGGCAATAAACCCTCCGGGCTGTCCAGTGTGCAGTCCGAATGGCTCGACCGGCACGGTGTGCCCGAGGGGACAGGCTCGGTCTTCGACGATCAGCCCCGGTCCCGCCTCTCGAGGAAAGAAATCGAGGCCTTGCCCATCGACGCGAGCCTCGACCTGCACGGCATGACGACCAGGGAGGCTGCCGTGGCTTTGGCGGAATTCTTTAAAACTGCAGAGAGCATGGGATGCCGAAAGGTGCTGCTGGTACACGGGAAGGGCCTGCATTCATCGGCGGAACCGGTCCTCGAGGGCTTCGTCAAGCGCTGGCTCGAAACCAGGGCGTCGGCTGGTCGTTCCGGCCACGCCGATGCCGCCAATGGCGGGAAGGGCGCGACATGGGTGTTGCTGAAGTAGACGCGGCTGCCTTGGCAGACGCGGCTGCCTAAGCAGACGAAGAATCAGCGCTCCCGGTAGATGATCCGACCCCGGGAAAGGTCGTAGGGGGACAAGGCTACCCTGACAGTGTCGCCCGGAACGATGCGGATGTAATGTTTTCGCATTTTGCCCGAGAGGTGGGCCAGAATCAGGTGTCCGCCGTTCTTCAATTCGACCCTGAACATGGTATTCGGTAGGGATTCGCGAACGATACCCTCTACCTCGATGGCTTCTTCCTTGGCCACGATGCCTCCTACGAAGAAATACGACGTCCCATTGAACTGGGCGTCTCAAGCGCTATAATAGTACGGGCCGTGCGCTGACGTGTCAACCTGGCCCGCGGGGCAGTTGACACGCTTGCCTCATCCATGAATAGTGACACGCCCGTTGATGCATATTCTCCCGGGCGGTTTTCAGATCAGTGAGGAGGGGTTCTATGGACAAGGATTTTACCGAGAAGATGCGCCAGTCGCTTGCAACGATGAAACAGGAAATTCTTGACAAGCTGGTCGCCACCAACGCGGATTTCCGTGCCATCGTCGAGGAAATGGACCCCAAGGATTTCGCCGACGTGGCGTCGGACGATGTCGACAGGAAGATGATAGAGGCGCTTGGCTCGCAGGATCTCAAGCGGCTGCGTTCCATAGAATCGGCGCTCGTCCGCATACAGCAGGGCCGCTATGGCTCCTGCATCAAGTGCTCCAACCGAATACCGCAGGAACGCCTCATCGCGTTGCCCTACGCGGTCCTGTGCATAGACTGCCAGAAAAGCGAAGAGCGCCGAAACAGGTAACAGCGACTCATTCGAGTGGCAGCTCGCGTCGACCGCCCTTGCACGCTATCGTGAGCATGCGGTATCCGGCCTCGTGGGCGAGCCTCAGGCCGTCATCCCTGTTGGCCAGGAGATGGCTGCCTTGGTGAGCGTCGGCGTTGACGCAGACGGCTACGCCGCGGGCTTTCAATTCTCTCGCTATCCAGAGCGCCGGGTAGGGCGAATCCGTCTTGCCGCGAGCCATGCCTCCGGTATTCACCTCGACGATGATATCGGTGCCGGCGAGCGCGTCCACCGCCTGCATTGCCGCAGCCCGGTATCGCTCCGTGTCCTCCCTGAACCGCGACTGGCCCCTGTTGTTCTTGCGCACCAGGTCGAGGTGCCCCAGGATGTCGAAGCCCCCGCCCCTGACGCAGGCCGCCACCGCGGCGTAATAGTCCTCGACGAGGGCGCCGGCGTCGCCGCCGTAGAACGATTCCAGGTGCGTCGCGAAATCCTCTTCCGGCTCGTCGACGGTGAAACCGACCGCAGGCGCCGCCGCGGGGGAGACGTAATGCACCGAGCCGATCGAATAGTCGAGCCTGGCTTCCGAGAACCTGCCGTCGGCGGGTCCGCACAGGCCTTCGATATAATCGATCTCCAGGCCGACGAGAATGCTCATCGCCGGCTTCCCTGCGCGCGGCGACTCGTGTTCCGCGGCGATAGACCGTATCGTGGAGAGGTACTCGCCCAGGCGGGAGCCGTCCATGTTCCAGTCAGTGCCGAACGGCAGCGGCGCGTGCGAGGAGAAGCCGAGGATGGAGAAACCGGCATCCCGGGCCACGTCCGCCATCAAGCGTGCCGTGGTCCTGCCGTCGCAGAATTCGCAGTGGGTGTGGTGGTTGGTCAGCATGGACAGACTATACCCTTACTCGCGCGGTTGCGGCCATATGCGATTAATGCTTGACAATAATTCCCGCCATGATAGGGTTCATTGATTCGGTACGTAGAATATCACCGCCTGCATGCATCGGGTTTGCGAAAATCTAGCAAAAGTCCTTTCAAGTCCCGCTTGCGTTAATGCTGCTGTTCCCCTGGCCGCTTTTTCCCCGGCGCGGCGATGAAAGGAAATTCGATGAGCGAATATGAAAAGCTGGCTCGGCAGGTCGACGCCGCGATAGGCGCGAAGGCGGCCGAGGCGGTGGCCCTGAGCGACGCGATGGCGGCTGACCCGGAAATTTCCGAGAATGAATTCCGGAGCAGCAAGGCCCATGCCGGCTTCATCGGGCGCTGCGGTTTCACTGTCGCGTATCCGTACCACGGCATTCCTACAGCCTATTGCGGCACGATCAAAAACGGCTCCAACGGGCGCGTGGCCATCATGGCCGAGTACGACGCGCTTCCCGGCATCGGGCACGCGTGCGGACACAATGTACACGGGGCCATGAGCCTCCTTGCGAGCGCCGGCCTCGCGCCTGTGATGAAGGAACTGAAAGGCGAGCTCAGGCTTGTCGGAACACCGGCGGAAGAGACCAATGGCGCAAAGATAACCATGGCCGCGGACGGTCTCTTCGACGATATCGACCTGGCGCTGATGATACACTCGAGCAATCGCGACTGCAGGGTACGATACCGCTCGCTGGCCATGGACGGCATCGAATTCAGGTTTGCCGGGCGCGCCTCGCACGCCGCGGCCTCGCCGTGGGAAGGGCGGAACGCGCTCAACGGCGCCCAGCTTTTCTTTCACGCCATCGACATGCTCCGGCAGCACGTCAGGCCCGAGGTCAGGATGCACGGCATCTATGTCGACGGCGGCAAGGCCTGCAACATCGTGCCCGAAGCCGCGACGGTGCGCTTCTACTTCCGCTCGCCGCGTCGCGCCTACCTGGACGGCATAGTCCAGAAGGCATACAACGCGGCCCGGGGCGCCGCCCTGGCGACGGAGACAGAGGTGGCCTGGAGCAACTTCGAGCTGTCGTTCGACGAGGTGATGCCGAACGAGGCGGCCGAATCGATGATGGAGGGCTTGTACCGGGAACTTGGCGTTGATTTCGGGCCGGGAACCGGCCCGGAAGGCTCGTCGGACGTCGGCAACGTCAGCCTGCGTTGCCCGACCCCCCAGCCGACCCTGCCCATCATCGACAAGCCATTCGCGCTGCATACCCGCGACTTCGCGGCGGCGACCGTCGGCCCCATAGCCCACGGCGCCATAGTCACCGGCGCGAGGCTCATAGCCCGCGCGGCCCTGAAGACATATCTCGAGCCCGGGCTGCGGACCACGATGCTGGCCGATTTCGCAAGGGAGAAGAATGCGGTAGAATAGCCGTCATGGCATACAGAACCGGGTTTTCCCTGCATCGCGCCGTCGACGGTGCCTTCCGCGACTGGGAACTGAATGGCTGCTCGTCGCGCGGAGGAAGGATAGTCCTCGACACGGCCTCAGCGGAGCGCGTCCGCGAGGCTCGCCTCGCGGGCGAGGCGACGAGCCCCGTCATCGAGAGCGCCTTTCCGTTCTCGTCGTGCGTGCCGTCATGGAACGCCGACACGCCGGAAGGAACGTGGCTCGAGCTCATGCTCAGGGCGCGCCGGACAGGCGCGTGGACGTCGTGGCGCTCCTTCGGGCCGTGGGCATCGTCAAGCTCCGCCATCAGGCGGCATTCGGTGGCCGGCCAGGACGACGAGGCGGCCCGGGTTTCCACTGATACCCTCGATATCGCCGCGCCGGCTGACGCCTTCCAGGCGCGCTTCAGGCTGTTCGCCCCTTCCTCGGGCGGCGGCGAACCTTCGGCGACGGCGATGCCCGTCGTTCGGGCCTTGTCGCTTGCGTATTCCGATTCAAGGCCGGCAGCCGATTCCATAGTGCCGAGCGTCCCGGGCGCCTTGCCTCCCGGAGGCGCCCGCGGCGTCGTGATAAAGGGCGTGCCCCGCTGCTCCCAGATGGTCTACCCTGACGGCGGCAATGTCTGGTGCAGCCCGACCTCGGTGTCGATGGTGCTCGGTTATTGGAACGGCGACGCGGGGCCATGCGAGGCCAGGGTGAGGGCGGCCGTCGAAGGCGTCTACGATCACGAGTACGAGGGGCACGGCAATTGGTCGTTCAACGCGGCCTACGCGGCCTCGGTACCCGGACGTGTCGCGCTCGAGGCGTTCGTCGCTCGCTTCAGCGGGCTCGACAGGCTGGAGCCGTGGATCATGGCTGGCGTTCCCGTCGTTCTGAGCGTATCGTGGGACAACGACGAGGGCCGCGTCCTCTCCGGCGCGCCCGTCCACAGGAGTTCAGGCCATTTGACGACGCTCGTCGGCTTCGACGGCGACGGGAACGCCGTGATGAACGAGCCGGCATCGCCTTCCAACGAGACGGTCCGCCGTGTCTACGACAGGCGCGAGCTCGAGAAGAGGTGGCTCGCGGCGTCAGGCGGCTCGGCGTACGTCATCTACCCGTCGGGAACAGGAGACGCAGACCGCTCGATCCTGTTTGCCTCGACCATAGGCTAGCCGTACAGGTATTCTGCCGCCGCCGCCTGGATGTCTTCCTGCCACGAGAAATACGACGAGAAGCGGCCGGGACGGGTTGCCGGATCGACGGCCGTGCCCCCGATCAGGTAGACGAGACCCTTGCGAGAGGCAACATCGACGAGCATCCCCCCAAGGAACCCGTACGCGTCGCCGTGGTGGCCCTCCATCGTCAGGCCGCCGCGCTCCCGCAGCCTGTCGCCGCCGAATTCGTCGTTGACGTCCGTCGTGGCGAAGAGCGCGAGTCCGCTCCGCCGAATCGTGCCCTTGTACAGGTCGCCGTTCATCGTGGCCCTGTCGAACGCCCAGCGCGCGCGGCGCATCTCTCCTATGTTCCCAGGCGAGAGGATTCGTACGCCGTCGATCTCGCCGCGGCCTATGAGGAGGCGTGCGAGCCGCGCCACCTCGCGGGCCGACGCGCGGAGCCCGCCCTGGGGCGAGAGCCAGCTCGCGTTGCCGCCGGGGGCGTATGTGGCCATATCCGCGTCGCTCGGGTTCGTGTCGGGACGCACGCCGCGCAGGTCGTCGACCTGCGGAACCCATGGACCCGAAGGGTTCCAGCGTTCTTCATCCTTGGCTTTTCTGTATATCGGCGCGAGGTTCGTCAGCGCCTCGTCGGATAATCCCCGCACGTTGAACGACCCCTCGACGCCGAGCGGGCGCAGTACGTGGTCACGCATGAAGATGTCGAAGCGTTGTCCCGACAGCCTCTCAATCACCGTGCCCATGACGCCGAATCCCAGGTTGCAGTAGCATAGGTAGCGGCCGGGCGCCAGTCTCGGTTCGGGGGCCGCTCCGCCGCTGTCCAGGGAGCGGGCGAAGTGGGCGCCGCCCTCCCACGCGGCGCCGCCGGGTTCGAAGAACTCGCGGAGCGACATCGAGGGTGGCAGCGTGTAGCGTTCGCCGTCCCGGAGCGAAGATACGTGCGACAGCAGCATCGCGGGCGTTATAGGCGCTTCGGGGAAGGCGGGATTGCGGAGCGGCCAGCCGAGGTAGTCGGAGACGTCGGCATCGAGATCGAGGAGTCCCGCCTCGACGAGTATCATGCATGCGACGCCGACGAACGGTTTGGATATCGACGCCACGCGGAACCGCGTGTCGGCCGTTACCGGCAGATCGCGGGAGGCGTCGGCCGGATCGATGAAACGTCTTCCTGCGTACCGTTCGAACGACGGCTGACCGTCGTCCATGGCGACGAACGCGAGTCCGGAAAGTTCGGCGCCCGGCGTGAACGCTATTTCGTCGAGGCGTTTGGCGAGGCGTTCGGCCCGTGATGAGGTGTTCATGGTATTCATGGCGCCAATAATGCCGCCGCCTGTGTATTCTTGACAAGCCAAAACAAGCGCTTCCATACTGTGGCCGCCCATCCGACGGGCGAGGAGACCGAATGAAACGACTTTTCAGCCTTCGGGCGATGGCGAACGGCACCGTGATCGCCGCGCTCGCGACGACGCTCTCATTCGCCGTCGCCATCCTCGGCATAGGAAACGTCTACTACGCGTCGGTCTTCATACCGTTCGCGACGCTCGCCTGCCTCGCCGTCTCCTGGTTCTCGTTCCTGCGTGACGACGGGCTCGCACGCAGGCATTCCGATGACGGCGCCGTGACTGTCGAACCGCGGCCGGCGGAGCCCGTCTCCGTTTCCGGGCTGGGCGCCGCCGCCGGCGTTCCGGCCCCTGTCATGGCGGGCGGCGGCCTCGACGCGTCGATGTACGCGCCCCGCGACGGATCGATTGTCGAGCGCCGCCCGGGAAACGCCTCCATGGGTACACGGAGGGGAGCCTTCGAGGGAGCGGGCGGACGGGCCGCGCTTGCGTGGGCGGCCTTCGAACTCGCGGCGCTCGCGGCTGTCCTCTACTCCGCCGCTGGCATAGGCGCACGCTTCTATCATTAGCATGCTCTTCGTGTGCGGGGCACCATTTTCACGGTCATTGTGCCCCTGGTAACGGACTAGGCGACAGGATGGCAATATGGAAAATGGCAAGATAAATCCGCGGGGGAGCGATGGAATGAGAATAAGCGAAGCGATGATGATGGCGCTGTTGGTGGCTTTTCCGTTTATGGTAAATCCCCAGCAGGCGATAGCGCAGCGCACGGTCAATGAGGACGCCCAAGGCGCCGAATACCTGATCGAGTCGGGACTTGGTGACTTGATAGGAGATCCCGTTCGCCTGGCGATCGGCAGTTATGTATTGGAAGAAACGGATATTCAATACTCTTCTGATCGGATGCTCGTTTCGTTCTACAGAAGATACGAGAGCAATCACACTATGGCTCATTCATTGGGACCCGGATGGGTGTTTTTCTATGATACCAGGATCATCCGCGGGATCGACGCGAATGTAGAGGAACGCGTTGCTTCCTTCGGGAAAGTCAGCCGAGAAACTGATGCCTCGTATGAAAAATCCCATACCAGCCATGAAGAATCGATAGCGGATCTTGAGGCGAGCATCGCTACGAGGATCAGGGCCCAAGAAGCGGCGGCCGAGGCGGTGAGTTCCGCGAGGGCGGCGATTGAGGTCTGTAAAAAAGCCGGAGGATTCAGACTTCAAGAAGCCGAGAAAATGCTCGAGGCTGCCTTGGCTACGGAAAACAAGGTCAATAGTCTGGAACCCAACCTGGCTGAGTTGCAGGCTGCCAGGGATAAACTGGTTTCCGGTCGTTCGTTGCTGGAGCAGTATCGTTTGACTGCCGATGAATTGCGGGTAGAGTATCTGAAGCAGCGTGATGCCGCGAGGATTTCCGAGGTCAACAGAGAACTCGACCGCTACGTCTGTAATGAGACCGACCCTGATTATTATCAGGCGATCAGTTCGAATCATGCGACTCTGATTACGGAGAAAGGGGTGTCGATTGGCTATAAGGCCGAAAGCGCGCCGGATTTCACCTCCACGGTCAGGCTCCCGAATGGAATGACCAATTTTTATCCTTCTGGTATGGCCTATAAAACATCCACGGTTCCCGGCGAAAAGCTTGAATTGCTGGCTAGTGGCCAATTTTTAAGAACAAGCGACAAGGGGATCCGGTATCTTTACGATATTTACGGACGCATCCTCCTTGTCATTGACAGTTTCGGGAATCGCTTGAGTTTCATATACGCCGTCGATGGTGGCTTGTCCTCACTGCGCGATGATTACGGGCGAGTCACGAGAATTGAAAGAAGGGCTGGTCTCATTACTAAAATAGTCGATCCGCTGGGAAGAACCATTGCCTATGAATATGATATGGAAGGCCGTCTGGCAAAGGTGACGGATGCCATGGGCGCTGTCATACGATACTTTTATGACGGGAACCTCCTTGTCAAAATTCTTAAGCCGGATGGGAGCTTCCGCGAGTGCTTCTATGAGATGGTGGATGGCCGGAAAGTCGTTGTCAGGACGAGCGATGAAGAAGGATACTCGGAGAAATTCCGGTACGATTTCGGGAACAAGAACACTGAATATGAGAACAAGTCGGGGATCGTGAAAAGGTTCTTTTTCAACGACAGGTTCGAGACGGTCAAATGCGAATTTGCCGATGGACAGCCTGTTGTGGAAAGTACCGGGAGCGCGAACGAACCTTCAGAACCTCAGCCCCGCGTCAGCTATTCCAGGGATGCCCAGGGCAACGTGATCGCCGTCCTGGCCTATGCCGATGGATGCCAGGAACGAATGGTATACGATAAGCGCGGGCGCATTGTGGAACGGACGGACAGGAAGGGAATCGCGGCCTTATGCACATACGATATCTACGGATATCCTTCGGCCATCGATTATTCCGATGAAACCCGCGAACGTTTCGTTTTCGACCTTGTCGGCCGCCTGCTCGAGCATGAGGGAAAGGAAGGCGTCGTTACGTTCTGCGCATATGACGCGGATAACAAGGTGGTAAAGAAAAGAATCGGAAATGATACTGAAGAACGCTTTATTTACAATGACAGGAAGGACCTGGTCATGATGATTTCAGGAGCTGATGCGATAACCCGGTTTTTCCATGACAAACGTCATCTTCTTCTTTTTAAGATCGATCCAGATGGGTCGGCGTACGGGACCGAATACCGCGCAGATGAGCTCCCCGTTTTCAGGCGGACGGGTAAAGCTACATTGAAGCCAGGATGTTCCGGAGCCCTTCCTTCCGATTGGAATTTTCTCTGGACTAATACTACTGCCATCGAATACGATCCGAATGGGAATATCCGAAACTGATAGCCAAGTTCAAAAGTCTGTTACTTTTGAACTTGGCTTTGCAGTTTCTCGCATTTCTTGCTGTAGCAAGAAATGCTACGAAATCTGCGCAGGTAAATGAAGCTTTTTCAAAATGCGTCTGCATTTTGAAAAACCCTCTTGATCTTGCCTGAACAGGCTTGATAGCGAGATACCCTGAAGAAAAAGGCGGATCCCGGTCCCCCGGAATCCGCCTCTGTGGAGAACGCCCACAGGCGCCCTTCGCGATCGAGCGATCGCCTAGAACTTGGACTTCTTCAGGGCGGCTTCGCGAGCCTTGTTCCAGGCGCTCTCGAGCACCGCGTACTCCTCGGTCGAAAGCGACTTGTCCATGACGATCTGTCCTTTGAACTTCAGCGTCGACAGGCCGAACGGAGCGTAGGGGAAGGTGAACGGCTCGAGCTTGGAGGCTTCGAAGCCGCCTCCTCCGCAGACGAACGGTATGACGACGGCTTCCCCTATCAGGTAGGCTTCGGCCTTGGCGAACAGCTCGTAGCGTTTCTTCATGTCGCGCATCTCGGCCATGGCGGCCTCGACCAGCCTGTCGTAGCTCGTCTTGCCGTCGGCCTGCTTATAGACGGGTGAATTGTCGAGGAAGATGTAGTTCGAACCGGAGACGAAGGGGTCGGTATAGGTCTGGGGGTCGGCATAGTCCGGGCCCCAGTTCAGCTCCATCATGGCGTAGTTGCCGTTGCGGCGGGTGGCTCCCAGGAAGCCGGTCGACGGGAAGGATACCGGGATGACGTCGATGAAGTCCTTGCCGAGCAGGGTCTCGAGCTGCTGCTCGACGACCTGAACGCGGTTGGCCCACTCGTAGAGGTTGTCGGCGCGATACGGCATCATTATCTTGACCGGGAACGTGGCCTTGCCGGCCAGTTCCTTCATAGCCGCGGCCTTGAACTCAAGCGCCTTGGCCTTGTCGAACGGGGCGGTCCCGGAGACGGCCGCCAGGTCGCCGGTGGCGACGAAGTCCTTGCCAGCGGCGTTCGTGAAGAACGGCGGGGTGATGGTCTTGATGAGCCGGCGTTCGGGGGAGAAGGGTTCCCAGGTGAGCATCGCGGCCTTGCGGTCCAAGGCGTGGTAGATGGCCTTGCGGAAATTCTTGCTGTTGACGACTACGGCCCAGTTCTCCGGCTCGTACTCGGCCGCGAAGGTCGGCTTGAAGTTGAATCCGTAGAAGTAGGAATAGGCGCTTATCTTGGTCGGGTGGATCTGGGCCTTTTTCGCCGGGTCCTTCATCCAGGTATCGAGGATGCTCGAGGGAATGGTGGCGAAGGAGCTCTGCCCGCGGAGGAAGAGTTCGGGCGCCAGGGTCCTGGCCTCTTTGTTGTAGCGGTAGATGAGCCTGGGGATATGGACGTTCTTCTGGTCCCAGTACTTCTTGTTCTTGGTGAGTACCCTTGAAACCTGGGGCTCGAACTCGGTCATGATGAAGGCGCCGTTGGCGAGGATGGCCTTGTTGTCGCGGCCGAAGGAGGAGCCCATCGATTCGAGGAACTTGCCGTTGACCGGCAGGTACGTCACGTAGCTGAGCATCGACAGGAAATACGGCACCGGCGCCTTGAGCGTGTACTCGAGCGTGTACTTGTCGATCGCCTTGACGCCGACCTGCGAGAAATCGGAGATCTTGGCCTCGTAGAAATCGTCGGCGTTCTTGATGACCGTCGAGAGCGGTTCGACGATAGTCGAGGCGTTGGCCTTGGTCAGGATGTACTTGGCCGCGTCGACCCAGTCCTGGGCCTGGACCTCGGCGTAGGATTTGGCCTTCCAGTCGTACCACTGCACGCCCTTGCGGAGCTTGAAGGTCCAGACGAGACCGTCGGGGGAGCTGGTCCAGGACTCCGCGAGTGCCGGCTTCAGCACGCCGTACTGGTCGTACTCGATGAGGTTGTCTATCATGTTGGCGAACATGAAGTGCTCGTTCTCGGAGCCGGAAATAAGGTAGTTGAGCGTCGTCACCTCGCCCGAGTACATTTCATAATAGTCTCCGGACTTGCGCTGGGACCATGCCTGGCCGACCGCGATAATCGCGAATATCGCCAGCGCCAATGCCTGCTTCTTCTTCATGTGTCGTTTCCTTTTCCGATGCAGTCAGGAATCGAGGGGCGGTAACACCGTCGTCTCCGTCAGTATTTCATCGATTGAACGCGAAGTCAAATCCTTCATGATGGAGCAGTTTGGGTTTTTTTCGCGCGCGGTGGAATTTTGAGACGATTTTTATGGTTTCCCGGCGAGGATGCGTGGTACGATCCTGCGGATCGATACCGTGTCGACCGAGGAGGAGCGCCCCGGGAACGCGCCCGCGCGAGAGCGTTGCCGCGTACCGACGGGCCACGTCTGGATGCTGAGATATACCTTGAAACGATTGGCTCAATCGTTGGTCACGCTGTTCATCGTCATGTCGGCGGTGTTCCTGCTCATGCGGCTCCTGCCCATTGAAGGATACTTCGGCGACGGCTACGACAAGCTGTCGGACAGCCAGCGCGAGGCCGTCCTGCAGAAGATGGGCCTTCTGGACCCGTGGTACGTGCAGATGGGCCGATTCTACGGCGGGCTGCTCCGGGGCGACCTTGGCGTCTCGACCATCTACCGCAAGGACGTTCCCGTCCTCGAGGTGATAGGCCCGCGGGTGCCGTATTCGATGCGATTCGGGATCACGGCGACCTGCCTGTCCCTGGTCGCGGGACTCGCGATGGGCGTCTCGATGGCCAAGCACAAGGGCAGGGGCCTGGACAAGCTGTGGACGGGCTACGTCGTCTTCGTCAGCGCGGTGCCCATCGCCGTCTATCTGCTGTTCATACAGCTTTACGGCACCGACCTCCTCAAGTTGCCGCTGCTCTTCGACAAGTACCAGCCGTCGAGCTGGATACTGCCCGCGCTGTCGATGTCGCTCGGCGGCATTGCCGGCTACGCGATGTGGATGAGGCGCTACATGGTCGACGAGCTCAACAAGGACTATATCAAGCTTGCAAGGGCGAAGGGCCTGTCCCAGTCGACGATAATGGTCAGGCACGTGATGCGCAACGCCTACGTGCCCATGGCCCAATACCTGCCGGCCTCGATCCTGATGACCATTTCCGGCTCAATATACATCGAGTCGCTGTACTCGATCCCCGGCATGGGCGGCCTGCTCGTCGACGTGATACAGAGGCAGGACAACCCCATGGTCCAGGCGCTCGTCCTCATATTCTCCTCGGTGGGCATCGTCGGCCTGTTCCTGGGCGACCTGATGATGGCCCTGTTCGATCCCCGCATAAAGCTGTCGAAAAGCGAGGCGTCCCGATGAGCGAAGATACCGTCAGGTCCGCCGTCGAACGGTCGGACCTGTTCGTGCCGGCGGAATTCGACCCGAGCGCCGGAGAGCGGGGCGGCTACTCCAACTATTCGTACTGGCGGTCGACGTTCAGGGTGTTCCTGAAGAACCGGGTGGCGGTCGCGTTCCTCATCCTCCTCGGCGCGCTCCTTTTCTTCACCTTTGTACAGCCTGTAATCCCGGGCCAGAAGAGCCCTACGATGATCTATAACGACCCGGCTACCGGCATGCAGTACAGGAACGTCCCACCGGGCGCCGAATTCTGGTTCGGCACGAATACCATCGGGCAGGACCTTTGGTCGAGGATCTGGAGCGGTACGCGCACATCGCTGCTCATCGGGCTGCTCGTCGGCCTCGCCGAGATGCTCATCGGCATCACCTTCGGCGCGATATGGGGCTATGTGAGGCGGCTCGATGCGCTAGTCACCGAGATATACAACGTCATCAACAATATTCCGACGACAATAATCCTGATGCTCCTGGCGTATATAATGAAACCGAGCTTCAAGACGATGGTCATAGCGATGTGCGCGACAGGTTGGCTGGGACTCGCCCGCTTCGTAAGGAACCAGATAGTCATCATAAGGGACCGCGAGTACAACCTGGCGTCGCGTTGCCTGGGCACGCCGAGCCGACGCATCATCATGAAGAACCTGCTGCCCTATCTCGTGTCGGTCATAATGCTCCAGACCGCGCTGTCCATACCCGGCACCATTGGCTGGGAGGTGTTCCTTACCTACATCGGACTCGGCCTGCCGGTCAGCATCCCTTCGCTCGGCAACCTGGTCAACGAGGGGCGCCAGATAATGATGTCGCCGGAGCTGCGCTACCAGCTCCTGTTCCCGACGATCATCCTGTCGCTCATAACCATATCGTTCTATGTGCTCGGCAACGCGTTCTCGGATGCTTCCGATCCGCGCAACCACGTGTAAGGGGCTACCATCATGGCAAAGGGCGACACGATACTCGAGGCGAAGGGCCTCGTCATAAAATTCGGCCTGCGTGGCAGAACCCTGACGGCGATCCGGGGCGCGAGCCTGGAACTGAACGAGGGCGAGACCCTCGCCATTGTCGGGGAGTCCGGCTCGGGGAAGTCGGTGCTCACGAAGTCGTTCATAGGCATGCTCGACCATAACGGCTGGGTCGACTCCGGTTCGGCGATATTCGAGGGACGGGACCTGGCGAGGCTCAGGACGGAGAGGGACTGGCTCGGGATACGGGGCAGGAAAATATCGATGGTCTTCCAGGATCCCATGACCGCCCTCAACCCGCTCAAGACCATCGGATCGCAGATAAAGGAAGTGTTCGAACTGCACCACGGCCTGTCGGGCAAGGCCGCCGAGCGCGCGGTGACGGACATGCTCGAGCGCGTCGGCATAGATAATCCGGGCGAACGGCACAGGCAATACCCGCACGAGTTTTCGGGGGGCATGAGGCAGCGCGTCGTCATCGCGATAGCGGTCGCGTGCAAGCCGCGCATCCTGATATGCGACGAGCCGACCACCGCGCTCGACGTGACGATACAGGCCCAGATCCTCGACCTCATCAAGACCCTCCAGCGCGACCTGGCGTTCACGACCGTCTACATCACCCACGACCTCGGCGTCGTAGCCAACGTCGCCGACCGCGTCGCCGTGATGTACGCCGGCCAGATAATCGAGACGGGCACGAGCGAGGAGGTTTTCTACGATTGCAGGCATCCGTACACGTGGGCACTTCTGTCGTCCCTTCCCCAGCTCGGCATCAAGGGCCAGCCGTTGTACTCGATCTACGGGACGCCGCCCAACCTCTTCAACCTCATCGAGGGCGACGCGTTCGCGCCGCGCAACCCGAAGGCCCTGAAGATAGACTTCGTCGAGCAGCCGCCGATGTTCGAGGTGAGCCCGACGCACCGCGCCGCCACCTGGCTGCTCGATCCGCTGGCT
>CAZNXK010000086.1:0-14938 GCA_964576835.1 uncultured Treponemataceae bacterium | reverse complement strand
CAGGATAGGTTTGTCGGGGTTGGTCCGATTGATCTCTATGCAGCGAATATTTGGGGTATCGGAGATGACGAGCCTGGGATCGTCCTCATAGACTGCGAGCGTGTTGATCGATAGAGGTAAAAAATCCAGCTCGCCTTTCTCGAACAACTGCAACCTGGCGCTCGCGTCAGCGACGACGCGCCACCTCATGCCATCGAGCTTGATGACGCTGGTCCGAAGGTAGGCGGGATTCCTCTCCAGGACCATGTCCGACCCCGAAGCCCAACTCTTGAGCTTGAACGGACCCGATGGCATGTATTTCTCCATGCTCGTTCCATACTGTGTCGTTCGCCTCGAGGAATCCATAGTGGCCTCGTAGAGCTTCTCGTAAACCGGGCCCGTTGTACGCCATGCGAAGTGCTGCATGACTTCCTGCTGCGTGAAGCGCCCGTCTGTCACAATGGAGAGGGTACGGTCATCGATCTTCTTCAAGCCGACATCCGCCCAGGAAACCGCGTTCCCGGTTGTGGCCTGGGTATAGTACGCCAGGGCATTCTTGACGGTAATATAGTTCTTGCCACAGGTGGATCCGCCAGGAGTATTGAGCATCTTAGGATCCAGCGCCATCTTCCAGGAATAGATGAAAGTATCCGCGGTGATCGGCTCTCCGTCAGCCCATTTCGCCCGGGGATCGATCTTGATAGTCCAGGATGTACCGTCCGCCCCCGGTATCGGCTTGCCGGTAGCCAGCTCGGCATCAAGGAAATGCGCTTTTCGATCGGCGCTTGGCACCCATTGGTATAGACATGCCTGGACATAATCGATGATCTCGATTTCGCTCATCTCCGTCACATGTGCATTCAAGGTCGTCGCCGGCGCCGTAAGAGAGAGATTCATGATTTTCGGGCCGCTGGCAGCGACCGTCGCGACAGAAAACACGCAGGCAAGGATTGTGAATGATAGCTTTCTCATCGATTTCCCTCCTTAAGGGTACACCATTAGTCGCCAAGGACTGTAAATCAGCCATGAAATGGCCTTTCCATCCTAATCCGACGCTTTGCAAGCGCTGAAGTCAGTATTGATATATACAGGAACCATGCCAGCAAAGCGCGGACCCCATCAAATTTCCAGTTGATGCGACAAGTATTCGATTTCCATCAAGAGTGTCAAAGATTCTCTTCATCCTGAACACCGAGCCCTCGATCATTGATGCGGATCAAGTCAAGAGAGCATAAATCAGGTAGCCTGTTCGCCTGTTTACCGACCAGTTTCATGAGAATTCCCTTGGCCGTTTGGCAGCGCATGAGCTATGCGCCACTCATATATTTCCTCGATCCTGCATAGTACCCTCATGGTTGCAAGATGGCCCGTCCCAATGGTGCCGCCTTCAGCCAACCACGAACGCTTTAGCCAGAAGATTCATGCGCTCCAGGTCGTGATGGAAAAAGACAGGAAGCAGCGACGAGTACAAGAATATGGCATGCCCTTTGCATATTCTCCATATCATTGAAGAGGAGCAAAACGCATGCCAGATCGCAACTGCCAACAAACGCACGACGCACCGGTAATCGGCATCCTGACGAGCATCATGGTTATGGACTCAGGCACTTTTCCGGGCATGGAACGATCGTTCGTCAACCATGACTATATTTCCGCCATTGAGACCGCGGGAGGAATACCTGTCCTTCTCCCGGTCGTAAAAAGCGCGGAAGCGATACGTCGCCAGATCGAATCGGTCGACGCCGTGGTCCTGCCCGGCGGATACGATCCGAATCCCCTCCTGTATGGTGAAAACCCGGGTCCAACTATGGGGTTCATCTTCCCTGAGGTGGACGAGCACCAGCTGGCCGCTATTCACATTGCCGACGCAACCGGCAAGCCAATGCTGGGTATCTGTCGCGGGCTCCAGATACTGAATGTCGCATTCGGAGGGACGCTTCATCAGGATGTTTCGCTGGCACCTGACAGCTACGTTCAGCATTCCCAAAAAAGCAGACGGCATTCACCCGGGCACGAAGTTTCATTGATGGACGCGAGCTTCCTCGCTGAGGTTTTTGGACAATCCCTTATAGTAACGAACAGTTTCCATCACCTGGCGGTAAAGGCTGTAGCACCGGACTTCATCGTCAGCGCGATGGCCCGGGACGGAATCGTGGAGGGGATCGAGCGCCATAGGGGCACTCCCGTCGTAGCCGTGCAATGGCATCCCGAGATGATGTTCGAAAAGCATCCAAGCATGCTCGGAATATTCAAGGGCTTCCTGCGGATAATCGCGGGTGAAGACGCGAGCTTCGGGCGGATCGTAGCCGCGGATGAAAAGGGACAATCATGAGCGGAGATATCGCGGCGATAAAATCCAGAGTCGAGAGTGTTGTAGACGAGCGCTTGGAAGCCTTGATCGATCTAAGCGATTATCTTCACGATAATCCGGAAACAGCCTTCGAAGAGCGAAAAGCAAGCGAGAGAATCACTGAGACCATGCGCCGGGAGGGCTTTACGGTCGAACGAGGTATTGGCGGTCTGGAAACAGCCTTCAAGGCATGGAGTTCGTATGGTTCAGGCAAGCCCGTCATCGCCGTGCTCGCAGAATATGATGCGTTGCCGGAGATGGGCCATGCATGTGGGCATAATCTGATAGCGGCTATGGGTGTCGGAGCGGCGGTCGCCGCCAATCTTGCGCTGCGGGATAGTGGGCAAGACGGTACCATAGTCCTGATGGGCACGCCCGCGGAGGAGCGAGGAGGAGGGAAGGGCATCCTTATATCCAAAGGCTGTTTCACCACTGTTGATTGCGCCATGATGGTCCATCCAGCCGCGTACACGAGAGTCGAAGATTCCTCATTGGCCAGCACTCGAGTCATCCTGCGCTATTCGGGCAAAGGCGCGCATGCTGCCGCGTCTCCCTGGAGCGGTGCGAATGCGCTTGAAGCCGTCTTGCAGACCTTCAACTTGGTCAACGCCTGGAGATGCCAGCTCCGCGATCACTCCAGGATCAACGGTATCATCACGAATGGCGGTACCGCGGTGAACATTATTCCCGAGTATGCGGAAGCTCAGTTTGGTATTCGGGCGACCGATCGGGGATATTTGGAAGAGCTGGTCGAAAGAGTTCGCTCCTGCGCCGAATCAGCGGCGACGGGCATGGGGGTCACCGTCGAATTCGAGCGCGTCGGCCGGGGTTATGACGCGATCTGGAACAACCCGGTATTGAAAGGCGTGATTGCCTCGAATTTCGCCTTGATCGGAGAGGATGTCGTTGCGATGCCCCGGGGAGCGGGCATGGGATCGACGGATATGGGCAACGTCACCCAGGTACTTCCCGGATTGCACTGTTATGTCAAGGTCAAGGAGGACATCGAGCCGCATACGCTCGCCTTCGCGACGGCATGTGTCGGAGAAACGGCCGCAAGGGCTATCGCCGTGGGCGCTAAAGCCTTGGGAATGACCGCGATGGATCTTTTCAACGAGCCTGGACTCGTTGAAAAGGCCCGCACAGCATTCGATCGCAAGGAATCCTGATCAGCACCTGGCAACGCAACGTTTCAGGCACTGCGCGCCCAGCGCCTGAACGCCTCTCCTTTTAAAGTGATTTCGCTGCCCTTGCGACCGATGCTCGAACTGATCAAGCCGGAGGCGGCGAGTACCACTAGAAGAGTTCTGGTTTCTCCCTCTGTCAGGCGATAACCGTAATTCACCAGCAATTCACGTATCGTGTTCCTCCCCGCTCCGGTTTTCCGGCCGTGCGGGGTCGCCAGAGCGTCCAGAACCGCGAGCGCGGTGTCGGGGTCATAGCGCCTGCTGATTTCCTGCCGCTCACTCTCGAACCCGTCCCGCTCGTCAATGAGAAAATGAGGGAGTTGATCGACCGAAATCGGGCCATGGACCATGAACGAGATATAGGAAGCTACGTTTGCCAATTCTCGAATGTTCCCAGGCCATTTCCATGCTAGCAGGACCTTCTCAGCCTCCGGCGATATCTCAAAATCGTTTCGTCCGCCTTGTCGCAGGAAATGATTCAGAAGGAAAAGCACATCTCCTGATCGCTCTCGGAGTGGTGGAACCCGGAGCGGCAGAACGTTGAGCCTGTAATATAGATCTTCCCGGAATGTGCCATCTTTGATCTGACGCCTCAGATCGTGATTGGTGGCAGCGACGATGCGCAGGTCGACATTGGTTACTCGCTGAGAACCGACGCGCATGATCTGTCGTTCCTGAAGCACTCTCAGAATCTTCACCTGTAGGTGCGGTGGCATATCGCCAATCTCGTCGAGCAACACAGTGCCGTGATGAGCCTGCTCGAACAAGCCGGCTTTCCCTTCCTTTAACGCGCCGGTAAAGGAGCCTCCCTCGTAGCCGAATAGTTCGCTTTCCATCAGGCTGTCGGAAACGGCAGCGCAGTTGAACGCGACAAAGGGTTGTTTCGCCCTATCCGAAGCGCTATGGATCGATTGAGCCAAAAGCTCTTTTCCGGTTCCGCTCTCTCCTGTGATGAGCACGGATAAATCCGATCGGGCGATATCCTTCGCGAGGTCGATGCATTTATGCATCTCGGCGGAGCACGTCAGGATATCCTCAAAGCTGTACCTCGCCAGCTGACCCTTCTGCTGGAGCTTCCGTGACAAGTTCTGCTCCAATTGCCTGATATACGTGACTTCCTGTATATTGCAGTAAGACCCGGCCTTTTCGCCAAAATGCTCGATGCTACGCTTGTTTATCAGAAACGAGCGCCCCTTGTATTCGAAGATCTCGTCCTCGACGCGTTCCTGGGACATCATCAAAACCATGCCGTGGGGCATGACATCCTCTGCGGGCATTCCACGTATATCGATTCGAAGTCCCAACATCCCGGCAAGACTTTTATTGTAGAGGATTATCATCCCGGCATTATCGAGCAGCAGAATGCCTTCGTGCGACAGATTCACGACCGCGTCCAGTTCGACATTCTTCAAGAACAACTCGCGGTACTGAGCCTTGATACCCGAATCCAGATCTACAAGGTTCTCCGAATACTTGAGTATTCGTCGGCTTATCTCGCCATCCGGGATTTTCAACATGCTGACAAGCTTCACGAATGTAGTTATATCGATGTAGCGATGTCCGAGATCAATGACCGAGCTGACGCTCGTCGGAACCCTCCAGCTCTCTCCGGGCGTGATGGCGATTCGTATGTCCGGATACTCGACCCCGTCTTCATATATTACGAGTTGCAGTGTATTGATCTCGAGCTTGTACAACAGCGCCGCAAGCTCCTGGGTCGTTTCGGGAGTATCGTTCACCACCAAAACCTTGGTCCCCGTCGGGATGGAGCAAATAGGGTAGACTTCGCTCTCCTTGATCGTCCGCTGAACCACAAGGAGGCGGTCGGGATCACTCACGTAAGGTGCCACTTCCTTCGCCTTGAGCTTGTTCATAACCAAGACCGCGTCTGCATCCAAGGTGTTCGAACTGTCGAGTTCATCGATAAAGTGGTTTTCGATGACGGCATAGCCGGAGAGTACCGACTCCAAGTTCTCCCGCAAGAAACAGCCCAGGGACGAGCCGCGGGTATTGGTGACTATTACGACTTTCTTCGTGCATTCCATACGAATTCCTTGACACAGTTGTCCGCGAATAGTACAGGCACTGCCGAAGCCTTGCAACTAGCCCGGCACGGCTACGGCATTACGCCGGTACCGGCCGGGATGCCTCTCCTGTCCTGCTGGAACAGGCGCCGAGCGAGGCGACCCAGCCGCGCTTGTTCCACAACGCGCAGCCGCCCTTCGTCTCTGTCAGCTCGGAATGGCGCTCGCGGATCGCCCGCATCAACGGCGAGTCAAGCGCGTCCCTGAGTGACCGATCTACGGCGTTCGTATCCGAGAAAGGGGCGAAGGGGCACGCTTCCAGGGAACCGTCGTCCGCGAGATGGATGAATCCACGGCCGGCGGCGAGGCAGCCGCCGAAGGCCTCCTCATCGCCGGGAAGCGAGATGGTCATGAAGCTGTCGCCGTCGAACCGGCCGGGGCGCGCGAGCATGGCTTTCTGGGGGTCGGTCAGCACGAGTTCTTCGCTGCCCTGTACCACCGGAACGAACTCGATGAGGAAGAGCACCGAGGCTCCAAGCTTTCCGATCTCGCTGGAGAAGCGTTCTGATAGCACCGAATCGGCGTTTTTCGATGTAAGGGTCACGGAGAACCCGAAAAGGGCGCCGCGCCTCCTGAGCTCGGCGACTGAAGCCAATACTCCGTCGTGAACGCCAGCGCCGCGCCGTTCCGTCGTAAAGGCCGCGTCTCCCTCGATGCTGAAGACGGGAATCAGGCGCCCTGCGGAAAAGAGGTCCATATACTCTTCGTCGACAAGGGTGCCGTTCGTGAAGACCGGGACTATCAGTCCGGGAATGCCGGCCGCGCCCTCGAGCAGGGACCGACGAAGCAGGGGCTCGCCGCCCGCCAGCATCAACGTGCCGACGCCCAGCTCGGCCGCCTCGCGGAAGAGCTCCAGGAACCGTTCGTCCGAAAGCTCGGGGGACGCGTCCGCTCGAAGCGCCTTCGAATAACAGCCCGCGCAGTCCAGATTGCATTTCCTGGTAACCGACGCGATGAGGATGCCGGGAACAGTTCGTCCCTCTTTCGCCGCCGCCGACCTTTTAGCGGTCTGCCCGCGCTGGAAGCGGGCGATGCTCGCCAACCGCGCCGCGTTCCTGACGGCTCGCAAGATTCCGCCAATTCCGCCGGAACCGAGGGCGGCCCGGAAAGGGGCGCGCTTCGCCTTGTCGAAGAATTCCTGGTTCCTTTTGTTGAAGATCGTGTTCGCTTCCATCGAGTTCTCCTGGGGAATCCGCCTCGGGCTCCGCGTACGCGCGAGCCTCTCGTCCGGAATCCTGTCGAGTATTGATTGAGTCCTTGCCCGGTATCCCGGCGAAAGGCTCGAGTATCCTGTCGACTGCACAATCGATCGATGCTGTTTTAAGGTATCGATGCTCCCCTGGATCTTGTGGTCATCGACTGAACGTGCTGAATATATCTCTATTAAAAGCCCGCATCAAGCGAATACCACAGAGGAGAAGCGCTCAGTGAACCAAGCCAGCGTAATAATCCTTCCCGGTCGAGTCCACCGCGACGAGAGCCGGCAGCCCGGTGAGCTCGACGAGCCGTATCGCCTCCATGCCCAGCTCCGGCCAGTCGATGATCCTGCAGCTCGACACGTAGCGCGAGGCCGCGAGCGCGGCCGCACCGCCCACCGCGGCCAGGTAGGCGCCGCCGTACCTGGTGCAGGTTGCCGCGCAGACGCTCGCGCGCTCTCCCTTGCCTATGGTCAGCGGGAAGACGCCGCGTTCGCCGAAGGCCTCCAGGTAGGAGTCCATGCGTTTCGAGGTGGTCGGTCCTATCGAGCCGACGACAGCGCCTTCGGGCGTCTCGGTCGGGCTGGCGTAGAAGGCTGGGAGGCGGGTCCAGGCAGGGAGAGGCTCGCCGTTGTCTATCATCGACTGGAGGCGGGCGTGGGCCGCGTCGCGGGCAAGGACGACCTTGCCCCATAGCTCGACCAGTTCGCCCGAGCGGAGGCTCCTCAAGGCGGCCGCGGCTTCCGGGCTGCCCGGCTCGCCGAGGTCGACCCTGCGCGCCGTGCCGAACGCCGCCTTGGCGTCGCCTGACGACGGGCTGGTAGCGGCGCCAGGGCCTGTCTGAGCCTTTGCGGCATTCACTATGCGCGCGAGATCCCTGGCGGAGGCAAGGCGCTCGAGGAACCAGCCGTCGCGGCTTAAGTACGCGTAGGCCTGGCGGTGGGCCGAGCACGAGACGGCCACGACGACCGTCAGGCTGGCGGCGTGGCGCGGCAGCCTGACGACGCGTGCGTCGCGGGCCATGAAGCGGCCGCCGAACTGCGCTCCCCAGCCGGAGCGAGCGGCTGCCTCCATCACGACGGCCTCGAGCTGGCGGTCCCGGTAGGGGCCACCGTCGGCGCCGGGGGCCTGGGGCAGGGCATCGAGGGCGCCCGAGCCCGCCAGCTTGCCTGCGAGGGCGGTCTCCTCGGGGCTCTGGCCGCCCAGGACGACGGCGATGCGGTAAGGCGGGCAGGCCGACACGCCCAGCTCTCCCAGTGCGGACTGGACGAAGGCGGCAAAGGCGTCAGGGCGCAAAAGACTCCTTGTCTTCTGGAAGAGGGCTGTCTTGTTGGCCGATCCTCCGCCCTTGGCGACGAAAAGAAAGCGGTATTCGCCGCCGCGGACTGCGACGATATGCGCCGACAGCGGAGCGTTGTCCCCGGTGTTGCGTTCGGCCAGGCCAGGCAGGGGCGCGACCTGGCTGTTCCTCAGGCGGTCCGCCTGCCAGGTGGAAAGCGCGCCTTTGGCGAGCGCGCCGGCATCGTCGGCTTCATCGTCGGCTTCATCGTCGGCAAAGTCGACCAGCACGTTGTCACCCTTCCATCCATAGACCGAGGCGGTGCCGGTATCCTGACAGACGGGAAACCTGAGCCCGGCGCTGACGGCGGCGTTGTCGAGCTGGGCTCCGGCGACGTAGCGGTCGCGGTCGTCTGAACCGGGGTCGAAGGCGACCCGGGCGAGGGCTTCGAGGGTGGAGATCCGGTGCAGGAACTGCATGTCGTGGAAGGCCCGGGCGGCCATGGCGGCGAGTCCCGACGCGGGTACGATGATGAAGTCCCTGCCGAGCGCCGTTTCGACGCGGGGCGGCTCGAGGCTCAGGCGGTCGAACCTGACGGGCCCGTCGCCGTCGTACGCGAGCGAGACGGAACGGCTGAATGCCTGGTCTGATCCATTCATACGGCCATAGTAGCGCCGATCGGGCGGTTTGCCATCCCTTCTCGCATCCCCTATACTGAAACAATCACCTGCAAGGGGGATTATGCTGGAAACAACCGGGAAGAGCGGATTGCCTCTCAGGATCAAGGCCCTCGAGGTTTCGCTCGCCTCGATGAAGGAATTGCTGATAGGGAATGTAGTCCTCCTCGGCGAGGTTCCTTCATCCGCGGGAACGTGGCAAAGCGACGACGAGATGTCGAGCGTCGACTACAGTGTCCGCGCGCGGTTCTTCGCCGACCGCATGAGCGAGCTAGGCGTCGACGAGTGCACCACCGACCCGCTGGGCAATCCCGTCGGCATCATCAAGGGCACCGACCCGTCCCGACCGCCAATCCTCGTCTGCGCCGAACTCGATTCCCTGTATACCCCGCCCGGGGACATCCATTACGCGATAGACGGCGACTCCATCGTCGGCCCGGGGCTCATGGACAACGCGATAGGCGCCGCGGCGGTGATGTCCCTGCCGGACATCTTCAGGCGCGAAGGCATAACGCTCAGGTCCACCGTAATGCTCGCCGGCGTCGCGAACACCATGCGGGGCGGCAAGAACCTCGTGCTGGTCGACCAGTTCCTTGGTTCACTGTCGGTCAGGCCCTGCGCGGCGCTGATCGTCAAGGGCGGCGAGCTTGGACGCCTCAACTACTTCTCCGAGGCAGTCGTGCGGGCCGACATCGTATGCGAACGGAGGCCCGGTTCGCACGGAGCGCCGTCGAACATGATAATCATCGCCAACGAGATAATCGACCGCCTCCTTTCGCTCGAGCTGCCCCAGAAGCCGGAGACGACGGTGACCATCGGGATGATACGCGGCGGCTACAAGTACGGGACTCCGGCGACCACGTCCAGGATAGGCATCGAGCTCCGGAGCACGTCGAACGAGGCCCTCGGCTCGCTCTCGGCCAAGGTCGCCTCCATCCTGGACCTGGTCCGCTACGAGCGCCGCGTCGACGTCGAGTACGACGTGGCCGCAGAGCTCGGCGCGGAGAGCCTGGGGTGGACCCATTCCCTGACGCGCGCGGCCGTCGAGGTGCTCGGCGCGCTCGACCTCGAACCCGCCGTGTACCCGAGCGTCTCCGAGCTGTACTACTTCCTGAAGCGCGGCATACCCTCCATTACCATAGGCGTCGCGAACGGCAGCGATTACCATCAGGACAGCACCAACGCCAGCCTGCGCTCGCTGTACAAGGGACTCGCCCAGCTGGTCGGCATCATGCTGGCCACCGACGAGGAGACCTGCAATGCATGACACGGGAGACTGGCTGGCTACGAACACCTTCCACCACGGCGAATTCTCCGACATCGGCTCTCTCGTCAGGCGCAAGAAAGAGCGGGGCCTGTCGGTATCGCTGTGCTTTCCGACCCTCGACGAAGAGGCGACTATCGCCAAGGAAATAGTCATCATCAGGAGCGAGCTCCAGTTGCGCTACCCGCTCGTCGACGAGATAGTCGTCATCGACTCCGGATCCACCGACAGGACCCGCGAGGTGGCTGCCGGGTTCGGGGCCAAGGTCTACCTGGCCACCGACATACTGCCGGACATAGAGCCGTACAAGGGCAAGGGCGAAAACCTCTGGAAGGCGCTGTACGTGCTCGAGGGCGACATCATCGTCTACGTCGACGCCGACATCAAGAACATCCACCCGCGCTTCGTCTACGGGCTTCTGGGGCCTCTGCTCGTCGACGACGAGGTCCGCTTCGTCAAGGCCTTCTACGACAGGCCGATAGCCCTCGACCAGAAGACCATCAAGCCGTCGGGCGGCGGGCGCGTCACCGAGCTCGTCACGAGGCCACTGTTCTCGATCTTCTACCCGGAGCTCGCGCAGTTCATACAGCCGCTGTCGGGCGAATACGCCGGCTTCAGGGAGTGCTTCGACTCGATACCATTCCCGATAGGCTACGGCGTGGAGACGAGCATGCTGATGGACATCTACGGCAAGTTCGGCATGGACGCGATGGCCCAGGTCGACCTGGACAAGAGGGTGCACAGGAACCAGAGCACCGTGGCGCTCGGACGCATGTCCTTCGGCATCATCCAGACCTTCCTCGCCAAGCTCGAGGCCTCGGGAAAGGCGTCGATGGCCGGCGAGCTGTACAAGACGATGATACAGTTCGAGCTCGAGGCTGGCGCGTACCGCCGCAAGGAAAGCCGCATCGACATCGTCGAGCGGCCACCCATCGTCGGGCTGCCCGAGTATCTCGCCAAATTCCCCGAACGGGCCGGCGCGCCGTGAAGGTCCTTGTAGTCCATTACCACCTGCGCCCGGGCGGCGTGACGACGGTCATACGGCGCCAGCTGTCGGCTCTGGCCGCGCTCGGGGTTGACGCCGCGATACTCTCCGGGGAGGCGCCGCCTTCCGCCGTTTCCAGAAGCGGCACGGTAACGGTCGAGCCGGCGCTCGGCTACGACGCGGCGCTTGGCCGCGATGCGGCGTCCGGCGGTCCCGACCCTGACCGGGTCGCGGGCATCGCCTGCGCGATACGCCGGGAGGCCGATGCCATGGGCGACGATACCGTCATCCATGTGCATAATCCGACGCTCCGCAAGAACGCGTCGCTCTTGCCGGCACTGGCGGAGCTTGCCGCGTCCGGCCGCAGGCTTCTGCTCCACGTGCACGACCTCGCGGAGGACTGGCGGCCGCAAGTCTATTCCTTCGCACCCTATCCCGACGGCGTCCGCTGGGCGGCGATAAACCGCTTCGACGCCGACGCGCTCCGCCAGGCGGGAGCATCCGAGGTGGCCTTCCTGCCGGACCCGGTGCCATGCCCGCCGCCAGGCAGGAACGGCGAGCCCTCCCGCCCGCGCAGCCCCGGGCTTGTCCTCTATCCGGTCAGGGGAATACGCCGGAAGAACCTGGGCGAGGCCGTCCTTCTGTCGATGTTCGCCAGAAAAGGGGCCAGTGTCGGCGTCACCCTGCCGCCTGCAAGCCAGGGCGACAAACCCCGCTACGATTCCTGGCGCTCGCTCGCCGCCGAACTGGGCGCGCCGATCCGCTTCGGGATGGGACTGGACCACGACTTCGACGCGCTGTACGCCGGAGCCGTCGCCGTGCTGACCACTTCGGTGAAGGAAGGCTTCGGCCTATCATACCTCGAGCCTATAGCCAGGGGGCGCCTGACCCTCGGCCGCCGGCTGCCTCGCGTCGTGGCCGACTTCGAGGCCGCGGGGCTCGTGTTCCCCGAGCTCTACGACTCCATCGTCACGCCGGGCGGACTGTTCGACGAGGACGGCTTCGCCCGGCGGGTCACCAGGGTTGTCGATGCGGCGGCGGCCTCCTATCGCTGGCGCGGCCTTGAAGGCGGGTTCTCCCGCGCCGTCGTCGACGACATCCTGCAAGGCAGAGCCGCCGGAGCCGATTTCGGACGGCTCGACGAGATAGCCCAGACCGAGGTCCTGCGCGCCCTCTCCTGCGAAAGGCGCGCCCGCTCGGGCTTCATCGCGGCCAATCCACGCCTCGAAGGCTGGGATGCCGTTGCGGACGACCGGGCGCCGCAACCGCGGGAATGCCTGGCGCCGTGGTCGGAAGCGGCGTACGGGCAGCGCCTTTCGGCTCTCTACCGCGACATGCTCGGGCGCGGCGGCGGTTCTGCGCCCGGCAAGGAAGCGCTCCTTGCCTTGTACTTGCGTGCGGAGGCATTCAATGGCACCGGTATTTGAACCATCGGGCGACTTGCTCGAGGAACTGAGGCGAACCATAGCGGAACGGGGAGTCGTCCATGATTCCGCGGAAGAGTACATAGCTCCGGCCAAGGTGCCGTTGCCCCTGCAGCCGCTGCTCGGGAAGGCCTTGCCTGTCCAGCCGCTGGCCATCGTCGTCGACGTCTATGGAACGCTGTTGGCGAGCGCGAACGGCGAGGTCGGACTCGGGGCGGATTCAATCGACGCCGAGCTCGCCGTCGATCTGTCAGGCAAGGCCTTTCCCCGCGACATGGCCGACCGGCTCAGGCAGATCGTCGCCCGGGATCACGAACGCGGCCGGGCGGAGGGCTTTCCCTGGCCCGAGGTCGACGCGCCGTCGGTATTCGCCCGCGCCCTGAGGATGAGCCTCGAAGACGGCGCGAGGACATGCGTCGCCTGGGAATGCACCATGAACCGCTGCCGGCCCATGCCCGGAGCCTCCGGCTTCGTCCGTTCCTGCGCCGCGCGTGGCCTCTGCATGGGAATAGTATCGAACGCCCAGTTCTACACGCCGCTGTTCATCGAGGAGGCTTTCGGAGCGGACCTTGGTCTCGACCCCGACCTGGTTTTGTGGTCGTACCTCTGCGGCCGCGCCAAGCCGGACCGGTGGATGTTCGACGAGCTGGCAGGGCGGCTCGCTAGGCGCGGCGTGCCGGCGGACAGGGTGCTGTACGTCGGCAACGACGAGCTCAACGACTGCGTGCCGGCCGGCGAGGCCGGCATGATGACCGCCCTGTTCTGCGGCGACGCGCGGTCCTTCAAACCGAGGGCCGACGACCCGCGCGTGGGTCTTCCGGCGACGGTCGTCCAGTCCTGGGCTGAAATGGGGAGGCTGCTATGTATCTGACTCGGACCAGGGAAATAACCAGGGTCGGCTTCGTATCGACACGGTTCCAGGGAACCGACGGCGTGTCCCTGGAGACCTGGAAATGGAACGAGGTACTGACCGAGCTGGGCTACGAGACCTTCTTTTTCTCGGGCAAGAGCGACTGGTTCCCCGAACGGTCGCGTATAGTCGAGGAGGCGTTTTTCAGGCACCCGGCCATCGCGGAACTGCAGGACGAGATCTTTGACCGGAGCACGAGGAGGCGCGGCCTGACCGCGGAGGTCGGGGAAATCAAGGGGCGGCTCAAGGCGGCGTTGTACGAGTTCGTCAAGGATTTCAGGATAGACGTACTGATCGTGGAGAACGCCTTCTCTATTCCCGTGCACATACCCCTGGGCGTGGCACTGGCCGAACTGGTGGCCGAGCTCGAGATGCCGACCGTCGCGCACAACCATGACTTTGCGTGGGAAAGGCAGCGATTCATGACAGGCTGCGCGGAGGACTACATCGTCCGGGCGTTTCCGCCCAGGCTGCACAGCATATCCCACGTCGTCATCAATTCGGAGGCGCGACGGCAGTTGGCGTTCAGGTGCGGCATCTCCTCGGTGATGATGCCCAACGTCTGGAACTTCGACGAAGCGCCGACGGTAGCGGACGAGTACAACGCCGGCATGCGCGCGGAACTGGGGCTTGGAGAGGGCGATGTACTGTTCCTCCAGCCGACCCGAATCATCGCGCGCAAGGGAATAGAGAGCGCCATCGAGCTGGTGGCACGGTACAACGCGCTCGACCCGGGTTCGCAGGGTAAGCTTCTCATATCGCACCCGGAGCTTGACGAGGGCGACGAATACCAGAAGCGCGTGCTCGACTACGCCAAGTTCATGGAGGTCGACCTCCTGGTCCGTCCGGAGCTCATCGGCGTGCAGCGCGGACTGCGCGCTGATGGAGGCAAGGTATATTCGCTGTGGGACGCGTACGTCAGGTCGAACTTCGTCACGTATCCTTCCACCTACGAAGGTTTCGGCAACGCGTTCCTCGAGGCTATTTTCTACAGGAAGCCAATCCTGGTCAACCGCTACGCCATCTATGCGCAGGACATCGAGCCGCTTGGTTTCAGGACCACGGTGATGGACGGCTACGTCACCGACTCCGTGGTCAAGGACGTGGCCCGGGTGCTGTCCGACCCGGTGGAGGAACGGAAGCGCGTCGCGGAGAACTTCGCAATCGGCAAGAAGTACCTGTCGTACGAGCTGCTCAGGCGGCGCCTCCCGTACATCTTCATGAACTTCGGCGCCGTGTCATGACGGCGGCGGGCTGACTGCTCTCCCGTCCTTTAGAATACCGCGGTCAACGCCATCCCGAGCCTCCAGGCCGACGGTCCGGGCGACCAGTCGAGGCCGCCCGAAATCCTGAACGCCAGCGGCAATCCCGCCGGCGCAGTGCGCAGCTCCAGGGTTGTCTCTGCCGGCCAGGCCAGCGCAAAGCCTTGCGACAGCGGCCCGGTTTCCGCGGCCGCCGACAGCGACGCGCCAAGCGAGTAGCTGCCTATGTTGACGGCGGCGCCCAGCCCGGCGCGGGCCGACACCCCGTCCTCCCAGTACGCCCCGATGCGGGGCATGGCAACGACGTTGAGGAACGGCGAGCCCAATCCCAGGACCGGCCC
>CAZNXK010000085.1:0-15152 GCA_964576835.1 uncultured Treponemataceae bacterium | reverse complement strand
CCTGGTTGGTGATGCCGGCTCCGCCGCCGAAGACCGCGAAGGAATCGGCCAGGCCGAGACTCGAACGCACCGGGCTTATGGTGCGTGAAGCGGCGAGCTGCGCATCGGCGTCAAGGCCGAGGCCCATCGGGCTGTTGCATGAGGCGATGAAGGCTCCCAGTGCCAGAATCCCTATGCCGTTCGTCAGTTTGTTCGCAAATGTTCTCATTCTTGTACCTCTTGATTATATAATATACCAATAGTAGCTAAATAACAAGTATAAAATATGCTAATCGCAACAATTTTGACGTTTTTCTCAGGTTTATTGTATTTATATGGAAGCTTGGGGGAAATGCGCATTTTTCCGGCGGGAAATCGGATGCGGGAAGCGGGAAGCTTGTTGAATCGAATGCAGAATAATGGCCGAGCTTGAAACGAGTCATGTTTTCCGCTTACAATCGCAGTCCGCGGAGCGCGCTGCGACGGCGCCCGCAAAGGAGTGAGCATGAGCCAGGAAGAGGCAGGAGCCGAGGACATCATCGACGAGGAAAGCGCAAGGAATGCTTTGAGCGAACAGCAGATGGTTCGCCGCGAGAAACTCGCCAGGCTCCAGGCGGAGGGCCGCGACCCCTTCGCCATCGTCACCTGGAAACAGACCCACCACTCAACCGAGATAAAGCAGGGCTTCGACGCGCTCGAAAACAAGGACGTATCGGTGGCCGGCCGCGTGATGAGCTTCCGCGACATAGGCAAGGCCGCCTTCATGGACCTTCAGGACCGCGACGGACGCGTCCAGGTTTACCTCAATGCCGAAGCGCTTGGAGGCGAAGCCTACGCCCACGTCAAGACCTGGGACCTGGGCGACATCATCGGTGTCGAGGGCTATGTCTTCAAGACCCGCCGCGGCGAGATTTCGGTGCATGCCAGGCGCATGGTCCTCCTGACCAAGGCCATCGAGCCGTTGCCGGAGAAATTCCACGGCCTCAAGGATCCCGAACAGCGTTACCGCCGCCGTTACCTCGACCTCGTGATGAATCCCCAGGTGATGGACACCTTCAAGAAGCGCACGAAGATAATCCGCGCTGTCCGCGAGTACCTCGACGCGCGCGAGTATATCGAGGTGGAGACGCCAGTGCTCGGCACCATAGCCTCGGGCGCCGCCGCGAGGCCCTTCGTCACCAAATCGAACGCGCTCAACCTCCAGCTGTACCTGCGCATTGCCACCGAGCTCTACCTCAAGCGCTGCATTGTCGGCGGCATGGAGCGGGTCTACGAGATGGGCAAGGACTTCCGCAACGAGGGCATCGACATACGCCACAACCCCGAGTTCACGATGATAGAACTATACCAGGCGTACGCCGACTACAACGACATGATGGAACTATGCGAGAATATCTGCGCCTACGCGGCCGAGAAGGTCTGCGGCTCGACGACCGTGTCGTACCAGGGCACCGAGCTTCGTTTCGCTGCCCCATGGCGCCGCCTGACGATGATCGACGCGGTCAAGGAATACGGCAACATCGATTTCTCCCAGGTAAAGACCGATGAGGAGGCGCGGAAGCTGGCAGCCGAGAAGGGCTTGACCGAAGACCTCAAGAAGAAGCTCAAGGACTGCAACAAGGGTGACATACTCAACGCCGCCTTCGAGAAGTACGCGGAGAAGGAGCTGATCCAGCCCACCTTCATCATCGATTATCCGGCCGATATTTCACCCCTGACCAAGCAGAAGCCTGGCGACCCGACGATGACCGAACGCTTCGAGGCCTTCATCTACGGCCGGGAGATAGCCAACGCATACTCGGAGCTCAACGATCCGATAGTCCAGAACGACCGTTTCCAGCAGCAGGCCAAGGAAAGGGAGCTCGGCGACGATGAGGCCTACATGTTCGACGAGGATTTCGTGTCCAGCCTGGAGGTGGGCATGCCCCCGACCGGTGGCATGGGCATCGGCATAGACCGCCTGATCATGTTCCTGACCGATGCCTACAGTATCAGGGACATCATTCTTTTCCCGACCATGAAACCGGTGAATCAGTAGGGTATACGATCGGTTGGCAGGCCGGGGGATACCCCCGGACCCCTGCAATCCTGCGCACTGCTCGGATTGCATTCCGACCATGAAACCCGTCAACTAGAGGCCACGCAAGGACGCGCGTCCACGACGAGTCCCGGCCGCCAGGCCGGGCACGTCATGGACGACGATGCGGCGGCTATTCCATTATGTCCGCGCTCTGGTTATACTTTGTGCAGCATGAAAGAAACCGCCGGGCTGTCCGACATAGTCGCCCTCCTCAGGCAATCCGATTTCTTTTCCCGTCTGCTCGATGACGACCTGTTCTGGCTTGCCTCCAAGTCCGAGCTCGCCTCGTACCCGGCAGGATCGGCGCTGTTCCGCACGGGAGACAAGGCCCTGAGATTCTTCATTCTGCGCTCGGGTGTGGTGGCGGCCTCGAGGGTCGATGCCTCGGGCCACGTCGAAGAGATGGCCCGCTTCGAAGCCGGGGACGTCGTCGGCGACTTCGACTTCTCGCGAGGCGCCATGTACGACGCAGAGGCGGACTGCGTCGATGATTGCGAGATCCTGGTGTTCCCCCGCCGAGGCGAGACCATGGATGACCTTGCCCGCGAGCGGCCCGACATTTCGGCCCGTATATTGCTGCGCTCAGTCGCGATGATATCATCGCGCGTGCGATCCACCCAGGCGCTCATCTCCGACAACGCGCCGTGGGTCCGCGAACTCAGGCGCCAGATGTACACCGACGCCTCGACAGGCCTGTGGTCCCGCTCCTTCCTTGACGACGAGCTTCAACGCTCGCTCGAGGCTCCCGCGGCCATCGTGCTGTTCAAGCCTGACCGATTCAAGGAGCTCTGCGATACGTGGGGACATGGCGCAGGGGATGTGGCGATGGAGCGGATAGCGGCGATACTCAAGGACGAAGCGCGTTCGATGCGCAAGGCATGGGCGATACGCCTGCGGAGCAACGAGACGGCCATCGTCGCCAGCGCCTGCGGGCCGGACCAGGCCGTCGCGCTCGGGGAACGTGTCCAGGCGGCCTATGCCCGCATCGACCTGGGAGCTGTCATCGGTGATCCGGCTTTCCGCCTGAGCGCCAGCGTGGCCGTGGCGTCGTGGCCACAGGACGGCAAGGATTTCAAGGGACTCGTCGAGCAGGCGTACGGCCTGCTCCTGCGCGCCTGGAAGGATGGCGGCGCAAGGATATACCGCCTATCCGACGACCCTGCGAGACACGGCACGCCGGAGGCGAGACACGGCACGCCGGAGGCGAGACGATGAACCCTATAGTCGAGGCCATAAAGGATACTCCGCTTTTCTTGGGCATGAGCGGCCTCGAGTTGAACGCCGTGTCAGCCTTCCTCGAGCCGCGGCGCTTCTCGAAGGGCGACGTGATATTCAGGCGCGGAGAACCCGGTACGGAAATGTTCATCGTAAGGAAGGGCAGGGTAGCGTCTCTGGCGACCGACAGCGACGGCAATGAGCGGGAGCTGTACGAGTTCGGCTCCGGGCGCTTTTTCGGCGAGATGTCGATAATCGAGAACGAACCTCGCTCGGCGACATGCGCGGCCCTCGAGGATACCGAGCTTCTGGTGCTGGAAGGCCTGGATTTCTACCGCCTCGTCTGGGAACATCCGATGATCGGCACGAGGATGCTGTCGTCGATGGCCCATGTCATGGCCGGCTGGCTGGACGAGGCCTCGGGCTTTCTGCACGACCTCGTGCGCTGGGGCGAGACGGCCCGCAAGCGCGCCGTGACGGACGCGCTTTCAGGGCTGTTCAACAGGCGATTCATAGAGGAGTCGACGCACAACCGTTTTTCGAGGAACTCCGGCGAACCGCCCGTCTGTTCGGCGCTTATGCTCGATCTCGACCGTTTCCACGAGCTCAACGAGCGTTACGGGACCAAAACGGGCGATTCGATCATATCGATGGCCGGCGCCGCATACGCCAAGCTTGTGCGTGACGGCGACGTCGCAGCGCGGCTTGCAGGCGACGAGTTTGCGTTCTTCATGCCCGACGCCGGCCCCAGCGAGGCCCTGGCGGCAGCGGAACGCATCCGGGCGGAGACTGAGTCGCTCTACCTCGAATTCGCTGCCGGAACCGGCGGCTTGCCTGTCCGCGTCTCCCTGAGCGCCAGCATAGGCGTGGCGTCGAGCCCTTCCGACGCGGCTGATCCCGTCTCGCTGTTTGCCGCGGCCGACAAGGCGTTGTTCAGGGCCAAGGAATCGGGCCGCAATCGCGTGGCCTCGTTCGCGGCGAGCGTCTAGTCGGAGGCTGTCCTCCACGGCGGCTCACAAGTATATTCTCCTCTATGAGCGACTACACGATCCGCGTCGCCGGATCAATAAGCGGCATCGACAGAGCCTCGTGGAACTCCTGCGCCGCGGCGGCGTGTCCCTTCCTGTCGTGGGAGTTTTTCGCGTCACTCGAAGCCAGCGGCGCGGTGTCGGAGGCCGCGGGCTGGATTCCCGCGCATGCCGAACTGACCCGCGGCGGCAGGGTCGAGGCGTACCTGCCGCTCTTCGTCCTGCTCGGTTCGGCGGGCAGCTTCGTCTGGGACGACGGCATGGAGGAGGCTGCGCGGTCAGTCAGGCTGCGCTGGTATCCCAAACTGGCAGGCGCGGTTCCCTTCACGCCGGCTCCGATCTGGCGCCCGCTGGTCATGCCGGGGGTCGACGAGAGGCTCGTCTTCGCCGCCTCGGCCGAGGCGGTCGCAGCGCTCGCGAAGGACGGGGGCTTCTCGGGCGCGCATTTCCACTGGGTAGACCCGGACTTCGCCCGGGCCATGGCCGCCCCTGGTGGCCGGAAAGAGGCTGGCCAGCAAGGCGGCTGGCTGGAATGGAAGCGCCAGGCTTACCGCTGGACCAACGCCGGCTACGGCTCGTTCGGCGACTTCACCGACTCGTTTTCCAAGAACATGAGGCGAAACGTGGCCCGCGACAGGGCCGACGTCGCGCGGGCCGGCGTCTCGGTCAGGATTATCCGTGGCGACGAGGCGGGTCCCCGTATCTGGCGGCTGATGGCCGACTGGTACGAACGCACCAACGACAAATTCGGCCCCTGGGCGGCCCGCTTCCTTCCGCGGCTATTCTTCGAACTGGCTCCGCAATACCTGGGGCCGGCTGTACGCTTCTCCGCCGCGTACGAGAGCGGCTCGGCCGAGCCCGTGGCGCTCGCCATGTTGCTGCGGGGGCCTGATACCATCTGGGGGCGCTATTGGGGTTCGGCGCGTGACCTGCCCGGCCTGCATTTCGAGACATGCTACTACGCGCCTATAGACTACGCGATAAGGGAAGGCCTGGCCGGTTTCGACCCGGGCATGGGCAGCCACCATAAGGCGCGGCGCGGCTTTCAGTCGATTCTGGCGTCTTCGTTCCACCGGGTGTTCGACCGGAGGCTTTCACGCGGCTTTGCGGACGCCTTGGCCGAGGCGAGCGCGGGCGAGGCGGCTTTCGCGGAGGAACTCAACGCCGACCTGCCGTTCAGGCGGGAACCGCCGCTCAGCCAGGCCTCTGCCGGGCTCTACGGTTTCCGCCGGACTTGATGAATCCGGGCCCGTCGCTCCCAGGCGCGCAGGTCCATCGTCCGGCGGCCCTGGGCGACTCGGCGGCGAATTCGGCTATCCCGGCGGTGGCGTAATCAAGGAGGTCTTCGGGACTCCAGCCGAGAGACAGCTCGGTGGCTTCTCCCTCGGCCAGGGCCCGCGTCCAGGCTCCCGAGACGCGGACCAGGTCGAGCGCGGCGTCCGCCGCGGCCCTGCCCGAGTTGCCCTTCGGCGGCCGCTCGGCAAAGAGCGTCGACAGGAATCGCAGTTGCTTCTCCTCGATCTCGCGATGCGGCGGCGCGGTGTTGCCCGTGGCGCCCGGTCCGGCGATGAAGTCGGCAAAGCGCGCGATGATGGACGACGGGCGGGCTCGCAGGAGCGCGGCAATCGGGCGGAACCACATCACGGCCCGGCCTTTGGTGTAGAAGAGGTCGGCCGCGCCGGCCAGCCTCTCCGCCTCGTCGAGATCGCCGGCGCCGAAGCCCGGGCTCGATCGCAGGAGGTACGGGGCCGTGTCGTCGTACTGTAGCCCCAGCCCGACGGCCCGGTCCGCGAGCGCGGTGCCCGGCAATACGGCGAGCCTGAAGACATCCAGGTGGTTCGGGCCCAGGTCGAGGGCGTAGTCGAGGCTGCGCCTGAAGCCGGCAAGGTCGTCGCCGGGCAGGCCGTAGATAAGGTCCAGCCCGTATATCACGCCTTCCTCCTCGAGGAGCCTGATCCTGCGGGCGAACAGCTCTGGTTCCAGCTTCCTGTCCACCGCGGCGAGCACCTTCGGGTCGCGGCTCTGGAGGCCTATCTGCACCGAGCAGTCTATCGTCGACAGTAGCCTTGCCTGCTCCGCGCTCAGGAGCTCGGCGCGCAGCTCGACGACGTAGCGCATCTCCGGCCCGCGCTCGCTGAATATCCGTACCGCTTCTGCCATCCGCCTGGCGTCGGCGTTGAACGTCGGATCGAGGACGAAGACTTCCTCGACGCCGGCCCTGGCGAAGCGTTCTATCTCGGCGGAGACGACTTCCAGCGGGAAGCGCCGCAGCGTCGCCTCTCCCTTTGATTCGAAGCAGAAGGCGCAGCGGTACGGGCAACCGCGCGTCAGCTCGATGGCCGCGCCGCCCCAGCGCCCGGGATCGAGAGTGCCGTCGAGCCATGGCGAAGTCAGGCTGGCAGGATCGAGGAGTGGAGCGCGCACGAGAGGGCCGGGGAGGGCCGCGCCGGCGAGAGCCGAGCGGACGAGCCGTGGAAAGGCTTCCTCCCCCTCGCCCGTGACGACGATGTCGGCGAGGCCGCTGGCAAGGAGCCGTTCGGGGGCGGCGCTGGCGTCCGGTCCGCCGGCTACGACGAGGAGTCCGGGACTATCGGCCTTGATGATGGCGCAGGCAGCCTCGAGCAGGCCGGAGTTCCACGAGTACAGAGACAGCCCGAGTATGTCGGGCCTGAGGGCGGCCGCCTTCGCCGCCATCTCCGCCGGCGCATCGCCCGCGAAGCCCTCGACGATGGCGACAGAAATCCGTCCGGCCAGGTCAGGGGCAGCCTTGAGCGCCGACGCGACCCGCGCCGCCCCGAGAGGCGCTGCCCTGGTCCCCGGTCCCGCTGCCGCCGTCATGAATACCACCGAAAGCATCATATCCCCTTGACCAGCCGGTCCGCTACGCGCTTACGTACTGTCAGTATGCCCTTCCTCGAAGCACTGACGCAAGCCGACGTCGCCAGGGTGGCCGCGTCCCTCCTCATCCTCGTTTTCCTGATGGCCGCGGCAGCGCTGTGGCTGGGCCTCGCCTTGGGCAGGCGCTCCGGGCGCCTTGAGGCGGAGCGGCGACTCGAAGCCGGAATGGCCGCCGGGACCGTCGCGGCCCGCGACGACGCAGTACGCCGCTCGCGCGCCGTGCTCACGGGCCAGATAGGCGAGCAGCTCGCGCCATATTTCCCGGACTTTCCCTGCGACCCCGCCGACGCGCGTTTCATCGGCAAGCCGGTGGATTTCGTCGCTTTCCCCGGAGCCTCCGATGGGAGCCTGCGGGAGGTTGTTTTCATCGAAGTAAAATCGGGTGAGGCGCGGCTGTCGGGGCCCGAACGCGCCATCAAGGCTGCCATTGAATCAGGAAGGGTCCGCTGGGTGGAGTACCGCTTGCCACTTGGCGGGAAGGATGGCAGCGGCCGTTCTTGAACGATGTTGCCGTGCTGTTCCTTGACGATCAAATAAGCTGAACGTTATGCTGTCCCAATGCTCGACATCATGTTCCTCGATACCGAGGAGCGCATCAAGGCGTTCACCCACCCGTACCGCATGAAGCTCCTGCACGTCTACCGCGAGACAAAGCGGCCTATGACGGCGACCGAGGTGGCGAGGGTCCTGGGCGATGGACCCGGCCGGGTGCATTACCACATGCGCGTGCTCGAGGCAGCCGGCATTGTCGTCGTGGCAAGGACCGAAACGGTGAACGGCATAGTCGCGCGCTATTACGAGCCGGTGGCGAAGCTGTACAGCGTGGCCGACGCGGCCCGCGGAGCCGTCGGCGGCGAGCCAATGCGCGACGAAGTCTCCAGGATGATCAGCCGCCGCTTCCGGGCCGGGCTGCGCGCCTTTCTCGAGCGGACAATCGGCGACGCCGGTGCGAGCGATACCCGCGACGGCGAACGGCCAGGCAACGACGCCTTCCTCTTCGAACATGTCTTGTACTGCAATGGCGATGACTGGGTGGCCTTCCGCGATGCCATCGAGGATCTTGCCGCCCGCTACACCTCCCCGGCTCCGGGAACGAGGCCACGGCAGTTTTTCGTGGCGGGCGCCACAGACAGGCCTGGTGGAGCGGAATCGTTCCCGTCCCGTGAACGACAGGCCGACTGGCCGCCGCATTCGCAGCCGGAACGCTGAGCGGCTCAGCCGTCCTTGCCCGCCCCGGATCGGGCAGCTATACTTGCCGCCATGTTCGACCCACCAGCGGCAAAACGAAACGGCATACGAGTCTGCATCATCGGCGGAGGCGGCACGGGCGCCGCGCTGGCCTATGACCTGTCGCTCCGCGGATTTGCGGCGATACTCCTCGAGAAGGGCGAACTCACCTCCGGGACCACCGGCAGGCACCATGGCCAGCTGCATTCGGGCGCCCGCTACGCTGTGGGCGACAGGGCCATAGCTCGCGAGTGCATGGAGGAGACGCTGGTCCTCAGGCGCATAGTCCCCGATGCCATCGAGTACAACGGAGGCGTCTTCGTGGCCGTCGACGAGGACGAGGCCGATCGCGCGCCTTCCTTCGTGTCTGCTTGCCTCGAGTCGGGAATCCCGGCGCGCGAGGTGCCGGTAGCGGAAGCCCGCTCGTGGGAACCCGCCATCAATCCGGCGGCCAGGCGGACAATCTGGGTACCCGACGGCTCCCTGGACGCGTTCAGGCTGCCCTTGTCTTTCTTCGCCGCGGCGCGGGCATTGGGAGCGACCATCAGGCCGTTCACCGAGGCGGTAGGCATAGAAGTCACCGGCGGCAGGGCGCGCGCGGTGGTCGCCCGGGCAGCGGGCGCTTCCAGCGACGAGCGTATCGAGTGCGATTATATCGTCAGCGCATCGGGCGCCTGGGCGGGCGCGGTAGGGGCTCTCGCCGGGCTTGACGTACCGATAACACCTGCGCCGGGGACGATGCTGGCCGTGCGTGGACGCGTCTCCGATATGGTGCTGAGCCGCCTGTCGGCCCCTGGTGACGGCGACATAATCGTGCCGCAACGAGGGCTGTCGATCATCGGCACCACCCAGCGCGTCACCCCCGATCCGGATTGCCTGCTTCCGCACGACGACGATACGGAGTTCCTCCTGGCCAGGGCCGACGAACTGGCGCCGGGTTTCAGCTCGCGGGCCATACACGCGGTCTGGGCGGCAGCCCGTCCGCTCGCCGGACGGGCCATCGACGACGGCAGGAACCTGAGCCGCGACTTCATGGCGCTGGACCACGCCGCTGACGGCGTGGCCGGCATGGCAACCCTGATAGGCGGCAAGGCTACTGTCCTGCGGGCGATGGCCGAGAAGGCCGCCGACCGCGTCTGCGTGGAGTTCGGCATTGACGAGACGTGTCGTACCAGGAAATTCGTCCTGCCCTCGTGGCGCGAATACTACGCGGAGACAGGCCGATGAACAGCGATTCCCCCATATCCCTGGTCCTGCGCATACGCGACGGTGGATCTGTCACATCCTTCAGGCTCGAGGCGGAGCCGAAGCGCACCGTTCTTGACCTGCTCGAACGTTTGCGCGCGGGCGGCGGTCGGATACCCGCGTATCGGCATTCCTGCCACCACGGTTCCTGTGGTACCTGTGGTGCCGTGATAACAGGCTTGCCATCGCTGATGTGCCTGACGACCGCCGCCGATCTCGCGGCTCCAAGGCCTCGCCTGCCCGGCGGACCGGCCGTCGACCCCGAGCGGGACGAAAGCGGCGCTGTCGTCGTGACGCTGGAACCGCTGGCAAGGATGTCCGTCGTCTCCGGCATCGCCGTCTGGCCCGGGCCTGTCTTCGCAGGCATCCCGGAAGGCGCTGCCTACCTGATGCCGGCCCTGGACAGCGGCCGTATGCCGCTTCCAGCCGATCCCGCGGGAGCCCGCGTTGGCGGGGCCGTATGGCGGCCTGCTGGCCGCTCGCGATTCGAAGCCTGCATCGAGTGCGGCCTCTGCGTGGCTGCCTGCCCGATCGGCGTTCCATTCATCGGACCGGCCGCGCTTGCCGCCGTCAATCGCGAGCGGCAGAAGCGTCCCGAGCGCTCGTCCTCCATGCTGGCCATAGCCGCCGCGCCCGATGGCGTCGGTCCCTGCGGCCGCTTCCTGGCCTGCTCCAGGGTCTGCCCCCAGGCCGTCTATCCCGGCAAGCATATTCAGCTGCTGAGGAATGCGCTGTCTGACGGTCAGGCATGACAGGAAGCGGATTCAGCCGATCGCCGGCGCTACCGACGCGCAGGCGGCCGGCAGGTAGACGGTGAAAGTGGAGCCGCGTCCGGGTTCGGACCTGCCCTCTATGAAACCGCCGTGCTGGCGGGCTATCAGGTGCGCCATGGACAGGCCCAGTCCGCTCCCCTGGTCGGAGGCTTTGGTCGTGAAGAACGGGTCGAAAGCCCTGGCCAGAGTGTTCTGGTCCATGCCGACGCCGTCGTCCGATACCGACAGCGCCCAGTACGGGACAGGCGCGATGTTGGGGTGAGCCGCGATGAAATCGTCCCCGGGCTCCTGCCTGCGGAGCGACAAACCGATAGTCCCACCCTTGACCGCCCCGATGGGACGCATGATGGTGACCGCGTGCTCGGAATTGATCACGAGGTTCAGGATCAACTGTTCAACCTGGGGTGCGTCGCCGATCACGACAGCCTCAGGCGACAGGTCGTTTGCCACGACGTGTGCCGCCCGGTCCAGTGTCCTGCCTGCGAAGTCGGCGATGTGCTGCAATGTCTGATCCAGCCTGAAGGGTTCGTTCCGTTGCGGCGTATTGTTTGCGAAGGCCATCAGCCCCCGGACCGTGGCGGCGGCACGCTGCGTTGAACGGCTGATTATCTCGAGCTCCCGGGAAAAGTCGATTGGCTTCGAGCTGTCGTCGGTGTCGAGGCATGCCCTGATCAGCGATACCGCTCCGACGATGCCTCCAAGGGTATTGTTGAAATCGTGGGCGATGCCGCCGACGAGAGAGCCAAGTGCCTCCATCTTCTGCGCGTGGCCCTGCCTACGTAGCTGCTCGAGCGCCTCCGCCGCAGCGCGCTTCTCGCCGGTGACGTCACGGAGAATGAAGGCCCTGATATCGCCTTCGGCGCTCGGAATCGTGAACGCGCTCGTCTGGAGCCACCGGTTCTCTCCGTCCCGGCGTCGAATCTCGAATTCGACCAGTCGTTGCCCGTGCTCATCGGGGTGGCTGGCCGACAGCGATATAGTATCCGCTATCAGGTCCCGTTGGCTGCCGTCGGGAGCCAGCGTCCTCTGAAGCTCCATCATGTCGCGGCCGATGGCCTCGCCGGCGGTAATTCCGGTCAGCGTGACGAGCGGGTCGTTCCAGTAGATGACGCGCCTGTAGGCATCGCTCACCATGATGCCGTCCATCGACCGCTCGACGAACCTGTCCATGAGGAGCCCGGTATCCCGCGGCGAGAACGGAGCCAGGAAGCCGTAGCGTTCCATTGCGACATTCAGGCCGACCGCCCAGACGCTCGCCCACAGCACGCCGACCTTCGGGAAATCGACATGGAGCGCCAGGAGCACCGTGTCGGTCGTGAACCCCCCGAACAGCGCTATAATGTGCGTGACGACGATTATCCCCAGCCTCGCCCGCTCGCGGCGTCCCCTGGCCCGGAACCAGGCCGCGGCTACGAGCACCGTGGCCCCCAGGTTGAACGCCAGGTAGTATATCGAGAACGCGGTGAAGCCGGGGCCTGGAATGATGTCTACCGACCAGTACCCGGCGCGCTTTATCGCGCCGCGGAGCAGTGGCCCGGCCATCAGCCAGTAGAAGTACAGCGCGCTTGCGTATATCGCCACGACGACAAAGGTGCGCGTCCTGCCGGAGAGCCGTCGCTTCGTGTCGCCGATCTCGATGCCGAAGTGCAGGCCTATGGCCGGGAAGAACGGCCAGGTCCAGCTGAGGGCCTTCGACAGCGCTACCGTGATGGCCGGATCGTCGGCGGCGTACGATATGGCGGCCTGCAGGGCCCAGGCCGCGAGGTCGACGCAGAGGATGGCCGCCAGGCGGTTGGCCAGTACGTTCGGCGAAAGCCTCCATATCCTGACCGCTGAATATACATAGACGACTATCGCGGCGACCGCCGCCCGCGACAGCCAGAAGGAGGCGAAGGATTCCTTGAACATGATCAGCCTGACGCGCCCGGTCTTGCGGCGATGCCTGCCTGCTGGAGCGAAGCGGGCAGAGGCGCGCCGTTCTCCTCATCCCAGCCGAATTCCCTGCGGTACGCACGCACCATCGCTTCCAGCGGGACGGTCTTGCCGGCAAGGGGACCCCGCTCCAGCGGCGGCTCACCGTAGATCCGCGTATTCGCCAGACTATGGTCCGTCGCGCGGGGCGTGCCCGCTTCGGCGGCTTTCTCCCTGGCGCAGAAGGCGGCCCTGGCCGTCTGGATGCGTCTTCCGGCCTCCATCCACTCGTCCGCAGTACGCGGATCTCCAGTCGCCGCGTCCAGCCAGTCGAAGAGGCGCCAGTGCTGCAGTCCCGTCGTCAGCGCGAAAAGGCAGCCGCCCACCGCGTCCAGAAGCTGCTTGACGCAGGCTCCGGCGGCTGACTTGCGAGCCTGCTCTTCGCTCGGCACGTATTCCCGAGCCTTGGCGTACGGCCTCGTCACGGGAGGCGCCCAGGAAACGAAATCCCAGAGATGCGACACGTTGTAGTACGTAGCCGATGAAATGGTGTGGCGTCCGGGCGTCGGATCGGCGGCAAACGCCACAGCCATCATCGGATCCGCCCTGCCGTCGTGCATCCCTGGCTCCTGGCCACCGGCGTGCACCGCGAATGCCTCGCTGCCCTTGCCGATCCGTCTGGCTCCGCGTTCTACCCCGTCGGCGAGCAGGTCCCCTATGCCACGGCGCTCGGCCATCATGACCAGGAGCGCTTCCGCCGCCGCTCCATTTCCCCATGGCAGCTCGAGCCCGCCGGTATCCTTTGCGGAAAGGATCCCCCGCTGGAAGAGCTCGCCGGTATCGGCCGCAGTCAAGATTCCCCGTTCCCAGCACTCGAACGCGAACGCGACCGTGTTGCCGGCTGAAATAGTGTCGAGGCCCGAGCGGTTGCACAGGTCGTTGCACCTGAATATGGAATCCAGGTCGTCGTTCAGGATGAGGGCTCCGAAAGCGCAGCATGTCTCGTACTCGGGTTTGTGGGTGTGAGCGCCTATGATGCCCGTCCCTGTCGCGTCGCATATTCCCCCGCAGCCGACGACGCACGAGTAACAGAAGTATTTCCTTGACTCGCGTTCCACGATCCTGTCCGGGTTGAGCTTGCGGTAGCTCTGCGGGCCGAAATCCTTGACCGAGCCGCCCCAGTTTCGCACCGGGGAATCGCCGTTGACCATGCCGGCGGTGTTGTTATAGATCGTTCCCCACTTCTTGAGGATCGCGGATGCGAGGATGCCGTCCACGGGGACAACGGTTTTCATGCCGAGCATCCTGCCCATGACCGGCATGAAGGCGCCGGTCATGATGCCCGGAAGTTTGATCTTGCCCACCTTGTCGGCGAAGGCCTTCGATAGTTCCCTGACGCGTGCCTGGTCCGCACAGGGAATCGGAATGGAACCCGAGAGCACGACGGCTTTGAGCCGCTTGGAGCCCATGACGGCCCCGACGCCGGAGCGCGCCGCATACCTGCCGCCGTCGTTGGATATGCCTGATATCAGGGACAGTTTCTCCGCGGCCGTCCCTATCGTCGCTATCGCCGGCTTCTTCTTTGCAGCCCATGCGCCGGATATGACCTCTTCCGATTCGATGGCGTCCAGCCCCCATAGTTCGGATGCGTCAACGAGGCGCGGGCCGTCCTTGTCCGCGACGAAGCTGACTGGCCGTGCTGATGTACCCCGGAACAGGATGCCGTCCCAGCCGCAGCGTTTTATCTCGGGCGACAGCGTGCCGCCGCAGTTGGCGTCGCCCCAGCCGCCGGTCAGGGGAGACTTGCAGCAAACCATCCAGCGCCCCGTCATCAGTGACCCCGAGCCGGTCAACAAGCCACTCATGAACGCCAGCACGTTGTCCGGACCCAGGGCATCGGCCCCTGCCGGTATCAGCTCCGAAAGGAGCCTGACGGCCAGGCCGACGCCCCCGAGGTAGTCGCGGTAAATGTCGTTTCCGACGACGCGTTCGTTCATAGCCCCGGTCGTCAGGTCGACGACCAGAACCTTGCCCATCATGCCGCGCATCGCGCCTCCCGGGCGGTGGATCATCCGCCTGCCAGAATTGAAAAGAAAGAAACCACGTCTCCGTCCTTCAGCACGGTGCCGGGACGCGCCTTCTCGTAATTGACTACGCAGAAACCAATAGCCAAGCGCCGCAGAGGCATCTTGAGCTTGCGCAATAGCCCATCGACCGTCGTGCCTTCTGCCAGATCGACGAAACCGCGCTCGTCCACCGCGTTTGCATCGCCGAAAGGCGGAGCGTAAACCCGCACTTGCATCGGTGGCTCCTTCCTAGCCATGCTATAACCGACTGACGCGGGTGTCAATGAAATGCTGCGTATGACCTGGCTTGACTCACCGCATCCGTCCAGGGTATATAAGTTCCAGAAAGCCCGCCCGGATGGTGAAATTGGCAGACACGCTAGTTTCAGGTACTAGTGCCGCAAGGTATGGGGGTTCAAGTCCCCCTCCGGGCAGTTAAAGCTCCCTACTGGGGGCTTTTTTTATTTTCATTCATCTTTTTTAGACTCTTTTAATTTGTTGTAATGTATGGAATTAATATAAGTGGTTTCTGAGTTGCTGTAAATTCACCTACTTTCTACTTCAATTAGATTATGTTATTCTTACTCACATATTTTACTAACAGTAGGATAAATTTTCGAATATTTCTATGGAGGAACAGTTTTATGGGTAGAAAGCGAGAGCCGTACCTGCTTTTTCAACGCGGACTGAGGAAATCAGGGAAAAAAAGCTCAAAGGATTTGCCGTATTA
>CAZNXK010000084.1:0-15193 GCA_964576835.1 uncultured Treponemataceae bacterium | reverse complement strand
CGCTAAATATAAAAACCCGCCGTTGGGCGGGCTGCAGGGTAGCGACCGACGGGAGTCGAACCCGCGTCTCGAGCTTGGGAAGCTCGGGTAATACCGTTATACGACGGTCGCAATATTGATTGACAACAGATCGGAATCAAAAAAAACGTCGCCTAAGCGACGGTTGGTTTCGGTAAAAGCGCTGAGAGGAACGGCTCGCGCTTTGCCCGCCGGTAAGAACAGGGTAAACCCGGTTCAGATCGACGGACTGAAAAAAGGCGACATGCTTGCATGCCGGAAAAGCGAACAATCACATCCGCTTGGGGGTAATATAGAATAATTAGTCAAAGATGTCAATATGGGAGAAAAACAGCAACGAATTCTATCAAGAACGGTAGGCGGCCTGGATACAGCAATTGCCTGAACGCATCAGGAGGACCGACAACATCATATCGCCCTTCTTTTGCATGTCGTAGCCCGCCGTACAGCCAAGTCGATGAATCCGCTGATAGATGTGCTGCTACAGGGTTCTCATCGACATAGTCGAAGGCTCGAAGGTAGTCGCCTAATGAATGCAAGATTGCAGAAAAGAAACGTTCTCCCCATACGTGCCCACAGCACCCCATCATCCTATTGTAGCGAGATGCAAAAACCGAGTTGATCCATTGCATGATTGCTGAAAGGTTCTCGGTATGTCCTGGTTTTATAATGATATGAACGTGATTACCCATTATGCAGAAGTTATGGATCTGCATCGAGTACCTGGTTTTCGCCGCCTTCAAGACACTCAGATACAATTCCTTCACCCCAGAAGGATCCAGGATCATTTCCTTGCGGTTTGCCCTCATCGTGACATGATATACAGAATCTTGAACCAGCATTCGTCGCTTCCTCATATTGGAAAGACGCCAGGGGAAGCACCATCGCTTTCAATCAATTCTTAATATGCGCTCTGTCCCCGGAATGTTCTTTATGGAATGTTCTTCATGAAATTGAAGGGACAGAGCTTGGCAAAGAACTATTGGTCTATATATGCCTGCTCTGTCCCATTAATAATTAATTATATTGCGATCTTCTAGACTTCCGCAGTTTGTGCAACTGCCTTCTTTATAAATACATCATCCTGGACAAGTTTATAGCATTTAGTCGGGCACTTCTGGACGCAAATCCCACATGACGTGCATTTGGTATAGTCCGTGACGGGTATTCCATTGACCATCGTGATGCACTGCTCGGGGCAGGCGCGCACGCAAGCCTCGCATTTGATGCATCCGACCTTGCAGCTCTTTATTACGGTTGCTTTTACGACAGCCCGATTGGAACACAAGACGACCGAGCCCAAGCGAGCCCTGGGGACAGAGCTCAGGATTTGCTGCGGACATTCCTTGATGCACATGCCACAACCGGTGCACTTCGAGTAATCGACATGAGGCAGGCCATCGTCACCCATATGGAGGGCGTCGAACTGGCATACTACCGTGCAGTCGCCGAAGCCAAAGCAACCGAAGGGACAGAGCTTGGTGCCGCCTGAGGAAAGCTTGGCGGCGCGGCAGGTTTGAACCCCCACGTATTCGCCTTTGAGCGGCGCTACTGTTTTCGTCCCCTGGCAGAGCAAAACGGCAACCGTGTCCTCGCTGGAGGCATTGACACCCATCAGCGCGCTGAGTGCATCAGCGACGTTCTTGCCGCCTGGTGCGCACTTGTTGATTGGTGTATCGCCCTTCGCGACGGCTTCCGCGTAGCCGTCGCAGCCCGGATATCCGCAACCGCCGCAATTGAGGCTTGGCAGGGCATCGCGGACCCGTGCAATCTTCGGGTCACGCTCTACCTTGAATTTTTCCTTGAAGAAGCCAAGCGCGGCCCCGAGAGTGAACGCGAGGATCGCGGAGAATCCGAGCGTGATCAGTACAATAGTCATGTTTTGGATCCTCCTACTTGATCATGCCGGCAAAGCCCATGAACGCCACCGTTATGAGCCCGGTGGCCACGAAAAGTATCGGCGTTCCCTGCAGGAACCTGGGAACGGGGCTTGTCTTGATTCGGATCCTGATGCCGGCCAGCAGTATCATCGCCAGAAGGTAGCCGCCCGAAGCGCCTATCGCATACACGATGGCCTGGATGAGGTTGTAATCCTTGGTGATGTTGTCGAACGTGACGGCGAGTATCGCGCAGTTCGTTGTTATCAGCGGAAGGTAGATACCCATCGCGGAGTAGAGTCCGGGAACGTTCTTTTTAAGGTAGAATTCAACGAGCTGCACAAGGCTGGCAATCACGAGGATGAAAACGAGGATTTGGAGGAACTCGATGCCAAGCGGAATGAGCAGGAAGTGATATATCGGCCATGTCGCCGCCGTAGCCAGCACTGTCACGAAGGTAACGGCGAAACCCATTCCCACCGACTGGCCGACATCGGCGGTCATGCCGACGTATGAGCACAGCGCCAGGAAGCGCATAAGCACCACGTTCTCGACAAGCAGGGCGGCCAGGAAAATAGTACCGAGGTTCATGCGGCCTCCTTCGTGGCCTGTCCGGCGATCTTCAGCTTGTTCAGCCAGATATTCAATGATATGAACAGGGCAAATACGATGAATCCGCCTGGAGGAAGCGTAAAGAACAGAATGGGCTGGAACGATTCCGGCATGATCTGCAGTCCGCCAAGGGTTCCATTCCCCAGTAGTTCACGGACGGCCGCAATCCCGACGAGTACCCAGGTGTAGCCGAGCCCCATGCCGATTCCATCGAAAATGCAGTCGATCGGCTTTTCCTTGGAGGCGAAAGCCTCGACGCGCCCCATAATGATGCAGTTGACGACGATCAGCGGTATGAAAACACCCATCGCCTTGGACAATTCGGGGAAATACGCCTTCATGACCAGGTCGACGATGGTGGTGAAGGCGGCAATCACGATGATGAATATCGGGATCCGCGCGTCATTGGGAATCAGCTTGCGGAAAAGCGATATGACCAGTTCTGCAAAGACGTTGACGAAGGTCATCGCGAGCCCCATGCCGACGGCATTGGCGATGCTTGTGGTGACCGCCAGCGCCGAGCACAGACCGATCATGAGCATGAGCAAAGGGTTCTCCGTGATGAGCCCCCTCGTCAGTATTTTAAACAAGCGCTTCACAGTGAACCTCCGGTCGCATGTTCCGCAAGCCAGGTGGAGCCCGCTTCGCCGGCCAGCTTCACGATTTTGGTAAGGGCCTTGCTTGTAATAGTGCTTGCGCTGATCGCTATGACGTCATTTTTTACCTCAAAGGGGTCGGTGACCGGCTTGCCGGTGAACTGCCCAGGAAACGTCGTTTTCGAACTCTTGTCGACGAAATACGTCGGACTCAGGGCGTTGGCGCCCAGTCCGGGGGTGTCGGCAAGCGTCAGCACACGAGCGCCGACGATGCGCTTGTCGGCAGAGACGCCTATGAGCATCACCGCCGCGCCTCCGTAGCTCTTGCCGTTTCCCTTGATGGCAACGCCGATGACCGCCTCACCGGCTGTGGCCTGCCATGCACCGGGGAACATCACCGAGGAATCGCTTGCGACGAGACCCGGCTCTATCGGGGCAAAGGCGTCAGCGCCGGGGAACAAGTCCTTGAGCGCGGCGTCCAGCTGTGCCTTCTCGAGGCCGGCTATCGTCGGTCCGGTAACTGCATAAACGAAAGCCAGCGAGACGCACGCGCCAACTGCGAAAATCGCGAGCGCCAGGCCGAGTCTCAGGATATCCTTCTTCACTTTGCGGCCTCCTTCGCCACCGGCTTGGCTGGTGGCACGAAGCCGTATTTCTTTACCCGCAGCATGTCCATGAACGGGGAAAGCGCATTCATCATCAGGATTCCGTATGTGACCCCCTCCGGGTAGCCGCCGAATTTCCTGATTATCACGGTAACGAGGCCCGCGCCTGCGCCGAACAGCGCCTTTCCGAGCGGAGTGATGGGGCTCGACGAGTAGTCGGTCGCCATGAACACCGCACCGAACACGAGCCCGCCCGACATCACCCCGAAGACAGGATCCATACCGAGCAGCCAGGAAGCCAGGAAAGCGGTGCCGACCATGGCCAGCGGCGTAAGGAACGATATTACCCTGGTCAGGAGCAGGAAAGCGAAGCCGACGAGGATGAGAAGTATCGAACTCTCGCCTATGCAGCCCGCGCGGTTGCCCATGAAAAGCGTCCAGAGGGTGGCGCCGTAATCGGCCGAAGAGGCAAGTCCGTTCCTGACGAAGCCGGCTCCAACGTCGGCAATCGTGCCGCCCATCTTGACGATGTTCAAAGGCGTGGCGCCGCTGGCGGCATCGATGATTCCCTTGAAAGGAACATGCCAGGTGGTCATTGCCGCGGGAAAACTCATGATGAGTATGGCCCGCCCTATCAGCGCCGGGTTGAATGGGTTGGCGCCGAGACCGCCGAAGAACTCCTTTGCCAGGATTATCGCGGCGAACGATCCGAGGCTGACCATCCACAACGGTATCGACGGAGGGCATATCAAGGCGACAAGCAGGCCGGTGACAATGGCCGAGAGGTCGCCGATCCTGATGTCTTCCTTGGTAATTGCCCTGAAGGCCGCTTCGGAAATGACGGCTGTCAGCACCGATACGAGAATGACAAGGAGGGCCGGCATCCCGAAGAGGACGATGCCGTACACGGTAACCGGCATGAGCGCTATGATCACCGCGAGCATCAGCTTCTGCGGAGTCACGCCGGTAAAGACGTGCGGGCTGGACGAGAGGAGCAGGTTATTTGTCGGCACGCTGGGCCTCCTTCTGCTTCTTGGCGCGTACGAGCTGCTTGCCGACGCGGAATCGCTGGACGAGCTGGATGTGCGACGGGCAGACGAAGCTGCAGGTGCCGCATTCTATGCAATCGAGCGCGCCTATCGCCTCTGCCTGGTCGAGGTCGGCAGCCTTGAACGCCACATTGAGCAGCGCTGGTGACAGCCGGCACGAACAGGCGCGCATACAACGGCCGCACCTGATGCACGGCCCCTCCGCATAGGTCTTGGCCTCGGAGGCGTCCATGAGGAGTAATCCTGAGGTGTTCTTCTGGATCGGCACCTGGAGCGACGGCACGGCTGGCCCCATCATCGGGCCACCCATGACTACGCGGCGCAGTTTGGCCTCATCGTAGCGGACGACGGCCGGGAACAGGTCCTGCGCCAGCATCCCGACGGGAACGAACAGGTTCTTGGGCGTCTCGCAGGCGCCGCCGGATACCGTCAGGCCTGTGTCTATGACCGGCTTGCCCCTGCGGAAGGCCTCGGACACCGCGCGGAGCGTACCGACGTTGCTGACGACGCAAGCGACATCCATTGGCAGACCGCCCGATGGAACCTCGCGTCCGGTTATCGCTGTTATGAGCATCTTCTCGCCGCCCTGCGGATACTTGGTGGCCAGGAGCTGCACCGATATGTCGGTTCCGGCTGCGGTAGCCGCGATAGCCTTCTCGAGGATGGGTACGAGGTGTGCCTTGTTGTCCTCGAGGCCGATGATGCCTTTCATAGCGCCGACGATACGCATTACGATGGCCATGCCGTCGATGATGTCGGCTGGAGTCTCCTCCATCACACGCTCGTCTATGGTCAGGAACGGCTCGCACTCGGCCGCGTTCGCTATCACAAACTCGATAGGTTTGTTGGGGGGAGGCGCGAACTTGACATGGGCGGGAAAACCAGCGCCGCCGACGCCTATGATGCCGGCCTCGCGGACTCGCGCCAGGGCCTCTTCCTTCGTGCAGGCAAACGGATCGAGGACCGGAAGGAACTCGGTTTCATCATCGGGTGCCTGCTCGATGACGATGCACAGCCCGTCGAGGTTGTTGGCCTGCATCCGTGGTTCTATCTTCTTGACCGTTCCCGCGATCGATGCGTGCAGCGGAACGGTCATCCTGCCGACTGCGTCGGCTATCTTCTGGCCGCGCTTGACCTGGTCTCCGACCTTGACGAGCGGCTGTATCGGCGCACCGAAGTGCTGGTTCACCGGAATGACCACCTGGGTCACGCGATCCAGGACTTCGATGGCGCTGGCTGCGCTTCGCCCTTTTCGCTCGGGCGGATGCACGCCGCCTTTGAATGTTTTTGTCGACATGGCGAGGATTTGCTCCTTTGCGACCTGAGTCTATGAACGGATACGGTGATGACGCGTGCCCTGTCCGCGGAGGCGGGTGTCGGGTAAACCTTGAATGCCGGAGCCAACCGCGGGAACGTACAGGACGCGGCGTATCGTACTCCGACTGCTTTAAACCGTCAAGCTCATCGAATATACAAGAAACATACGATATTCTTTGGACCATTGAGCCTAGGCAGACAGGATCAAAACCACTTCTTCCGCTTGAAGAACGCGATCATCCCGATAGCGATGGAAAGCATCAGGCCCCAGGCGGCCGGGTATGCCCAACGCTGTTCCAGCTCGGGCATATATGTAAAATTCATGCCGTACACGCCGGCGATGAAGGTCAGAGGTATGAATATCGTCGAGATGATGGTCAGGACCTTCATCACCTCGTTCATCCTGTTGGAAACCGACGAGAAATATACCTCCTGTATGCCGGTCGCAGTCTCCCGGTAGCTTTCGAGCGCCTCGATCACCTGCACGGAGTTCTCCTGGAGATCCCGCAGAAACGGCTCGAGCATGTCCTCGAGGAGTTCCGAATCGGAATGGAGGAGGACGCCCACCGTGTCCCTGACAGGCCAGACTATGCGCCTGAAGTGATTCAGTTCGGCCTTGACCGCTTGCAGGCCCGACATGAAGCTCGAAGCGTCGTGAGCGGAACCACTCGTGTCTTCAAGGGCCACGAGTCTGTCGCCGAGGGCTTCGAGGATCGCGAAATAATGGTCCACGATGACGTCGAGGAGCGCGTAGGCAAGGAAGCTCGATCCTGTGCGCCTCAGCCGCCCGGTACCCAGCCTGAGCCTGTCCCTGACGGGCCCGAAACAGTCGCCGGGCGTCTCCTGGATAGTCAGCACGACATTGGGCATCAGCACGATGCTCACCTGTTCGTACTCGATGCTGCCGTCCGGCCTCATCGTGAGCATTTTGGTGATGATGAGGAGGTAGCGGCCGAAATCCTCAACCTTGGGCCGGTGTTCAGTATTGAGTACATCCTCGATTGTCAGCGAATCAAGCTTGAAAAATCCCCCGAACCTCTTGAGCACGTCCAGGTCCGCGAACCCGTTGACGTTGACCCAGTTCACCATGCCGTCCTCGAGCATCGCGAAGACTTCCTCGATATTTTCGGGCGTGATGAAAGATATGTCGTCATGGTCGTACTGGATGAGAGAGAACGCCGCCTCGGTCGGTGCCCTGTCCCCGATGTATATCGGCGAGCCCGGTATCGAGCCCAGGCTCCCGGAGGGAACGCTCCTGAAGATGGGCTCGAGGTGCTTGTGTGCCTTGGCGCGTTTCTGGTCTTTCATGTTACTGTTCCAGCTCCCCAGCCTCGAGGAGGTCAGCAAAGGCTTCGAGGGCGGACCTGTCCTCGGGTGTCATGCGGGAAAAAACAACACCGAACCTGCAGCCTGTTGCCAGATCGCTCACGTTGGCCACGATGCCTTCCGCATCGATCTCGAGCCAGCTTCCGTCGGGCTCGGGTATGGAGAACGAAAGCCAGACGGCTGTTCCGGGCTGGACATATTCATCAGCCACGAACGACATGCCCCCGCGCGATATGTCGCTGCCCTGCGCGCAGATGTATCGCTCGCGCGCAATATCGTACACGCCCATCCGTGACAGGCGGAAGCGCTGCCGGCTTCTCCGCTCGGTTTCCATGACAGTACTATAGAGCCGATTCCGCCGCTCCGCCATAAGAAAAGCCACGATCATCCGCGACTTCACCGTCTGACTTGAGGCAGGAGCCCGGCTGAGCTATTTGTGGTTCTTGAGGAGTTCGACGAACGGATTGTAGCTTGTCCCGTCATCGTCCCGTTCCGGAGCCCTGGGAGTACTCATGCTCTGTCCCCCATGCTGCTGTTGGCTCCCGGGACGACCCGTGCTCTGTCCCCTTCCCGGCGCCGGGCTCTGTCCCCGCGCCGGGTCGCCGGCCTGGCTGCCTTCGGGCTTCCTCGCAACCGATCCCTGTGATCCAGTCTGGGCCGAAACGTGGGCGTCGCTCTTGCGCTCGCTCTTGAGGGACAGGCCGATGCGCTTGCGGGCGATGTCGAGCGATATGATCCTGAATTCCTTGACGTCGCCGACCTTGATGGCATCCATGGGATCCTTGACAAAGTGGTCGGACAGCTCGGAGACGTGGATCAGGGCGCTCTCCTTGATGCCGATGTCGACGAATGCGCCGAAATCCACGACATTCTTGACCTTTCCCGTGACCTTCATGCCTTCCTTCAGGTCTTCGAAGGCCAGGACGCCCTGCTGCAGGACAGGCTTCGGATAATCATCGCGGGGGTCGCGGTTTGGCTTCTTGAGTTCGGCGACGATGTCGTCGATCGTCGTGTCGCCTACCCCGTACTTCTCCTTGAGGGCCGCCCGCTGCTCCTTGGCAGGATCCTTGCCGGCGCGGACGCCATCGAGAATTTCACTGGCCAGCGCGTAGTTTTCGGGGTGAACCCATGTATTGTCCAGGGGATTCGGACTCTCGGGAATCTTGAGGAAGCCGGCGCACTGCTCGTAACTCTTCTCGCCCATGCCGGAGACGCTCTTGAGCTGGTCACGGCTGACGATCTTGCCATTGTCGTCGCGGTACTTGACGATCTTCTTTGCCAGCGACGAATTGATTCCCGATACGTACTTGAGCAGCGAGTGGCTTGCGGTGTTGATGTTGACGCCGACCCGGTTTACGACAGACTCGACCACCTCGTCGACCATTTCCGAGAGGCGTTTCTGGTTGACGTCGTGCTGGTACAGGCCCACGCCTATGCTCTTGGGGTCGATCTTGACGAGCTCGGCAAGCGGATCCTGTATTCGCCGACCTATCGAGATGGCACCGCGGATGGTCAGGTCCAGTTCGGGGAACTCCTCGCGGGCGATGTCGCTCGCCGAGTACACCGAGGCGCCGTCCTCGTCGACGACAGCGTACTTCGACTCCCCGCCCAGCTCGGCAAGCGCCTCCGAGACGACCTTCTGGACGTCGTGGCTGCCTGTGCCGTTGCCGACGGCGACGAGCTGGATGGCGTAGTCCTTGATTGCCTTGGCTATGGCCTTGCGCGCCTCGTCTGGCTTCTGTTCCTGGTAGACGACGAAGTAACCAAGGAACTTGCCGGTTTCGTCTATCGCCGCACATTTGGTGCCCGTGCGTATGCCCGGGTCGACGCCCAGGACGCGGGTGCCCTTGATTGGCGCGGACAGGAGGAGGTTCTTGAGGTTTTCACTGAACACCGAGATGCCGTGGTCGTCGGCGTGGTCCATCGCCTCGGACCGTATCTCCCTGAGAACCGCAGGCGACACGAGGCGCCGCAACGAATCGTCCACCGCATCGGAATGATACTTGTTGGCCAGCCGGCAGCGCTCATGGAGGCGCTTGACCGCGGCGTCTTCGTCCACCTCGAGTCCCACCTCGAGTTCACCCTCGCGCTCGCCACGGTTGATCGCCAGCACGCGGTGGGCCTTGAGCGAACCCAGGGGCTCCCGGTAGTCCCAGTACATCTGGTAAGTGCTCGACTCCTTCTTTTTATCGTCTCCTACTCCCCTGACGGTCATGAAACCATCGCGCAGGTAGAGTCCCTTGACGGCAACGCGGTTCTCGGGGTCCTGCGAAACACGCTCGGCGACGATGTCGATGGCACCCTTGATCGCGTCCTCCGCTGTGGCGACGGACAACTCGGGCTTTTCGTCGTTGCTTTTGACGAATCCAGGCGCGGCCTTCTCGACGGCCTCGGCGCTGGCTGTCAGCATTATTTCGGCAAGCGGCTCGAGGCCTTTCTCGACGGCGATCATGCCGCGCGTCTTCTTCTTGCGCTTGTACGGCGCGTAGATGTCCTCGATCTCGGTCAGCGTCACGCACTTGCGGATGTTGCCGTACAGCTCCCCGGTGAGCTTGCCCTGCCCGTGTATTGCCTGGATTACCTCGATGCGCCTCGTCTCCAGGTTTGTCAGACTCTGGTGGATATGGACGACATCGCGAACCTGCACCTCGTCCAGCTCTCCGGTCCGCTCCTTGCGGTAGCGGCTGATGAACGGCACGGTGCAGCCTTCCGCCGTCAGCTCGACGACCGCGGCAGCCTGGCTGACGCGTATCGACAGCTGGGACGAGATGCGGTTGAGAAGGTCGGCCTTGCCCACCTCGAGCCCGGCGATGAATTCGTCGTTCAGTTCCATGATGCCACCCTTGCTATTTTTTGCGCAATTCGGAGAGGAGGCCCTCGGGGCTGAAGCCACCGAGGTAGGCGACGGAGCCGCCTACGCAGACGACCGGTTCCAGGCTCGCCATCGAGAGGAGTTTCTGGACATCGGGATTTCTCTCGATGCTTTCGGGTGTCGACTCGAAGAAAGTCACAGAATACTTTGCGCCAAGGTCGGAGGCCGCCAGGAGCCGCTGAAAATCGAGCACCAGGTCAATCGTCCGCCGCTTTGCCGCGGAGGTCATTGCTGTCGAGCACTCGTCGCAGGAGTGCTCGCACCCCGAGCAGATCCTGTCTTCGGCCTTGCCGTACACGTCTATTTCGATTGTTTGGTTCATAGCTTTCGTTGGATCGTCACGATACGGGGTATGAGCATAAAAATCAAGCCGGATTCGGCTTCACCTTGTCTTTGGACCTCTCCCTGCCGCCTTGAGCCGTGCCTTGTCGCGGTTCTCCGACTCAAGCGTGCCGGCAAGGGACGACAGTATGCCGCGGAACGAATCGTCGGCAACGCCCTGCAGCGTCTGCGCGACTGTCGGCATCGGCACTGCACGGGCTCTGTCCCCCTGGGGCTTGTCACCCTGGGACTCGTCATCGGACTTCGCGTCAGACTCCGCGGCGAGCTCTGTCCCCGTTTCGGCGAGCTCTGCCCCCGTCTGGTTTCCGTGCTCTGTCCCCAGGCGGGTTGTGCCGGGGACGGAGCCGTCCTTGGCCATCCTGAAAGCTATTCCCGAGATGCCAAGTGCCGGGAAACTGTGTCGTATCATTTCGAGGATGCGTCCCTGGTCAATCTGCAAGAGCTGTATCCAGCCAGGATGGTCGGCCTCGACAAAGACGATGCCGTTGCGCACGTCGACGGGGCGGGAATGCGCTGCAAGGTTCTCTCCGGCGGCCCGCGACCAGAAGCTGAAAAAGCGAGACCAGAGCTCGGCCTTTTCGGCAACCTTGGGTGAAAGGAGCGCGCCAAGGAGATCGGAAGCCTTACGTACTCGAGAATCGTCCATCGTCAGTCCAGTATACGACAGTGGAGCCCGCGGCGTAATCCCGGTAGGGTTCACCCGGCAGGAAGGTGAAGAACGACTGGTCAGCCTCGGGCAGGTTTTCCATGAACCTGCGCCGCTTGGGTGGATCCAGTTCGAGGAGGACGTCGTCGAGGAGGAGAATAGGGTGCCTGCCGCATACCGCTGCATAATGCTCGGCCTGGGCAATCCGGAGGGTCAGCCCGAGTAACCTGAGCTGCCCGGTCGATGCGCGGTCGGAAAAATCCCCCCGCTCGTCCACGAAGGCAAAGCGGTCGCGGTGAGGGCCGGAAAGACTCGTGCCAAGCGCCAGTTCCCTATCCCTCGCGGCCGCCAGGCGGGCAATCACGTCATCGGCCGTCTCGTCCAGTCGCCATGAGGGCCGGTATGATACGCCGACCCGCCTCCCGAGCAGCGAAACACGCTCGTAGCGCGGGCCGAATCGTTCGTCGAACTCGGCTGACAGCCTGGCGCGCTCGTCCCTGAGGCCTATGCCGTACGATGCCGTCTGGATGTCGAGCACCTCGAGTACGTCGAGGCTGTGCTCCCTGAGCGCCACGTTTCTTGCCTTGAGGACCCTGCGATAGGCCCGCAGGAGGTCGATGTAGCCTGCGGAGACGAGGCTTGCGGTCTGGTCGAAGAAGAAACGTCGCCGCTCGGGTTCGCCGCGCGCAAACTCCATGTCTTCGTGGCAGAAGACGATGGCGGGATTGCGCTCGACCAGTCGCTTCCTGTCGTGGATGGCTTTGTCGTCCTCACGTATCGTCTTGACGCCGGCTTCCCAGGTGACGCGGCAGACCGAACCGTCGGGATTCATTCCGCGCACCGACCATGCCTGGGTACCGGTCCTCGCGGCGTCGGCATCGGTGCCGCCCCTGAACGATGACCCATAGCAGAGGGTATAGATCGCATCGAGGAAGTTGGTCTTGCCCTGCCCGTTGTCGCCCACGACGAAAACGGACGGAGCATCCGTATGGATGACCCCATCCGCAAGATTACGGAACGATACGGCCTCTATGCTGGAAAACGACATCGGCCGGTCTGGCTCAGTCGACCTGCATAGGCATGAGGATGTGGAAGTAGTCGGAGTCAGGGTCTGGCGACACAGTGACCGCCCTGGACGTCTCGGTGAATCGCAAGAAAATGCCCTCGCTCTGGATGGCCCGCAGCGGTTCATCAAAATATCTGTAGTTCATGGCTATGACCGCATCAGGACCGTCGTAGGAGCATGGTATTTCCTCGCGGGCAGTGCCGATGTCCGATTCCTCGGACGATATGACGAGTTTGTCGGTTGAGAGGGCAAAGAACGTCCTCCTCGACTTCTGCTCGACGAAAATCGACACGCGTTTGAGCGCATCGAGGACGTCCTGCCTTTTTACCGAGACAATATATTTCTGCGATTCGGGAATGACTTTCTGGTAGGTTGGAAATTGCCCTTCGATAAGAACGGTGCTCAGTCGGTACTGGCCGAACTTGACGAACAGGTTTTTTTCGTTGACGGCAAGCTCAATCTGGCCCTCGTCGGAGGCGCGGTGAAGGATGACCGACAGGAGCTTCGGGGGAATGATGATGCCCTTGAAGTCGGGAATGCCTTCGACGATGCCGCGCTTTATATAGGCGAGGCGCCTGCCGTCGGTGGCCACCATTATGAGTCCGTCCTGTACTCGCTCCAGATAGACGCCGTTCATGAAGTACCTGGTCTCGTCGTCTGACACCGCGAATACCGTCTGGCTTATCATGTCCCTGAAATCGGAAAGCGGTATAGCAAAAAATTTGTCATCGTCGATGTCGGGAAGCTGAGGAAACTGCTCGCTGGCTATGGTCTTGAGGCTGAACTGGGCTTTCTTGAAGCTTGGCTTGATGATTACCCTCAGGTCTTTCTGGTCCACCTCTATCGTGCCTTCGGGAATACTGGAGAGTATGCCGTTAAGCTTGTCACAGAATACGGTAAAGCTGCCGGGTTCCTGGATGTCTACGGGCATCCTCGTCTCGAAACCTATCTTGATGTCGGTAGCGCGGATCAGGAGCGAACCGTCGATGGCTTCCAGATAGACGTTCGATACGACCGACATGGAGCTTTTGGAGGAGATGATCTCCTGGGCAAACGTGATTTCACGCTGTAGAGCGTTTTTTTCGCAAACGAATTTCATGGCTGACCTCGCTCGGTTTCTGGAAACAAGGATAGCACGGAAGCCTCGATGCGCGCAATGAATGTGTCGACATGACAAGAATCTTTGGAAGAAAATTTCCGGTCTTGTTGAATTTGAATTTAAATAAATTCGTAATAGTCATAGTAAGGGGTCTGTAAATGTGCATATCCTGCGCAGTTACATGCTCTTGAACGACTTCGGCGGTGCATGGATCTGCGCCGGAGAACGATTCAATATGCACAAGACAGGGCATTCCGGCGGTATCTCGGCTGTCGCTGCCTTCTATGTACAGGAAAGCCCCAACTCTTTAACAGCTTAGCCCTTGATGCTCATCTGGCGTATGGTCTGGATGAGCTTCTGTATCTTGGAATCGAGCGTCGGATCGAGCTTCAGCTGTTCGTCTATCTTCTGGCACGAATGCATGACGGTTGTATGGTCCCGCCCGCCGAACTCGAGGCCGAGCTCGGTCGTTGAGTACTCGGTTATCTCCCTTGCGATATACATGGCTATCTGGCGGGGTATGACGATGCTCCTCGTGCGTTTTTTCCCCTTCATGTCGTTGGCGCTGACCTTGTAGGCCTCGGACACGGTGCGGATGATGTGGTCTATGGTCACGTTGCCGTGGCGTGTCTGGCTGAAGACATCCTTGAGTTGCTGCTGGGCTACCTCGAGGGTGATGTTCATGCCCACCAGATCTGCGTAGGCGCTGAGCTTGAGGAGGGCGGCCTCCAGGTCGCGGACATTGGTCGATATGTTTCTGGCAATCACATCGAAGACCTCGGGAGGGATGCTCAAGTGGTTGGTTTCCACCTTTTTTTTGAGGATGGCGTAGCGTGTCTCGTAGTTCGGCGGCTGCAGGTCGACGTTGAGTCCCCGTTCGAAGCGGCTGCGTAGCCTGTCGGAGAGGTTTTTCAGCTCGGAGGCCGGCCGGTCGCAGGTGAAGACCATCTGCTTGTTGCCATCGTAAAGCGCGTTGAACGTATGGAAGAGCTCCTCCTGGGAACCTTCCTTGTTTTCGAAGAAATGGATGTCGTCTATGAGCAGTATGTCCACCGAGCGGTAGCGGTTCTTGAACGACGACATGCTCTTTTCGTGGATCGAGTGGATGAAGTCGTTGGTGAAATCCTCCGCCGACACGCAGATGATCTTGAGCTTGGGATTGAGTACCCACGCCCTGTTGCCTATGGCCTGCATCAGGTGGGTCTTGCCGAGTCCCACGTCGCCGTATATCAGGAAGGGGTTGTAGGCGGTGCCCGGGTTCGCGGCTATCGCCATGGCCGCGTTGGAGGCAAAGGAGTTGTTTTCCCCGATTATGTAGTTCTCGAATGAATAGATGAGATTGAGCTGCGGATGCTTTTCCCTGGGTCGCTGGTCGTCGCCGGATGGCTTTACGGGCTTCCTGGTTTCAGCCGCGGCCACCGTGGACTTGGTCACTGTCTGGTTTGGCTTGACGACGACGAAGTCGATGGCGAGGCGCTTGCCTGACAGTTCGAAGAGCTTGGCCTCGATGGCCTTCTGGTATGATTTTCCGAGCTGATCACGATAGAAAGCCGAAGGAACCCGGATGACGATGGTCTCCTGCGTGGACGAGTCATATTCGATGTTGAACCACATCGAGTATTCCTGTTCGCTCAATTCGTCGGAGAACTGGCTCATCGCCTCGTTCCAAAAGACCCTGTAATCCCACGTATCCATCTAAAGGCGCTCCTTGCAACAATTACCAACAAGTTTTCCACAATCTAACATCAATACTGGCAAGAGTATATCA
>CAZNXK010000083.1:0-15211 GCA_964576835.1 uncultured Treponemataceae bacterium | reverse complement strand
TCGGCGCCCAGCCGCTCGAGTCGCTCGTCGATGACGACGACGGTCGTAAATTTCTTCCGCTTCAGGATGTTGCCGCCGGAACTCTTCTCGACCACGTCGTAAGCCCGTTCAACGACGTAGTGGACGAAATTCCTGACCGCCGCCTTGTACGCCCTGACGTTCTCGCCGTTCGGATCGCGCTTCAGGTCCTCGCCGGCGCTGTGCACGGAGTCGAGCAGGACAGAAGCCTCCGCTTCCGCAAAGGGCAGCCCCTCGGCGGCAGGTGTAAGGTCTATCTCCCCAGCGCTGCGCATGGCGGACTTGAAGGAGGCCGCCTTCGAGGTTTCCTTTTTCTTTTCTGCTTTCCGTCCTGAAAGCCCGGGGATGAGACCGGCCAGAAGGTTGTCGGGCAGTTCTACTTTCGCCATGCTGTTCCGGCGCCGGCGTCCAGCTCGTTCCGGCGCTCGTCGGCGGGGGCGTCGAAACCGAAGGGCCTGATCCTGGATCCATGCTTGCGCATGAATGCGAGCATGGCTTCCTCCGTTCCGTCGCCTGGACCGGAGACTTGTACGTCTCCGTGTATGACGATGTCTCCATCGGCATCGAGGCGGGGCGCGAACACGTCGCCGACGATGATGCCGCCGTCCAGGATGGTCAGCCTGTCGGAGACGCAGACATCTCCACGGACCACACCGCCGACGACGGCTGAACGCGCCACTATGGATGCGTCGCAATGCGCCGATTCGCTGACCACTATCTTGCCGGAAGCCCTGACAGAACCCCGCAGGTCGCCGTCTATCCTGACGAAGCCGTCGACGACGAGATCGCCCCTGAACGAGCTGTCGGGGCCGAGTAACGAATTGACGAGCACGTCGCGGGGAGCTGGCATGGAGGTATGGTATCCGGCGGGAGCTACCGAGTCAACGGCGCGGAAGCGGAACGGATGTTGAGGAACCTCAGCGGATCTATCGTCTCGATGCCCAGATGCACTTCGTAATGGACGTGGGGACCAGTGGAGAGGCCGGTGTTGCCGATGTAGCCTATCACCTGTCCTTGCTTGACGATTGCGCCCTTCTGGACCTTGAAGGCGCTCATGTGCGCGTAGCGGGTGATGAAGCCGTGTTTGTGCTCGATGATGATGTAGTTGCCAAGGCTTATGTCGTACGCCACCGTGACGACCTTGCCGTCGGCGGTCGAGACGATCGGGTCTCCGGAACGGAAGGTGGACAGGTCGATGCCCTTGTGGATGTACCAGGAACCGTATATCGGATTCTCGTTCTGCCCGTAGTACATCGAGATGTGCCCGATGCCGCCCTTGATCGGCCAGATATTCGGGATTTCCGACAGGATGCTGCCCTGCGCGGCAATCGTGCTTCCCAGTTCGTTGAGCGGCGTCACGCTACGCTCGAGGTAGCCGGTGACGCGTTCGATCTCGGCGGCTTCGCGAAGCCTGCCTGAACCGATCTCCGAAGGCGAGAAGAATGCCGCCAGGTCGCCATCCGCCATGGAAGCCGAATCTGCCTGTTTCTTGACGCCAATGGTCGCCAGAGTAGTATCCAGGGCCGCCTGGAAGGACCGCGCCGCCTTGATCAGGCGGCTCGTGCTGTCGCGTATCGAGTCGAGGTCAGCCTGCGTCGACCTGAGCGCATCGGTCTTGCCCGCAAGCTTGCCGGCCACATCGCCGTATCCTGCGCTCGACCAGGCAAGGAAGCTGGCTACGCCGACGAAGGCCACGATGATTGCAGCCAGGCCAAAAAAACTGACCTGAAGGTTGAGTATGCGTTTTTCGGTATGCGGGACCAGCATGATGGTCATCTTCTGCTTGCCGGCCCGAATGAATCGGGAAAAACTTCCCGATACGGAAGAGGCGCCTTTGCGGACTGAAGCACCTGCGCGCTTGGTCAACGATTTTTCAACGTCTTTGTATCGTTTAAGCGTCGCCAACACGGCCCCCCGGATAGATGAAATCGGCATGATGATAGCATGCAAGTCACGAAACTGTCAAACAATTGCTCCGCATGATCCATTTTTTGAAAATATCGTTCGTTGAGAGTATACTGTCTATGATGAATAAATCCACCGCCGAATCAGGCAAGACTGATACTGCCAAGCAACTCCTTGTGCGCAATGACTCTTCGCTCTCCATTACATTTATCGGAGCGGGGAGTGCTTTCACGAAGAAATTCTATCAGAACAACGCGCTTGTCGTCAAAAGCAATGACCATGTGCTGGTGGATTGCGGTACCAGGACACCGGAGGCTCTCGCCTTGATGGGCTTGTCGGTCACCGATGTGCACAACTACCTGATAACGCATTCCCACGCCGACCACATCGGCGGGCTCGAGGAAGTCATGCTCCTCAACCGCTACGTAGCCAGGCAGAAGCCGACCATGATAGCCCCGGCCGCGTACAGGAAATTCCTGTGGAAACACTCGCTCAAGGGAGGCGCCGCCTACAACGAACGGGTCGACGGAAAATTCCTTCGTTTCGGAGACCTGTGGAACGTCATCGACACCGTTCCGGTGGCAGGCGCCGACAGGGAGTTGTGCGAGGCGCAAGTCGGCTCCATCAAGTTCGCGATGTTCAGGACAAAGCACATACCCGACTCGGCGCCGAGCTGGCGCTCATCGTCCCCGAGCTACGGCATAATGATAGACGACAGGATACTGTTCACGAGCGACACCCGCTTCGACCCGGAACTCCTCGAATTCCTCGCCGATCGTTATCGGATCGAAGCCATATTCCACGATTGCCAGCTGTATACCGGCGGCGTGCACGCCTCGCTCGACGAACTCGCGAGCCTTCCTGCTACGGTCAGGGCCAAGACCCGCCTGATGCATTTCGGCGACGCCGTCGAGAACCATGTCGAAAAAGCGGCGACCCTGGGCTTCATGGGATTCGTGCGGCAGGGGGAGCCCTACATTTTCCCGTGAAGCAAGGGCGCCGCACTTGCCGCCGCGCTGCCTTCCTGGTTACATTGATTCAACACTTTTATCCTCATCAACCACGGGAGATACTCCATGGCCGTACATCAATTCCAGGCCGAGGTCAATCAGCTGCTCCAGCTGATCATCCACTCGCTCTATTCGCACCGGGAAATTTTTCTCCGCGAACTCGTCTCCAACGCCTCCGACGCCATCGACAAACTCAGGTACCTGACCCTCTCCGATGACGCCTACAAGGCCATAACCTTCGAGCCTTCGATCTCGATCGGTTTCGACGCGGCCGCCGGCACGCTGTCGATAGCCGACAACGGCGTGGGCATGGACGAGGTGGACCTCGTCGAGAACCTGGGCACCATAGCGCGCTCCGGCACCAGGCGCTTCATCGAGGCGATGGCAGCCGACAAGCGCAAGGATTCCAACCTCATCGGCCGCTTCGGCGTTGGCTTTTACGCCAGCTACATGGTTTCCGACGAAGTGACCGTCACGACGCGCAAGGCAGGACAAGAAGCGTCCTGGGTCTGGAAAAGCGACGGCAAGGGTTCGTACGACATCGAGCCGGGCGCGCGCGACGCCCACGGCACTACGGTAGTGCTCAAGATCAACGACGACGGTCGCGAGTTCCTCAGCCGCTGGCGCCTCGAGGAACTGGTCAAGAAGTACTCCAACCATGTCGCCTGCCCCATCCGACTTGCGTACGACGAGGACGAGTACGACGATAAGGGCAAGAAAAAAGGATCGAAAATCCACAAGGACGAACAGATCAACAGCGCCCAGGCGCTGTGGCGCAGGCCCAAGACCGAGCTCAAAGACGAGGATTACGTCGAATTCTTCAAGAACATCTCCGACTCCGACGAGACGCCACTGTTCTGGACCCATACCAAGGCCGAAGGCACTATCGAGTACACGACACTGTTCTACATTCCATCGAAGGCGCCGTTCGACCTGTATCGCGCCGACTACAAGCCGGGAGTCAAGCTGTACGTCCGCCGCGTCTTCATCACCGACGACGACAAGGAACTCCTGCCGGTGTACCTCCGCTTCGTGCGCGGCGTCATAGACTCCGAGGACCTGCCCCTCAACGTAAGCCGCGAACTCCTCCAGCAGAACCGCGTGATGAACACGATTCGGACAGGGTCGGTCAAGAAAATCCTCTCGGAGCTCAAGGAGCTCTCGACCGCCGACAAGGACAAATACGCCTCGTTCATCGCCGAGTTCAACCGCCCGCTCAAGGAAGGCCTCTACGGAGACTTCGCCAACCGCGACGCCCTCCTCGAGCTGGTCCGGTTCAAGAGCAGCACGACAGACGGATGGACGTCGTTCGCCGACTACAAGTCGAGGATGAAGGACGAGCAGAAGGCGATATGGTACCTGACGGGAGACGCGGAGGAGCGCCTGCGCAAGTCACCGCTGCTCGAGATGTACCGCAAGCAGGGCGTCGAAGTGCTGATATGCCCTGACGAGATAGACGAGCTCGTGATGCCGATGGTAGGTCGTTTCGGCGATATCGAGCTCAAGGCCATAAACCGCGCCGGCGCGGAAAAGGAACTGGAAGGCAAGCCCGACGAGCAGAAGGCGAAGGATCTGGCTCCCGTCATCGAGCGCATCAAGAAAGCCCTCGGCGACGAGGTCAAGGACGTGCGTTTGTCGTCAAGGCTGACCGACAGCCCGTCGTGCATCGTCGTCGACGCCGACGACCCGAGCCTTCAGCTCCAGCAGTTCATGAAAAGCATGGGCCAAGCCGATGGCATCGACGTCAAGCCGATACTCGAGGTCAACGGCGACCACGCCCTGATTGCCAGGCTCTCGGCCTCCGTCGACGAGACCCTCGTCGCGGACGTTGCCCGCGTACTTCTCGACCAGGCCCTCCTCGTCGAAGGCGCCCCGATCAAGGACCCCGCCGACTTTGTAGCCAGGATGAACAGGCTCATAGGCTAGATTGCGGACGTTCCGCCGCAATCTAATACGCTGAACCCATATCGCCGACTGGCGCGGCGATATGGGCATCTTGTTCAAGCGGACGCGTCGCCTGAGGGCGATGCGCCGCTTAACTACGTTCTGGAATAGTCAACGAAGAGATCAAATACCGCCGCGCAAGGTGCGGTCCGAGCTGGCGCAGGACCGCAGGGGTGAGAACGCGCAGAGCGCGTTCGAGGGGGTATCCCCCTTGCCGCACTGCCGGCTCAGCTTCGCTGAGCCGGCCCGTCCGCTTCACGGACGGGTACGTCATGGCTGCCGAACCGAGAGGTCCTTGAGCAGGGTCGGGTCGTCCGGCAGGCGCCTGAGCGCCTCCTCGATTACGGCGCGCGCATGGGCGTAGTCGCGGGCATTGTAGAAATCCGCGAAACGGTTGTGGGCGTCGGCGACGAAGTTGTGCACTGCCACCTGGTGCAGCTCCCGGAATTTCGCCCCGGAACCCGCGAGCGCAAGGGCATGATCCGCAACGGCGAGGCTGCCTGACATGTCGCCGCGCTGGTTGAGCTCGACACAGACATTGGAAGCCGTATCCGCCAGAAAGTCGTACGAGTCAGGCCCGGGGAATCCCGTCGCCCGGTCCACGGCCAGGCGCAGGGCCTCCAGGTACCTTCCCTTCGCGTGCATTTCAACAGCCCGGTTGTGCAGGATAAGGCCCACCAGGTCCTTCTCGGTGATGGTCTTGCGGCGGGTGTAGTCCCTAGGAGGCACGTACGAGAACTGGGTCGTCTTAGTGAAGGAACTGATGAACCGCTTGTTCGTCCCGGGATCGAACCCGAAGGGATTCGTCGTCTCCACGTCGATGTCCCGTCCCGCAACCGTGAGCACGCAGAAGGCGTGGTCGGGGGTCTGGACGCCTTTCATCGGCAGGACGAAGACCCTGGCGGCGAGGAGATAGACAACGGCCGAGGATACGCAGTTGAAGTACCCCATATCGACCACGACGTCGACGGTGGTCGCGTCCGCCTGATATTTCTTGAACAGGTTCCGGTGCAAGAATGGAAGGATCGATTCGGCCCGTAAGGCCGGATCCTGGATCCGCTCCGACTTCAAGCGCAAGGCTTCGAAAGTCTCCCGAAGCCTGCCGATGTAATACTCCATGCGCTCAGGCGGGACGCCCGACGCAGCGAGGCCAGCCTCTGCGAGCTTCCGGGTGGGCATCGGCTCGGGGATGCTCCCGATCTCGACGAAGCGGGGATCCGGTGCGAGGAATGCGGACCACTCCCCGGGCGTACGGGGGTATGTGGCCGGCACGGAGGCCGTCGCGGAACTCCTGGTCTGGCTGACCGCTGCCGAGACCGCGAGCGCCGCCAGGATGATCATGACCACGATTCGGGCAGGACGATGCTTCATGGGGAAATTATAGCCCGTGGTCCTGACTGGAACAAGGAGATCTCTCTGGGCAGCATGCCCGTCCGCCTCACCACGGGCCTCTGCTAGAATCTACCTTTTTCAAGGCGCTGAGCGATGCGTAGCGGGACACCGGCCACCGTTGTGAGTTTTGCGCCATCAGGGATCCGCCTGCCCTGCCTGATGTAGCAGCCAAGTCCGACGAGGCAGTTCCTGCCAATGCTTACACCCGGCGATATGTAGCAGTGCGCGCCGATGACGGTGCCTGCGCCGATCGATATCGGCAGCAACACCAGATAGCCGTTCTCGTACAGGTGACAGGAGACGTCCGCCTGTCCGCCGATGACCACGCCATCGCCAATCGTCAACAGGTACGCGTCATTGAGCTGGAAGCTGTTCAGCTTGACGCCACGTCCCATCCTGCACCCGACCAGCCTGAAGAACGTGTTGGTCATGAAGCTCATCGGCACCATCGGAAGGACCAGCTTGGTCATCATGTTGAAGATGCCGCTGTAGACGAGCCACCTGAGCACAGTCGCCGATTTTTCCGGATATCGACCCGGCCTGATCCCCATGGACATCACGCGAATCGCCAGCCCCATGACAAGAACCGCCGCCATGAAAAACAAGAACAACGACAAACCCAGTACCATTGAAAAAGCGAGCCATCGGTCCGCGGAAGCCAGGGTGCGAATCCCCCACCCCACGAGCATGGCGGACGGCAGCATCGACAGGCCGGCAACCGCCGCGTACATGCCGTAGACCGGTATAGTCAATACGGCCTGGATGGGCTCTGAATCCGCTAGTGTCGTGATGAAACTCATGAATACCTGCCTCGAAAGGGAAATTCTCCGTCGCGCGGGGACACTATGGCGCAGGCCCGTTTGGCTGTCCAGCTTGAAAAGCCTCTATGGTCCTGACTTTTTCCATATGATATGATTCATACCGAACAACCATGGAAATCCAACTCGATTATCATGAAATACAATTCCGCCTCGAGACGCATGCGGTGTTCAGGATACTCCGCAAGGAAAGCGCCGCGTTCATGCTTGGCTTCTTCCACGACCAGTTCAAGAAGCGGCACCGAGCTGACATCGGACAATCCGAGCTGGCCACGGAATTGTCTGCATTTGCCGAGTTCGTACGGATGTCAGAAGGGGGTGACGAGCCCAAGCGGGAACCGAACGCATATCTGGACGAGTGGGCCAACGACGGCTTCCTGCGCAAGTTCTACCCGGCCGATTCAAGCGAAGCCTGCTATGACCTGACCCCCGACAGCGAACGGGCGCTCGAATGGATAGGCGAGCTAGCCCGGCGCTCGTTCGTCGGCACCGAGTCCAGGCTCTTGTCGCTGTTCGATGCTCTCAAGGACCTGGCGTTTGGCGCATCCTTCGACCTGGATGAACGAAAAGCCGAACTCAAGCGGCAGAAAGCCGAAATAAACGAGGAACTGAAGCAGCTCGAGCGCGGCGAGGCAACGACACTCGATGATACCAGAATCCTGGAACGCTACTATGGCGTCGAGGATGCGGCGCGTCGTCTCTTGTCCGACTTCAAGCAGATAGAGCAGAATTTCCGCGACCTGGACCGTGAGACCAAGGAACGGGTTATTGCCTCGGAACGTTCTCGTGGTGCCGTGCTCAAGGAAGTTTTCGAGCATCGCGACGCCATCGTCTCGAGTGACCAGGGCAAGAGCTTCGGTTCGTTCTGGGGTTTCCTCATGTCGCTCGACACTCGCGACGAGCTGGCTGACTTGATTGGCCGCGTACTGGCGCTTGTGCCTGTAAGGAAAGCCGACAAGGCGTTTCCCCTGGAGACGCTCGACTCGCGCCTCGTCGACGCCGGAGCCAGGGTCCAGCGGATGACCCACCGCCTCAACGAGGAGTTGCGCCACTTTCTGGACGAGCGCGCCAGGCGGGAAAGCAGGCGCGTGGGGGAATTGGTGGAGCACTTCAAACGGCTGGCGCTTGAAGTTCGCGACGCTCCGCCCGAAGACCGTCGCTTCATCGAACTGGAAGGCGAGCCTGAGCTTTCACTCGTCATGGACCGGCCGCTATACGAACCCGAAGAGCCGGTCGTCATAACGGAGAATCCCCTTGCCACCGGCGCACCGGAAACAAATGCGGACGCGTTGTTCGATCTTGACCGCATCGACCTCAGTGCTCTGGAAGGCCGCATTGCTACAATGCTCCTCGAGCACCCCCAGGCGAGCCTTTCAGAAATCGCGGAGCGCTACCCCATCAGCCAGGGCGCGGCTGAGGTGCTCGGCTACCTTTCGATAGGCGTCGAGCCTGGAGCTTGCACGGCCGGTACCGACGAGCGGACGGAACTGTCGGCGTGTAACAAACGCCGGAATTCCAGCTTCAAGGTGGATGCGCCCGACATCATCTTTATGCAGGAGTTGCCCTGATGACCATACCGCCGTACGCGTCATGCCTCGTCAGGCTCCTGAAAGGTCCCGTCTATGCCGACTCGGTCGACGTCTGGGACCTGTTGCTCAGGCACCGCTCGTCGATCGACGACTACTTCGGCCAGATAGGTCTGGAACTGATCGTGGCCGAGCACGACGGGCTCTCCTTCGTGCGCAGACGCAGGCATGATGACGATGACTCCATTACCGACGACGGGCTGCCGGAACTGGTCGCGAAGCGGGAGTTGCCGTATACCGCATCGCTCCTCTGCGTGCTCCTCGTCGAGGAGCTCAACCGCTTCGAGGCAGGCAGCTCCGGCGAGTCCCGCCTCGTGCTGGACCGCTTCAGGATCAAGGACCTGGCGGCGCCGTACCTGCCCAAGAAGACGAACGAGGCTAAACAGTCCGACGCGCTGGACGCTCAGATCAACAGGCTCGTCCAGTACGGGTTCTTGAGGCCGATCGGAGCGGGCTCTGACGAACTCGAGGTCACCAAGCTCCTCAAATACAAGATAAGCGCCGACGTGCTTTCAGAAGCGCTCGAAAGGCTCACGACTCATGCAGGCACCGATGTCGAATGAACTCGATCTGGCCGAGGGCCGATCCGGATTCCGGCTCGACGCGGTCGAGCTGTATAACTGGGGTACCTTCGGGCGGGCCGTCTGGTCCTTCCCGTTCGGCGGCGAGGACGCCCTCGTTACCGGAGACATAGGCTCGGGGAAATCCACCTGGGTTGACGCGATATCGACGCTGCTCGTACCGCCACAGCGCATAACCTACAACAAGGCCGCCGGCGCCGATCGCCGCGAACGCACCGATAAAAGCTACGTTCTTGGCGAGTACCGCAACTCCAGGGATGAAGGAGCGGCGTACTCCAAGCCGGTGAACCTGCGCGACGAGTCGTGTTACTCGGTGATACTAGCGGTCTTCGTGGACGTCCGCTCGTCGCGGCTCCTGTCTCTGGCCCAGGTCCGATGGCTCAAGTCAGGCGAGGTCCAGCGTGTCTACGCGACATCGGGCAGGCGGCTGTCGGTACTCGGGGATTTCAAGGATTTCGATGGCGACGGAGCCGCGCTCAGGAAACGCCTCCGATCATCGCCCTCCACCGAGGCTTTCGATTCGTTCTCCGACTACTCCACAGCCTTCCGCTCGTCCATGGGCATCACCGAGAAGGCGCTGGACCTGTTCAACCAGACCGTATCGATGAAAACGATCGGCGACCTTGACGACTTCATCCGCGACCACATGCTGGAACCCACGGGTGCGTTCGGCAAAATTGACGAGATGCTCAAGAACTTCGACAACCTGCGTGCCGCCCACGACTCGGTTGAGAGTTCCAGACGCCAACGCGACGCCCTGGCTCCAGTCCATAGCGAAGGCCGCGAGCACGCGACGCTCGCCGCGTCCATGGAAGACATCCGATCCATGTCGCAGGCCCTGCCGTATTACGTCCTGGGCCAGTCGGTTCCCCTGCTGGAGCGCGAGGCTGGCCGGCTCGCCCTGGAACTTGATTCGACGAAAGCCGCCATCGACGGACTGGCTGCCAGCCTCTCGGAACGGCGCGAGGACCAGAGCAGGCTCAGATCAGCCATAGACAACTCGGAAGCCGGCAGGCGAATCGTCGAGCTTGAAGACCAGATGGAACGCGCGGGTGAAGAGCGCGACAGACGGCGCGCCCAGGCCGCCAAGTACCGCGAACCTGTAGAGCGACTTGGAAGCACATTGCCAAGGGACGCGGCTGCATTCGTGGCCTTCAGGACAACGACGCTGGCCAGCCTTCCCGGTATCGACGAGGAGCGAGGCCGCCTGGATGAAACCCGCGATGCCCGCGTCGTCGCGCGTGTCGAGAGGAACGAACGCCTACGGGGAATCGACACGGAGTTGGAATCGCTGCGACAGCGGACCACCTCGATCCCGACGCAGCAATCGAACATACGTCGCGCACTCGCGAAGGCGGTCGGTGCCGACGAAGTTGAGCTGCCGTTCGCCGGCGAACTGATACGTGTAGCCGAAGCGGAACGGAAGTGGGAAGGCGCAGCCGAGCGCATCCTACGCCCGTTCGCGCTCAGCGTTCTCGTGCCCGAGCGCCTGTACCGGGCTGTCAGCGAGTACGCCAGGTCGACCAGGCTCGACGGCAAGCTGGTGTACTTCAGGGTGCCGGATTCAGCCGGACAGGCGCCAAGGCTCTCGGAACGAAGCTTGGCGCGCAGCCTCGAGGTCAAGCCGGACGCTCCGTTCCGTCCATGGATAGAAGCTGAAATTGCGCGCCGCGCCGACTATGCCCGCTGCTCGTCCATGGAGGATTTTTACCGTGAACCAGACGCGGTCACCGCCGAGGGCCTCGTCAAAGCGGGCAGGATCCGCCACGAGAAGGACGACAGGTATAGCGTTGCCGATCCACGCAACTTCGTACTCGGCTGGTCGAACGCCGAGAAGATAGCCCTGCTGGAACACGACAGGGCCGACGCCGTCCTCGAGCTGGACGAAGCGGTCAGCGCGCTCGCGGCTGCGGACCGAGCCATTGCCGCTGCTGAGGCTCGCAAGACTGACATCGTCGAGGTTCTTCGCTTCGAATCCTTCGACGACATAGACGTCGACGCCGCGGCGGCGCGTTACCGCGATCTGCGTTCAGAGCGGGAAGCGCTCGAGCGGAGCTCAGACCAGCTCGCCGGGCTCAAGGCAGCCCTGGACACGGCCGTTGCCGAGATAACCAGGCTCCAGACTGAATCGGACAGGCTCCGCGACCAGGCCGGCGGGATACGCTCGCGCAAGGAAGCCCGGGAAGCCGAGCTCGCTTCGGCGCGGGCCAATCTCGCGGCCCTCGACGGCGAGGACCTAGCCCCGTGGTTCATAAAACTCGACAGCTTCACAAGCGGATCGGCACTGAGCCTCGATGAGGCGGCCGCATGGCAGACCGCCGTCAGGCAGCGCCTGGACACCAGATCCAGTACCCTCGCCCGCAAGGATTCCGACCTTCGTTCGTCGCTGCTCAAGCGCATGCACGATTTTCTGGCGGCCTTTCCCGAGAGATCGGCTGAACTGGCCGCCGGCATCGACTTCCTGCCCGACTATGATTCTCTCCTCGAGCGGATAGAACGAGACGACCTGCCGTCCTTCGAGAGCCGTTTCCGCGCCCTCCTCCGAGAGAGCACATTGCGGGACATTGCGCTGTTCCAGACCGACCTTGAGAATGACGCCCACACGATACGCTCAGCCATCGAGACCATCAACACATCGCTCGAGCGCATCGAATATAATCCGGGAACCTTCATATCGCTCGCAGCAGAGCGCTGCGAAGACCAGGACGTACGCGAATTCAGGTCCGAGATGAGGCGTTGCCTGGAGAACACCGTCGGCGAGGCGGATCTCTACAGCGAAGAAAAATTTATTCGGGTTAAAAATCTGCTCGCCCGGTTCGCGGGCTCTGACACCACCGACCGCGCCTGGACTGAACACGTTACCGACGCGCGCTCCTGGTTCACGTTTACCGCCAGCGAGCGCTGGAAGGAAGACGGCGCCGAGAAGGAATTCTACTCGAGCTCGTCGGGGAAATCGGGAGGCCAGAAGGAGAAGCTGGCGTACACCATCTTGGCGTCTGCCCTCGCGTACCAGTATGGCCGGGGTAGACGCAGCGCGCCAGGCGGCTTCAGGCTGGTCGTCATCGACGAGGCTTTCGGGCGCGGTTCCGAGGAGAGCACCCGCTACGGTCTCAGGCTTTTCTCTTCCCTGGATCTCCAGCTGATACTCGTCACACCGCTCCAGAAAATTGGCGTCATTGAAGGCAGCGTCGCCACGATTCATTTCATCGCCAACCCTGGAGGTGCCGCGTCCGAAGTGAGAAGCCTGGGCATCCGCGACTACGAGGAAGAAAAAGCGGCGCGTGCGGAGCGCCGGCCGTCGTGATAGCACCAGCCAGCATCATGGACATAGCACAGCGGCGATACCGCGACTACCTGCGCTCCATCATCGAAGGTAGGGTATTCTTCCCATTGGAGATACCGTTCACCAAGGCGAAATCAGGAGAGGCGGCCATCCGCTGGTCGGAACTCCACGCGGAGATCGAGCTGCTCAGACAAGGCAGCGCCGAAAACCTGCCTGGCAAGTCGTACATCGTGGAATGGGAAGAACGGCGCGACAGGCTCGCCGGAGCGCAGAGTTTCCCTTCACGCATCGCCTTCAGCGACGAAACTTCATATCTCGCATTCATCGGTAAGACCAGGGAAGCGGCGAGGTTCCGTGCCAATGCCGCGGATATCGCCAGCGCCTTTCCTTCACTCGCAAACTGGACGGCAGCCAAGCCACTACGCGTCGTCGAGCACTCGGACGATTGGAGCCGTATCCTTGCCGCGCTCGATTGGTTCGCCCACAATCCCGCTTCCGGCCTGTACCTTCGTGAGGTGCCAGCCGTTGAAGACACCAAATTCATCGAGCGCAACAAACCTGTCATCAGGGAACTGCTTGATATCGTTGCCCCGAGTTCTTCGCTTGTCGCCGGGCATGTACCTGCCGAGCGGCAATCGTTCGAGGCGCGGTGCGGTCTCAGAACCGCGTCGCCCCTGGTGCGTGTCCGCATCCTGGACCAGACAATTGCTAATGACAGGATGTCCGGCATCGACGATCTGGCGGTGCCCGCCGACCGCTTCGGAGCTCTTGGCTTCGATACAATCGAACAGGTTCTCGTCATAGAAAACAAGACGAGCTTCGGCAATGCTGACGTGTTCCTCACGGCTCCTTCCATGAAGCGGACCATGGCTATATTCGGCTCAGGTTACGCCGCGGCGGCCCTGCGGGAGGCTCCCTGGCTGGCCTCGCGTCGGCTCTTCTACTGGGGCGACATCGACACCCATGGCCTGCGCATCCTGGCGGCTTTCCGTTCTAGCTTTCCAGCCACCTTATCTGTGATGATGGACGATGCCACCTTCGAGCGCTTCACCGAATACCGCTCCGACGCCCCGCACGACGGGGCAGCGGAACCAACGGGACTGACACCCGACGAACAGAAATTGTTCCGCAGGCTCTCCGCCTTTACCGACCGCAACAGGCTCGAACAGGAGCGCATACCCCTCACGTACGCACGCATGGAACTTGCCAGACGCATGGAGCCGCCAACATGACGATCCAGGCCAGTCTCCTGCTTGGCCAGTTGTCTCGATATCAGGAATCCTGGCCAGACGAATCGGCCACCGCGAACCGCTTCAGGAGCTTCATCGGCTCCCGCGACGACTCGTTCCTGCGCTCCTGCGAAAGCGGCCATGTTACAGGCTCGGCCTTCGTCGTTGATCCGGCGATGACCATGACGCTTTTCGTGCACCACCGCAAGTCGGGCAAGTGGTTTCAGCCCGGCGGGCACTGCGAACCTGGCGAAACCGCCCTGGAAGCGGCCCTCCGCGAGGCGTTGGAGGAGACTGGTGTCTACGCTTCCGCCCTGTACCCGGACCAGCTCTTCGACATCGACATTCACGAGATACCGGCGCGCGCCGATACGCCGGCCCACCTCCATTACGATGCGCGCTTTATTCTTGTTGCCGAGGCAGGGGACACGGTTGTCAGCCACGAATCATACGCGGTGGAATGGGTCAGCATGGAAGAAGCGCTGCGTAGGAGCCCCGGGCGATCGATAGCCAGAATGGTCGCCAAGGAAAAAGCCTTGTCGGTCGCCAAGGCAAAAGCCTTGGCTGCCGCCACAACCTGAGGTTCAGCCCCTCATCCCGACAAGAGGCCGGAGCAGCGATTCCAGCCCGTTTTCCTTGATCACGTACAGCTCCTCGAGAAGTCTGCCCGTCTCTCCCTTGGGATAGCCCTTGTGCGAGAACCAGACGACATACGCTTCGGGTAGATCGATGAGCAGGCTGCCGGCGTACTTCCCGAACGGCATGCGGGTGTTGGCGAGGCGAATGAGGCTGGCAGGGTCGATCGGGTGTTCTGGGTCCATGCTCGCCGAGAATAGCACGGTACGGGCGGCTGGGCCAGCAGCATTCGCTCGCCATATCACCGTCAAATCGACCATTCGACATTGCCTGATTCTGGAGCACCCGGGCGGAACCGCCTTACTCTCGACTTTTCAGGGCGGGGGCTACCCCCGTACCCCCGCGGTCCTGCGAGTCTCGGACCGCGCCTGCCGTCTCGCTTCAGGCCGCCTCGCTCGCTTACGGCGCAATCCATGCTATTGCTCTACTGCAATGCCTGATAGTGGAGTGCCCGGGCGGAATCAACGCGACTACGCGTTGTTGCCGATATGAAGACTATTTACGTATGCGCTGACGCGCATGACGGCATCGCCCTTCGGCCTACTACTAGCACTTTCAACACCGCCTGACTTGCTGCAATGCCTGGTACTGGAGTGCCCGGGCGGAATCGCCTTGCAGCCCTCGACTTCGTGTCTCGGGCTTACAGGCCGCCTCGGTCGCTCACGGCGCATCCTTGCGCCGCGCCCTTCGCTTTCGCTCGGGACGCTCCCTCGGTTCGATTCCGCCCAGCGCTTATTTAAAATCAAAACCGCCCCCGGAAGGGGCGGCTTTGATTTTAGGCGCCGGGCGGAATCGCCTTGCAGCCCTCG
>CAZNXK010000082.1:0-15348 GCA_964576835.1 uncultured Treponemataceae bacterium | reverse complement strand
CGGTCAATTCCAATAGCTGCTCTTTTTCGATGCGAAGGGATTCAATCAGCGGGTACTTTGAAACCCAATCGAGTTTATGAAGGTATACATAGTCGGCAAGGGACTTGAGCGCGGAGGCAAGCATCCAGCTTTGACCGGTTTCGTTCTGAACACGGGCAACGCCGGCATACAGGATATTCTGGGGGACCTGCTGATACGAAAAATTACCCAGAGGGGTATCGAAATTCCTTTTTGGCCGCACTGAAACGCAGGTTATTTCCTGTACTCCCTCAGGAATCCAACCGTGTGCGCTCAGTGCCGATTCCAGACTGATATACGAGGGGCCGTATACAAGCTGGGCAACGGCAAACGGCTGAATGACCGACTTGCGGTACAAGGGCGAGAGAGCGTAGCAGCCTCTTCTAATATGGATCAGATCGCCGTCCGCGATAGCCCGTTTGACCAGAGAATGTCGAGTATTGTCGGATCCTGCTTCTAGAACTGCAAGTTCCTGAACGGTAAAAACTGGATTGGGGATGTGCTGGATGATCGATTTGGTCAGTTTGTTCATCTTGAACCTCTATTCTATACAGGAAACTGTCATATTATGACAGTTTCCTGTATAGAATAGTTTTCAATAAGAATCAAGAATACTAACGTATGCATCGCCATCGTCGGCTAACGGCCGCATCGATCTGACAAGCGCACCGATTGGTTTCATGGTTTTGGGGATCCTAGCCGCGGCGGGCAGGGATGTCAACCGAAAGCCGGGCTATCTGTCCTGGCGGATTGTCAGAACGGCAGGACCCAGGAGCCGAGCTTCTCGGCTATCATCTCGGCCATTCCCAGCCTCGGCAGCACCCAGGTCACGACAAGCGTTTTCCGTAAAAGCCGAAGGAGGTGAATGCGAGCATCCCGAAAGTGCTGCTATTCCTGTATTCCATGATACCGGCGATCACCTGGGAAATGCCGCCGTAGAATATGCCCACCGCCATGAACCTGGGATTCCCCTAAACCAAGAATCCCGAGGGTAACTTCCCCCTTGTAAGCGCTCTGTAATCAGGAAATCCAGGATACTAGTGTCAAGCATATCCGTGACGCACTCTCCCTTTGCTTTATTCAACAAGAATCCTCGCCAAATTTCCTGTCTCCACCTTGTTGAACTGCGTGAAGAACCCTCCGGCCAGAATCTTCCCGTCAACTTGCGTGGCTATGGACAGAACCGCGTCAGATCCATTCTCTGCGCCATATACAGCCAACCCGGTATCGAGTGTGCCATCAGCATTCAACCGGGCAAGGCAGATTCGGCCAACGCCGGCATACGACGTGAATGGCCCGCCTATCAGTATCTTACTGTCGGGTTGCACAACTATCGAATAAACCTGGCTCGAGCCCATCCCTGAAACGGTGCTTGAAATGAACGAAGTATCCGGGGCACCAGTCGAGTTGAGCCTTGTGAAGCGCCCCCTGTTTGTCAATCCATTGAAAGTCGAGAACCAGCCTGCGATCAACACTTTACCATCGGATAAAACGATCACCTTGCTTACCGACTCATTTGCACCAGCACCAGTATTGAGGAAGGTCGTATCGAGACTCCCATCGGCGTTAATCCTGGCAATATTCCCCCGCGTTGTTCCATTGTACGAAGCAAAGTATCCACCGATGACCATCTTTCCATCAGTCTGGATCGCGATATCATGGACCTGGCCAGTGCCGCCACTACCTTCCCCGACACCAGTTCCAGTCGCCAGGAATGTCGTATCGATAGTACCGTCCGTGTTCAGCCTGGCAATTCTGCTCCTGTTTGTCCCATTATATGAAGTAAATATGCCTCCGATTAGTATTTTCCCGTCACTCTGTACTGCAATGGCCTTGACGAAATTATCGGCTCCCGTACCTGAAGCTAAAAAACCCATGTCCAGGCTACCATCGGTATTGAGCCGGGCGATCCGTTCTCTTGTCGTTCCATTGTATGTAGTGAACAATCCGGCAATGAGTATTTTACCATCGGACTGAAGGGCCATGTCCAATATATGATCATTGGCCCCCGTACCTGTCGCAAGGAAAGTAGTATCAAGACTGCCGTCGCTATTCAAACGCGCGATATTTCCCCTGCTCGTGCCATTGTATGAAGTGAAGTCTCCAGCGATGAGGATTTTTCCATCAGTCTGCACGCATATCGCCCTCACCGCAACCGAACCGCCGACACCGGCATATGTTCCGGTAGCCTTGAACGGAAGGTCAATTGCTCCGGCGCATGGCTTGACGACCTTGATGGTGTACGTTTTTATCACGGAGGTATCTTCCGCGGTGACAGAAATTTCAACGATGTTTGTGCTGGAAACGATTGCGAGCACCTGGCTGCTTCCGGATTCGACAGCTTGCCACCCGCCCGCGTTTATTCTGACACCGATTACGCTTAATGCATGAGCCTTGGTCGGTGTGACGCTGATAGTGGTAGCGGAGGCTTCGACGCCAGCGTAATAGGTGGTAATGGAAGAGGAAAACGCAGGGGCAAATGAGCCAGGGCTGAAGCCCAATCCCGACAGATCAGCATTTCCGCTTTTCCGATGCACCGCTATGGAGTAAGTTTTCTGGGGGCTCCCGTCTTCCGCAGTAACCCGGATCTCGACTGTGCAATCATCCGATGGCAAGGTCAATGAAGGCGATGCTGTTCCGGAAGTACAAGCTACCCATCCGCCGCCGCCGATCCGCGCTTCGATCAACGCGTACTGGTTGGCTGTGGTTGGAGTGAAAGAAACAGAGTTTATGGTACTGCCGACCGGCAGGCTGTAATTCGTTACTCCTGCGCTGAACGCCGGATTAAGGCCACCCGTACTTGGGACAAGGGAAGACAGGTCTGCATCGATGCTTTTTCGGTGGATGGATATCGAATACGTGGTACTCGAGATGCCATCCTCGGCCAACACCTTGACCTCAACAAGATTGTCGCCGACGTTGCCAAGTGTCAGTGAAGGTGAAGTGCCGCCAGAGGTGAACGGATACCAGCTCGGCTCATCGTTGGAGCGAGCCTGCACCGTTGCATCAGGGCTGAGCGTCGTGGCGCTAACCGTTGTCGACTCGATGGCATTGGCAACGCTTCCCGAATATCCAAGCGTATTGGCATCAAAGGCCGGGTTTAAAGCGACGCCGCTCAACGAAAGCGCGCTCAATGCGGAATCCGGATTCATTCTATTGATATGAATGGCATACAATTTGATTGTTTTGCCGTTCTCGGCTGTCACCCGCACATATACAGTGTTGATCCCAATATCCAAATCAAGTTCCGGCGAAACGATTCCTGATGACAACTCCAACCAACCAGCCAGATTGACGCGTATGTCGAGTCGGGCTCCAGCTTTTTCCTTGGTTGCGGTTATCTTTGCGATACTGATATCGCTCCCCACAGTGACGTTGTATTCCGTTACCGCTGGGTTGAAAAGCGGTGACAATGATCCGATATCGACTTCGAGCAAACTCAGATTCGCATTCGAAAGCAGGGAGGAATCAGCATCGATATCCGCGAGCAAGGAATCACAGGCTGCCAGCGCCAGCATGAAAGCCATGCTGATGAATACTAAATGCCGCTTCATCCTTCCAAGCGTATTGGCATCAAAGGCCGGGTTTAAAGCGACGCCGCTCAACGAAAGCGCGCTCAATGCGGAATCCGGATTCATTCTATTGATATGAATGGCATACAATTTGATTGTTTTGCCGTTCTCGGCTGTCACCCGCACATATACAGTGTTGATCCCAATATCCAAATCAAGTTCCGGCGAAACGATTCCTGATGACAACTCCAACCAACCAGCCAGATTGACGCGTATGTCGAGTCGGGCTCCAGCTTTTTCCTTGGTTGCGGTTATCTTTGCGATACTGATATCGCTCCCCACAGTGACGTTGTATTCCGTTACCGCTGGGTTGAAAAGCGGTGACAATGATCCGATATCGACTTCGAGCAAACTCAGATTCGCATTCGAAAGCAGGGAGGAATCAGCATCGATATCCGCGAGCAAGGAATCACAGGCTGCCAGCGCCAGCATGAAAGCCATGCTGATGAATACTAAATGCCGCTTCATCCTCTTCCCCCTATTCCTTCCACTCAACCCTGGTCCTGTCTCCCGCGACGGCCGCACGGTCCTCGCTGCTGGAAGCCTGAACGATGTATGCGCACGACGCGGCTGCCGTTGGCGACAGCACCAACAATTTTTCGTACATGGTCTTGGCCGAGGCGTAGTTCGACCGCTCATACTCGGCGCGCACGGCTCCCATCAAGGCCGCAACGTTGCTTGCGTCGAGCTTGAGCACGTGTTGGTACATCTGGAAGGCTTCGGTCGCATTGCCGAGTACGAAGCTGATGTTGGCGGAATTGATCATGCACGGCGCGTGCTGCGCCTTGACGCCGACGGCGAACTGGGCCTCGGCCTGGTCGTACATCGCGAAGCCGGCGTACAGGACGCCCAGGCGGTTGCGGACCGCGGGGTCATCGCGCATGGCGATGCTTTCCTTGAGTATTTTTTCGCGCGCGGCGATTTCGTATGACACGACCTTTTTCCACGATTCGTCGTAGCGGACCATGACTTTTGACTTGTCTGGCGTGATGATGCGGGCGTCGTCGGACGATGCGATCGGCTCGTAGAGTTTCCAGGCATCGCGTCCCGGCAGGAGAACCGCCTGTTCCTTTTTCGCCGCCTCGCGCCACTCGCGGGCGCCTTCCTGCCAGGCCTTGAGGAAGCCGTCGTGGATCATGGTTATCTCCACCGGTATCCAAAGGCGGCCTTCCGACACGACGTAGTCGCCCGGATGCGAGAAATAGCGCGACGCCGCCTAAGGATCGACTCCCGGGCAGAAGGCGGCGTATATGTGTCCGGGCACCGTGATGAAGGCGGTCTCTATCCCGGCGGACTCAAGGAGGGCGCAGTACAGCACGCTCAGGTCGTCGCAATCCCCGGCGCGGTAGGTCAGGGTCTGACCGGGGAACTGCAGGTAGTCGAGGGACGCGGAGGCGGCCGAGAGGGCGGCGTAGGACGACGACGGGTCGACGACGTAGTTGAGGCCGTATACTGACAACATCTCGAAGAGGGCCAGCGCCTGGCGGAATTGAAGTATGTACCCGCTGGAATCGATCTCGCGCACCGAGCCCGCGGCTCCCTTGGCGAAGGTGAGCACCGCCGGATCCTTGGCAGTCACGAAGCTGGCAGCCTTTCGGTCGTCATCCCAGGTCATAGCGTTACGGTAGAGCACATTGAGCGATACCGTGTATTTCGACGTCATTTCCGTCCGCCCAACGCGGTACCTGACCTCGACCTCGGCGCTCGCCTTGGTGCCCTCGGTCACGTCGAGAATGGACTGGTTGAACAGGGCCAGCAATGGCACCTTTGCGGTCTCTCCCTTGGCGAGGCGCGGGAGGGTGGCGCAGGTCTTGGGAGCGTCCATGTAACTTTTCACGAAAAGAGTCACCTGGACATCGGTGATCGTGGACGATTCGGCGTTGGTCACTGAAATCGTGCCGATAGGATTGACGTCGTAGTACTTGTAGAAGACTGGATAGATCGAGCCGAGCTCGGGCTCCGAGTACTCCAGCCTGGCCATCCTCGCAGCGGCACCTGGGGAGAACGATACGCCGACGGAGAGGTCCACGCCGCGGTACAGGCCGAACACCTCCTTGTACGAGGCCCCGAGGCCGAGTCCGAAGGTGGGGCTGAAGTCGTACATGAAGACCGCCCTGGCGCCAGCCCACGGATAGCTGCCTGTAGCGCCGCCGTATAGCCCCAGATTGTAGCCACCGCCGCCTCCAACATGGAAACTGAGGGAGCCGGCGATCCGTATCGGCACCGTGACTTCAGCCCCGAGCCGGACCATCGACAGCGGATCCGAACCCGTCGTCGGCGCGCTGGTGTAGCCGACAGTGCCGCCGAGCCTGAGGTAATCGGCGAACATCGGACGCCAGGAGCCGAGGAACTCGGCACCACCGCCCATGGTGTACGGTATCCCGCCTCCGGAGGCCTCGGGACCGAGGGGTATAGACCCGCCCGGCCACAGCGAGAAGCTCAGCTCTGAATCCTGGGAATGGAGAATCGAGGCGGTGAGGAGGAAGAATGCTGATCGCAACAATACGACTTTATTCACCGAATTGCCCCGCTGCACTGAGAATGGCATCGATGCGGCAACTCATGATGTGCAAGGCTCTCGAAGACGATGCCTCATCGCGTATTATATCATTTTATTTCCATTTTTCAAGGAAATAGGCCGCTGGTGTCTGCAGACTTGCCTGTCTCCCTCTGTCCTGGGTTCGCGCGGAGCTTTCTGCACAAAGGATGGCCTGCCGATGAAGGGTTTGCCATCTCGATGACACGGCTCTATACTCCCCGCATGGAATACCCGCTGGACAAGCTCATCGAGCAGGAAAACGCCTTGCAGTTCGACAGCTTCGACGAGGATGACGCTTGGCGCCTCGGTTGCGCGTTCGTCGAAAAAGCGCAAGCCGGCAAGCTCGGCATCACCATCGACATATCGACCAAGGACAAGGTCTTGTTCCATTGCAACCGCAAGGGGACCAATCCCGACAACGAGCACTGGGTGGTCCGCAAGAAGAACGCGGTCAACCGCTTCGGCCACAGTTCCTGGTATGTCGGCCAGAAACTGCGGGAACTCAAGTTGACCCTGGAGCAGAAGTACATGGTGTCCGAGAGCGAGTACGCGGCGCACGGCGGGAGCTTTCCCTTGGCCGTACGGGGCGTGGGAATCATCGGGACGGTCACGGTATCCGGTCTGACTCAAGAGGAAGACCATGCCTTGGTCGTCGAAGTGCTCGCCGCGTTCCTGCGGAAGAACTAGGCAAGTTTCGGTACACGGCTTCCACCCGAGCGCTACCTGCGGAACCAGGGGACTCATGCCCAGGCGCGGCGAGGCAATCCTGGCCCGCGCTCGGGGTGGGGGGAAGGGTATCGGAAGGAGCTGGAATGGATTATTGTGGACACCGCGACTCAGAAAATTGTCCATCCGCGATTTGAAAGGTGTCACCATCGTGAAGCTAGTCATTGTCGAGTCTCCAGCCAAGGCGAAGACCATCAACAAGTATCTTGGCAAGGAATACCTGGTACTAGCCTCGATGGGCCACGTCCGCGACCTGCCGCTCAAGAAGCTGGGTGTGGATGTCGAGAACGGTTTCAAGACGGTCTACGTCAACACGAGCGGCCGCCTGAAGGTGATCGCCGACCTGAAGGCTGCCGCGAAAAAATGCGATGAAGTCATCCTTGCACCAGACCCGGACCGCGAAGGGGAGGCGATAGCCTGGCACCTGTTCGAGCTGCTCAAGGGAATCGTTCCGCCCGAAAAATTCAGCCGCGTCACCTACAACGAGATCACCAAGCCCGCGATCATGGAGGCGTTCTCAAAGCCCGGAGAGCTCGACATGAAGCGCGTCGACTCCCAGCAGGCGCGCCGCGTGCTCGACCGGCTGGTCGGTTTCAAGGTCAGCCCGTTGCTCTGGAAACAAGTCCGGGGCGGTGTCAGCGCCGGCCGCGTGCAGTCGGTCGCGCTGCGGCTGGTCTGCGAACGGGAGAACGAGATCAAGGGTTTCAACCCGGAAGAATACTGGATGCTCGGGGCCACTGTCCGGAAGCTTGTCGCCCCGCGCGACCCCTTCGTCGTCAAGCTGGCGCAGATCAACGGTGAGAAGGCCGAAATCAGGAACGGTACTCAAGCCGTGGAGATCCGCGCCGAACTCGAGGCGAGCTCGCTGCACGTCGCGCGTGTAATCGAGAAGGAAATACAGCGCAAGGCTCGCGCGCCGTTCATCACGAGCTCGCTGCAGCAGGCGGCTTCCAGCGTCTGCGGATTTTCCCCCGCGCGCGCGATGAGCATCGCGCAGGCCTTGTACGAGAATGGGTTGATCACGTACATGCGGACCGATTCATTCAACATCGCCCAGAGCGCCCGGGAGGCCTGCCGGGTGTTCGTGGCCGCGGAATACGGCCCGGACTACCTGCCGGAAGAGCCGAACGTCTACAGGAGCCGCGGCTCCGCGCAGGAAGCGCATGAAGCGATCCGTCCCACCGAGGTCGCGCAGACGCCGCAAAGCCTCACGAAGCTGAAGCCTGAAGAAATGAAACTATACACCTTGATCTGGGAGCGTTTCGTCGCCAGCCAGATGGTAAGCTCGCGCATAGCCCGACGCACGGCCGAGATCGAAACCGGCGGCGCCACGACGTATCTATTCCGGGCGACATCGTCGGAAATCATCTTTCCCGGCTACATGCGGGCCAGCGGCATCGAGGGGGCCACCGACAAGAAAAACGATGACGACGAGGACGAAGGCGACGAGGCCAGGCTGCCCCCGCTGGCCGAAGGCGAAAAGCTCGATTGCATGGAATGGCTCGGCGAACAGAAGTACACCAAGCCGCCGGCCCGCTATTCCGAAGCGTCGTTGATCAAGGCGCTCGAGGAGAACGGCGTGGGCCGCCCGAGCACCTATGCCCAGACGCTGGCGACGCTCGACAAGCGCGAATACGTCATCAAGGAAAAACGCTCCCTGGTTCCGACCGAGGCCGGGATGCGAGTCTTCGAGTTTCTCGTCGGCGCGCTCGACCCGCTGTTCAACGTGACGTTCACCGCCGAGATGGAAGAGAAGCTCGACAGGATCGAAGACGGCTCGGTCGAATGGATCGACATGATGCGGGATTTCTACGCCCAGCTTCTCGAGTGGCTCGAAGGCGCAAAGGACATGGCCGACCCCGAGTCCACCAGGGCCATCCTCGCGGCGCTTGAACAAGTCAAGACTTGGGCGGCTCCGGTCGTGCGCGGCCGACGTACCTACGACGAACGCGAGACTGTCACGTCGGTGGCCGGGCAGTTTGCGGCCGACAGACAGATTACAGCCAGGCAACAGCAACTGCTTTTCGGCCTTGCCTGCAAATACATCGAGCAGATCGACAGCGGACTGGCGGCCAGTCTGAAGCTCGAGAAACCCCAGGCGACTCCACCGGAAACAATGCGAAAATTCGAGCTGCTCTCCAAGGTGCGGTTCGTCGAGCCTCGAAAAGTCGGCAAGAAGGTCTATGACGACGGAAAATTCTGCGAATCGTTGCGCCGGCAGGTCCAGGACGGACGAACGCTCAGCGAACGGCAGCTCGCGGCCCTCGATTCCATCCTGACCAAATACTCGGAGCAGATTCCGGATTTCGAAGCGCTCAAGCCGAGCCTCAATATAGCGGCAAAACCCGAGGCGGCTGACTCGGGCCAGGCCGGCGCCATCCTCGACCTGATGAAATTAGTCCAGGAGTGGAACCCGCCGGTCAAGCGCGGGAAACGCGAATTCAACGACCGGGAATTCTATGAGTCGCTGTCAGGCCAGTTCGCCACCAAGGGTTCCCTTTCGGAAAAACAGGTCGCCGCTCTGAAGAAGATGCTGGCCCGGTACGCCGCGCAGATTCCTGGCTACACCGAGGCGCGCGAGCAGTACGGCCTGCCTGAACCGAAGGCGGCCATCAGGTTGTCGCCTTGAGTCACCACAAAGATGGGCTGGTTGAACAATGCCAGCCGCGGGACTCTGTCGGTCTAGCCCGTGAACGCGCTGTATCGGTCAGAAAACGTAACTTGCCCTGAGCATCAGCGTGCTGTTCTCGAAGCCCAAGGTATCACCATACGAATCCTCCGTTACGTCACCCGAGAGTGCGGAAAACCGGACCCCGGCAGCAAAAGAACCAAGGCGCAGGTCGACTCCAAATTCCAGCCCGTATCCAATCCCGCTCCAGGTCGAGGGAAGCCACTCATCGCCCCATGAATCAAGGGAGTAGAGTGAAACAATTGTATAACTGACGCGTGGACCCACGTACATCAAAATCCTGCCAAGCATGATATCCACACCTGCGCCAATGTAGATGTCCAGGTCGCTGTAATAATCAGTGAAATAATCCGCATAGTAGCTGGAGTAATACTCATCCGATTCCACATCGATCATTGAAGCGCCTGCCGACATGTAGAACAAGCCGGAAGGCATGATTGCCGAAGCACCATACGAAAGTCCCGAAAAGTCACCGAAGACGCCCGTGCCGATATCCACGCTTGCCGTCGAGAACCTGTCGCCCTGCGGCCTTGCTTCGCGTGGGGCTTTCTGTTCGACGACCCTGGCCGGAGCCTCTGGCTGGCTTGGCTGTACGGCGGTCTTGCCGCTGGCTCTGGGAGCCTCCTGTCCCATCGAGGCGGCGACCAGCTTGCGGCCCAGTTCGCCCGCCATGTCGATCAGCACGGAAATCGAGCCGTCGCGGTCAACCGACGACTGGGCTACGATGACGCCGGACTTGACTTCTATCATCTTGGCGGAGAGGAAGAAGCGGGTCTCGAGCTTCTGGACGGTCGACACGACGATGTACGTGGCCTTCAGGAAGCCGCCAATGGTAGCCAGCTTTGCGCTGTCTCCGCTCGTGAGGTCGGAGGTACTGAATTCCTGCTCGGAGAGCGTCTTGGCTATGAACGAACGGTCAAGGACGATGAAAAGCTTGGAACGGACGTACTCTTCCATGATCTTCTCGGTGACCGGGATGATGACGCCAGCGTCGATGCCTTTGGGAAGCACGGTATCGAGTACCGCTATCCTGTCCTGGGCGCCGGCGGCCGAAGCCATGACGATGCAGAAAGCAAAGGTAGCGCAGAGCCGTTTGAACATGGTGTCCTCCCGAATCTGCATATAGTATAGCGCATGACGATGACGGGCGAAAGCCGAAAATTCCGGCTGCCGCGCTTGCCGCCGGAGCGGCTTCGTGCTACCGTCGCCTCATCATGGTTGAATTATTGACGATACAAAAGGACGACGATCCGCGGCTCGCCGGAGCCCTCGTCTGCATGGTGACCGCCACGGTCGATGCCGTCGCCCAGTCTCCCGCGGCGCTCTCCGCGGAGCTAGCCGCGCTGGTCGCCCGGCGTTCGGCCGAGGATTTTCCGCCGGCGGGCCTTAAGGACGCGGTCAGGGCGATGCTCCGTGCGGGAGGCTTCAAGCCGGCAGGCCGGCAGAAGCCGGCCAGCGAATACCTGGCCCAGGCCGCCCGAGAGGCGCGCTTCCCGGCCATCAACGGGCCTGTGGACTGCAACAACCTCCTGTCCCTCGAGACGGGCCTGCCCGTCAGCCTCCTGGACGCCGACGAACTCGGCGGCGCGGCCGTGGTGCGCATATGCGTGGCCGGCGAGAGCTACGTCTTCAACGCGTCTGGCCAGGAGATGGACCTGTCGGGGCTCCTCTGCGTCTGCGCGGCCGATGGGACACCTTTGGGCAACCCGGTCAAGGATTCGATGCGCGGCAAGCTCAAGGACGGCACGAGGCGAGTGGCGGGCTTCATATTCGCGCCGCTCGGCCAGTATTCACCCGCTTCGCTCGAAAAGGCCTGAGAGCGTTTTGTCTCGCTGCTCCGGGAGCACTGCGGTCCCCGCGAGCATTGCGGCGCCTCGTCGGCCTCGGTCGTTCGGGTCGTGTAGCGTGGAGTCGTTCATTCAGATACTGGTCCTCCTGGCCTTCATGGCCGCGGGCGCCTTGCTCTACCGCATCAGGCTCGCGCCGCCGCCCAGGGTCACGGACCTGTTCATCAAAATAGTGCTGTGGTCGTTGCTGTTCGTGATGGGTTTCAGGCTCGGCAACGAGCGCGAACTCCGCAGCCGCCTCGGCGAGATTGGCCTCCTTGGCCTCGGTACCGCCGTGGCGTCGCTGGCAGGCACGATACTCGCCGTATGGGCGGCGTACGCGCTGTACGACGTCCTTCGATCCAGGCAATCCGGCCAAACGGCACGAGCAAACGCCATTATCACGGCGGGTACCGGAACTGGCATCTCCCTGGCGCATTTCAGGGGTCCGGGCATCCTGCTCGCCATAGTCGTCGCGGGTTTCGCGGCCGGCGTGATAGCGCCAGGGGCCGCGTTCGATTACGGCCTTGTCGCCGGATGGGTGCTCGACGCGCTCCTCTTCATGATAGGCCTGCAGTTCGCCCAGTCTGGCCTGTCGCTCAAGGCCGCCTTCGTCAGGATCGATACCGTACTCGTGCCGGCAGCGACCCTCGTCGGCACGCTCGCCGGCGGACTCGTCGTCGCTGCAGTCTTCGGGCTGACCGTAGGCAAGGGCCTCGCGCTTTCAGCCGGCTTCGGCTGGTACACGCTCTCGGGCGTCCTCATATCCGACCTGGGAGACCCGGTACTTGGCTCGGCCGCCTTCCTTGCCAACATGGCGCGGGAATCGATGGCCTTCATCCTGATACCGGTACTCGCGATGACCAGGCGGCCGTACGCCGCCATTGGCGTCGGCGGAGCCACCGCGATGGATGTGACTTTACCAATTGTAGAACAATGTTTAGGTACGGAGGCTGTTCCAGTCAGTTTTACAAGTGGTGCTATTCTGTCCTTATTAGTTCCAGTTTTGGTTCCCTTGTTCTATAGCCTGCCGTTTTAGAAAAAGATTATGGGTTGTCATGGCAAACTATTGATGAAATCTGAAGAATAACAACGATTGCCCCAAGATAATCCATGAAGCTCACCCAATCTGCCAAACGCCTACTCCTCCGCTTGACCTTCGGGACTCAGGAGTATGATGAGCCTGATCAAGGAAACACGTACCTTCCGGATGATCAGTATGCTACAGGGCTTTCCCCTTCCGCAGGGTGATGTTGAACTCCATCGGATACTGTGCGAAATCGAGAACGCCGAACTGCGTTTTTGCGACCAACTCCAGCATGCTTTCCTTCGTGTAGGCACGCTTTCTGAGCATGTTTTTGAAGGTCATGCTCGTCATGACGGCATTGAGGCCCTTAAGTTTCATCATCTCGCGAACGTATTTGTCGATCTCTCGGTCGCTGACATCATGGCGCATGTCGCTCATCCAAACGATTCCTCCGGGGACCAAGACCCTGTACATCTCTTCCAACGCGGCCAAGGGTTCGCTGAAGTTCTTGAAGGCCGAGGTGCAGATGATATGGGTGAACGCCGAAGCCGGGAAAGGCAAAGCCGATGCGTTACCCTGAATGAAATCGATTTTGACGCCGGCTTGTTCGGCATTCCTCGCGGCGATTTCCATGAATGAATGACTGATATCAAGGCCGGTGACGCTTGTGATGCCCGTCTTCGCAAGTTCAATTGATAGGTAGCCAGGGCCAGGCGCGAGCTCCAAGATCTTGGCCTCGGCCGGAAGGATTTTCTTCAAGGCTGCCACCCAGATCTTGTACTGGTCCTGCATGTAGTCCTTCGCGTTTCGGTCGTAGAAAGTCGCGAAGAACCCCTCCATTCCTTTTCCTAGATAACCTTTATGTGCCTTCTCTCCCATGGGAATCCTCCTACAGCTTTGCCATATCCGAAGGGATGTGGTAAAATATCGCGAGCAAAGAATCTCTTTGTCTCGATATCTTAGTAACTAAGATAATCTATCAAAAACACTTTGGCAAGCATAAAGGAAAAATAAAGTGAAAGAAGAGCTCAACGAACAGTTGCGCATCATGAGCACCCAAGCCGTGATGCGCAGCCACGTCCTTGCGGCAAAGCTAGGCCTGAATCCCACCGACCTTGAAGCCCTGGAAATTCTCTTTCGATATGGTACGTCTACCGCCGGCTCGCTCGCGAAAGCCACGGGCCTCACGACGGGAGCCGTCACCGGGGTAATCGACCGACTGTCGCGCGCAGGCTTTGTGGCTCGCGAACTCGATCCCGACGACAGGCGTAAGATTCTGGTCGCCTTGAATCTGAAGAAGGTTTCCGAAGAAGTCCTGACGTTGTACGAATCCATTGCGAATTCCATAGGCGCTTTGCTGGAGACTTACTCCGAGGTGGAACTCGACCTCATCCTGGATTTTCTCAAGAAGACCAATGCCGTCAGTCAGGAAGATTTACGCAGGCTCGGAGAAAACGGGGACACCTGATGAGTAGCTGATGGAAATTGCGCTGCCCCGACTATCGCTTTTCGAAGTGGTGGATGGCTCGGATATCCAGTCGCCAGCCGAGATGCTCCCCCGCGTCCACCTGGAAGATCGGATGCAGGGATGCGGTGCGAATCACGTCCCCCATGTCGGCCGCCTCGATGACGAACACACCGCCCACCATCTCCCTTTTTCCCGGCCGAAATATCCCGGACACAAGTAATTCATGGTTCCTTCTTGACCATCCTCTGCGCAAACTGTATGTTAACACCGTTGACGTAAACACTGTTAACTCGTAGCGTCCGGTGGACTGACCAGAAGCCAGAATTGCGCGAGGAAGGAAAGCATGAATCCGAAGAACAAGCGTTCCGCCGATGTCCGCGCCGGACCGCCATCCATTGCCGCGGGACAGGCGGTCCCGTCGGAGGTGGAGAAGGGGACGGCCGAGCGCATGCTCGACGCCGCCTCCGACTTGCTCGTCACCGGCGGGTACGAGGCGCTATCGATGCGCAGGGTGGCCGCGATGGTAGGTCTCTCCCAGGCCGCGATCTACAGGCACTATGCCGACAAGGCCGAGCTGGTAGGAGCCATCGTCGAACGAGGCTACGGCCTCCTGCGCGCGAGCATCGAGGGGCTTGACGACGGGAAATCGAACCCGGCCGGGCAGCTCGCAATCGGCATCCGGGGCTACGTGGAGTTCGCGACAGAAAACTCGAGGCTGTTCAAGGCGGTCCTGCTCCAGGGGATCGGCCCGAGCCAGGAACGGGTGAATGCCCTGTCGCCCGGGGTGGCCAGGCAGCGGAGGACATTCGCAGTCCTGGCTGGCCTCATGGCGAGGGGTATGGCCGAAGGATTTTTCGCTGCCGGCGATCCCGAGATCACCGCACAGGCGGTATGGGCCGCGATGTTCGGCCTGGCTGTCCGCTTGGTTTTGGAACCGGGAGACGACGAAGGCGCTGAACGGAAACGCCTCGTCATCGACAGGCAGATAGAAATAATTCTCCATGGATTGCGTGGAAAAAAGGAGAAGTCATGAAAAGCGCGGAAAACCTGAATCTCGGAGCGAGGCGTGCCTCGTCGCTTCGCGCCTCGAGGAAACTCGCCGTACTCATTTTCGTCGGAAGCTTCATCGCCTCGCTCGGAGGCCTCCTGCTCAGGGCTCAGGAAGGCAATGTGCTCGGACCGGCAGCGTCGGGCCAGGTTGCGACAGTATCCACGGCTGGACCCGCGACCTTCACCAGCCTCTTCGGTCAGGAAGTCCGCCTCGACGGCGAGGGCCTTTACCGCCGGGACTCCGTATCATTCGCCGCCCAGGCGAGGGCCCAGGACCTCGTCACCCTCGTTTTCGCCCTGCCCCTGCTCGCTGCGGGATTCATTCTGGCGGGACGCGGCAGCCTCGGTGGACGCCTCCTCTTTTCCGGCGGCCTGGGCTACTTCCTGTACTGTTACGGCATGATGTCGGTGGGAACGACGTACAACGAATTCT
>CAZNXK010000081.1:0-15592 GCA_964576835.1 uncultured Treponemataceae bacterium | reverse complement strand
CCTCAAGAGCGTCACCTCCATTTATGATCAGGTGACATCTATCTTGACTGAGAGGCCGGAACGCCCGGTGTTCTCCAAAAGACTGGTCGCCTTTTTGCGTAGCGTCATGCCATTGGCCTTACTCCCGGGCTCGTACGTTGTCGTGGATGTTCTCAGGCGGTATTTGTCCCCGGCTTTGAGCCTGGGCAATGGAGCAAAGACCATGCTTGGCCGCTACATGCCTATACTTAGCGGCATTGTCATCGGCAGCGTTTATATCGGATTTAGCCCTGCTGGTTTTGGTGCCTTCAAGTGCAGTGTCAACACGAATACGCTCAAGCTGATCGCAGTTGTTGCTGGTATACGAATATTTTCCTCGCTTATCGGTGTTACCGGAGTAGCTGTAGCTGTTGCGGGGGAGCTGGCTACGGCTGGCATCCCGGCTCTCGTCGCCGTTGCTGTATTGCCTTTCGTAGCGGCTCTGGTGACCGGGATAGGATTCGGTTATGTCGGTTTAGCATTCCCCATCGTGCTTGGACTCGTGTCGGAAGGCGGCGCCTTTCCCCGTGAAGCCGCCATAGTGCTCGCCGGAGCTTTCGGCTATGCTGGTATGATGATCTCGCCATTGCATGTATGCATGGTTGTCAGCGCGGAGCATTTTGATGCGGGAATTGTCGCGACGATCCGCCGCTTCGCAAAACCGCTAGGCGCTTTTCAAGTCATCGCCTTGGCTTACGTCTGGATTCTGTCCACGCTACTGCGTTGACGATACAGCTTGACCCTGCAGGGCTGTTGCGCAATATTCTAGCAAGATGCTGTCACTCCTTCGGCCGTTCTTTCCCACCCTCTATCAAGGATCGAGCCGCCGTGATTCGTACTTTGAGGGCTGGTACTTCAAGCAGAGCACCAGGGCTTTGGCTTCATCGAACAGTGGAGCCAGGACGGTGTCGTTCATACCGGGCATTTCCCGTTCTCGTTCCGGGGACCATGCTTTCGTGCAGATGATCGATGGTGCGGACGGTAGGACAAGGTTTTTTCAGTTCCCCGTCACTGATTTTTCTACGACCGACGAGCCGTTCCAGGTGTGTGTCGGCTCGAACCGCTTCTCGCTGGCGGGGCTGAAGGTCGAACTCGAAGACAGGGAGGGTGCCGTATCGGCGGAGATCGACTATGGCCGGTTGACGCCTCCAAAGCGAACCATACTCAAACCGGGGGTCATGGGTCCGTATTCGTTCGTGCCGTTCATGGAATGTTACCACGGTATAGTGAGCCTCGACCATGCAGCCGATGGTTTCGTCTCCCTTCGAAACGCCGAGTACGAAGGTGAAGACCGGATTAAGTTTGACGGTGGGCGTGGTTACATCGAGAAGGACTGGGGCACGTCCATGCCCTCGTGCTGGGTCTGGATACAGACGAATACCTTCGAGGAGGCTGTCGGCCCCGCATCGTTCTTCTTCAGCCTTGCCCGCATTCCCTGGCGTGGCAGCTACTTCAACGGGTTCATATCGATACTGTATTTCAGCGGACGTGAGTATCGATTTGCCACGTACACGGGTGCGCGGCTGGAGCTCCTCGAGGTCAGCGGCAGGTTCATCAGGATATTGGTGACAGACGACAGAACCAAGCTCGAGGTGCAGGTCAGGCGCAACAGGGAAGGATTCCTCGCCGCGCCCGTTGATGGCGCGATGGATAGACGGATAGCCGAAAGTGTCGATTCGTCGGTCCGCGTCGTGCTCAAGAAGTGGCAGGGCTCTGTCGATATTCCCCTCTTCGATTCCGATTCAGTGGCCTCTGGCGTCGAGGTCGTCGGAGATACCGCCTCCCTGATGCCATGATCGGTACTGCATATCTTGTATCTAAATGGCGGAGGCTGAGCGACATGCAATCCTGGAAACTCCATATGGCAGGGATCGGCTGGTCGACTATTTTCGGTCTTTCCTTCCTTATGACAAAAGGCGCACTCGACGCGTTCAGCCCGGTGGCGCTGCTTTTTCTTCGTTTTACGCTGGCTTCCATCGCCATGATGGCCCTTGCCAGACTGGGATTCATCACCGTACGGTTCCGTGGAAAGCCGCGTTTGCCACTGGTCCTCATCTGTATTTTCCAGCCGGTGCTCTACTTCACATTCGAGACTTTCGGGCTCAAGGAAGTTGCTTCAAGCACGGCCGGCCTGGTCCTTGGGGCACTGCCTGCCGCGGTGGCAGCGCTGTCTGTGCCTATGCTAGGCGAGCGGCTCTCGAAGCGACAGATTGTCGGTCTCGTCCTTTCGATAGCCGGCGTAGTCGCGATAGTGCTGTCCGGCGGGTCAGGTGCGAATGCGGATAATGGGGCAGCTGCTGTGGCTCCCGACACCCTGAAGGGCGTGCTGCTGGTCGTCGGAGCGCTGGCGAGCGCGGCGTTCTACAATGTATTTTCCCGGAGTGCCAGAGTCCACTACAAGCCTTCCGAGGCGACCTTCGCGATGATGCTATCCGGGGCTGTCTTTTTCGGGCTGCTGGCAATCGGCGAAGGAGCTTCGAGAGGGTGGTCTGCCATGTTCGGGAGGGCGACGTTGGCGGCATGGGGCTCGGTCGTTTATCTGGGGCTCCTGTCGTCGGTCCTCGCGTTTTTCCTGGTCAACCTTAGCCTGGCCCGGCTCAAGGCATCTCAGGCTTCGGTCTTCGGTACGCTGACGACGCTCGTGTCGTTGGTCGCCGGCATTATTTTCCGCGGCGAGTCATTTGGCTTACGCGAAGCGATGGGTGCGGCTTGCATAGTCACCGGTGTCTGGATGACGAACGCCAAGGCGAGATAGTCCATTCCGCGCGGAATGGCGTCCATTGATTTTGTGCCTGTATCCATAGATACTGTAGCGATGCCGCAACTTTTCGAGCTCGTGATCGTCGCATTCCTCGCCGTGATCGCCGTTGAGCTTCTGTTGATCCATCGGGACCTGGCCAAGCGCCAAAGCGGCGGCGCGCCATACAAGGACGAGGCTACCGGTCAGACCATCAACGTAAACGTTGGTGCACCGGCCGGCGCAGTAGTGCCGGTCATCTCTGTTGCCCAGGACCAGGATGCACGGAAGGATGGGGGGGCTGAAGCGGCACCCGGGCGCTTGGCAAATACGGCAGCGCAGGTTCTGGAAGATGAACCGGCCCAGGAGGCTCTCCCGGTCAGGCCAGTGGCCAATCAAAGCATCCGCTCTACCTCCAGCGGGTTGATAGCCAAGAAGTGTCCATCCTGCGGCAGCGAGAATTCTAGCTATCGGTCGGAATGCTTCAACTGCGGGGGAGCCCTGTAATCGTGGCTGGCCTTATGACTACTCGTCGAGGGCGGACAGCACATGCCAGGAAGGCACCATCCCCGGCTTGAAGAACAGAAAAGCGCATAGCGGCGCCTGAATCGCCCGCTTGGCCAGTTCCAGGAACAGCCGATGTGCGGACTTGGACACGGCCTCGGTGCCATGGGCTACGATTACCAGCGGCCGCTCATCGCTTGCCGTTGTCATCAGCGCTTTGACGCATTTTGCAGCCATGCTGCCCCTGGGGTGCTTTCCCGCGTCTGCTGCCGTTGATCCGGTACCGGCTTCGCTTTCGATGAGCGCGACGAGCTGGGCTATCGTGGCGCGTTTCGGCACAATGCCTATGTCGACGATCATGCTGGTTCCGCATATCGAGTCAAACGCGGCCGAGACTATGGCTTGCGGCTGGCCGGCCGAGGGTTCCTCTATGAATCGAACCAAACCCATGCCCGATCTTGCCCGTTCGACCGCTTCGAGTATCGTAGCGGCAACTGTTTCAGGTCGTCCTTCCGATTGGCGCCAGACGAGCCCTGCGGGTGCCTGCCTCCTTGAAGCGACCGTTTCTCCTGCTGCTTGTGGTTGCCGTTCCTTGGCGCCTGTACCGGACGTTTGCGAAACTGTCGGAATTGCGGCCGGAGTCGCGGCTGGAATGGTAGCCTGGACTCCACTTGGCCGTGGCAGGGTGGGCGTGGCGGGCATCCAGTCTACCGGTTCCTGTTTCTTCTCGGCGATTGGTGCCGGCGGGACGACTGGCGGAGAACCTGGCGCGACGACTCTGGCTCTTGTTAGGGCTGCCTGATAGCCGGCGTTTACATAGTCCTCGGTGGCAACTCCATCGTCGTCCTCGTCCCGGTCAGCTTCGAGTTCTTCCAGTTCGAGGAGTTCGACGTCGGCTTCCACCATCTCTATCGGCTCCACCGGCTCGAGCTTGCCGTCCTCCGACAGGAGCCTAAAATAATTGACGGTCTCGAGGCTCCGCACGATCTCCCGTGCGTCAGCCTTGGCTTTTTTGAGATTGAGCGTGGCCAGATCGGCGATGGGGTCGGGCTCGCCCGCCTGCATCCATGCCTTCCGCCTGGTGTCGAGTATCAGACGCAAGTCTGCTATGAGGGTCATGATGTCTTCATGCCTCAGCGCGGGGTTCTTCCTGAGAGCGCGCACCGTCGCTGTGGTGAGTTCCCTGGGGATGCCCCTTCGGGCAAGGGCTGCGGCGACGTGGGCCGGGGAGGCCGACCTTGAGCGCACGAGGATCCCCGACCTGCTTCCGTACGGCAGTTTTCCTGCCAGCAGCCTGAAGAGGAGGACGCCAAGCGAGTAGATATCGGACTTGTAGTCCGTGGGTTTGCCTCTTTTCATTTCAGGCGACGCGTAGCCCCAGGTACGCTTGTATTCCTCCGCATTGTCCTCGGGTACAAGGTCGAAGAAAGGCTCGTAGCCGGGCATGAGCACTTTGAGCTCGTCGATGCTGTCGCCGATGCTGTGGACAGCTACGCACTCAGGCGCCAATACGCCGAAAGCCTCGCCCCTTAGGTGGAAAGTTCCTATGCCCTCTGCCAGCTCGATGGCGAGCCGGCACGAATGTTCCACCGAAAAGCGCTTGCCTGAGTCCAGGACTGATTCAAGGTTAGCGTGGCCGCCGTATTCCGAGGCAATGAAGCACCTGTCGCCGTACCTGTCCACCTCGATGAGGCTGAGTATGGCCGGGGATACCAGGGCGATGCGTTTCCGCGCAAGTTCGAAAAAAGCCTTGGTCCGCAATTCGTCCGAGGCATACTCGGGCTTGATGAATCGCAGCAGGAAATTCGAGGCGACGAAGATGGCGCTCGCCTGCCACCATTCCGAGAAGCTGTCTTCGCCGACACGTCTCCGGAGAATGTAGCATCCATTGATTATCGTATTCGCTTCGAGCATCGGTCCTCGCTGCCTATGGAACGGGCGCGGCAGTCGCCGCGCCCGTGATGAACTTTGGAATCGCTGAAGAATGAGGCCCTTTCAAAATGTAGACGCATTTTGAAAGGGCTTCCAAAAATTTCGAGTGCCTATGATTCGATCTTCGGTATGTTCGGCTTCACGACGTTGGCCGCGTAGTCGCCCCGCTCGAGGAGAATGTCCGGGATCGCTTCATTGAGTTTCTTGGTCATGTCGAGGAACTTGCCGCGGATGTTGTTCGACTGCAGAGCGACGTCCTGCACCTCGCGCGACGGCATTGGCCGCTGCGGCTCGATGAGGCTGGCGATCTCGTCGAGGACCGTGAGCACTATCCTGTTGAGCGGGTACATCTGGTCCTGTCCCTTGTCCAGGTGCTTGCCCAGGTTGTTGACGTCGTTCACCGTCAGAGGATAGAGGCGGTAGCCTTCTTCGGGGTCCTTGAAGCAGACCGTCAGGAGTCCGTAGATGATGAGCAAGGCCTTTGGATATACCTCGCCTGACTTCCATTTGGTCAGCATGCGGAAGCATTCCCTAAGCATGAACGTGTTCGGCTGTATGCTTCCGAAGAAGCGAGCTGGATCGCCGTCGCCCGCAAGTGCATCGATCACGTAGCGGTTTCCGGACTCCAGCAGCTTGAAATACACCGAATAGTTGTCGGGTGTCAGCCCGATCTTTCCGACGAGGTAGTGGGCGAGAGCGATCGATGCGAAAACGCTGTATCCGTCACTGCAATCGATGATATCGTTTACATAACGGAGCGTAAGAGCGTTTATCTCCTGGTCCGACCACTGAGGCCAAGTAGAGGCTTCAGGCATTAAAACCCTCCTTTAGGCCGCTCTCCCATGGTCGATCGAGTCGACCGCGGGACGGGCAGCCAAAGTCATCCTGGTGGACCGATTAAGTCTGCGGCTGCTGTGCGGCGGGGCGGGCTTTCGCGGCCGCTTCGGCACCGGCGCCTTTCTCGGCTTCCGACAACGGAACGCGCTTGCGAGGCTGGACATCCTGGTCCAGGTTGGGCTCGGTCCTGAGCAAGACTTCCGGTATGACATCGACGAGCCTCTTGGTGCTGTCGAAAAAGTTGTTCCTGGTATTGTGCGCGTGGACCGCCAGGTCTTCCATGTCCTCGTCGATGTTCTGCCCCTCGAGTGACGACAGCTTGTCCAGGATGTCCAGGATACTCCGGTTGAGGAGGTCGTCCTGTCCCTTGTCCTCGTTCAGGTGCTTGCCCAGCGCGTTGACGTCGGCGACCGACGGAGCATAGATCTTGTAGCCGTCGAGCGGGGAGTTGAATGCGGCCTGGAAAACGCCAAGAATGATGCCGAGCGTCTTCGGGTAGATCTCGCCCTTGCGGTACTTCGTGAGGATGCTGAAGCAGGTGGCCACGATGAAGTGGTTGGGCTGGATCGAGCTCATGAAGAGGAAGGGATCGCGCGTGCCGAGCAGCGCGTCGATGACGTGGTGGTTGCGGACGGTGAGTATGTTGAGGAATACCGGGTAGTTGCCGTTGGTGATGCCGGTAAAGTTCAGGTAGCTCGCGTAGGTTATGGCGGATTCAACGGCTTCCTGCGTACGGCAACCGATGACGCCCTTGAGCATGCTGTACTCGATGTGGTGAATTTCCTCGTTGGTCCAGTCCTGCTTCTTTTCGAACAGTTCCTTCATGTTCCATTCCTCCTAGGCCACGAACAGCTGGCGCGGCGCGGTTTCTTTTGCCACGTAATCGGATTTGACGAGAAGCACCTGAGGAATCACATCTTCCATCTTCTTTCGCTTGTCGAAATAGAAGGTACGGATGCTGTTCGCCTGGCGAGCCATCTGCTCCTTGTCCGGATCGGTCGACGTACCGGCGAGCGAGCCGATCCTGTCGAGGATGTCGAGGATGCAACGGTTGTTCGGATCGTCCTGGCCAGTTTCCTTGTTGAGATGCTTGCCGAGGTTGTTCACGTCGTTGATGGACGAGGCGTAGATCTTGTAGCCATCCTTCGGGGAGGCGAACGCGGCCTGAAGCACGCCCAGCACTATCGACAGGGTTACCGGGTAGATGCCGCCGGGGTGCCAGTTGGTCAGCAGCTTGAACGCGGTAAAGGTCAGGTAAGAATTGGGCTGGATCGGGCTGATCAGGAGGAAGGGGTCCTTGAGGCTCACCACGGTGTCGATGACCCAATGGTTCTCGACCTCGAGCAGCTTGAGGAAGAGCGGGTAGTTGTCATTGTTGAGTCCCGAAAGGCTCAGGAAATGGGCGAAACTGATCGCGCCTTCAACTGCCTCTTCCGTTCTCGATGCCAGCATGTTCTGCATAATCCCGAGCTCGACCTGCATGATCGTCTCTTTGGACCATGTCCGTTCGATCATTTTTTCGGTCTGCTTGTCCATCGTAACCTCCTCGGTGGATGAATCGTCTATACACTTGACTTGAAGCTTATTACAGTCTAAATCATAGAGCACCAGTGAATTGTGTCAAGCCCTATCTGTCAGGTAATTGTTTCGGGGTCACTTGTTGTTGCCGTATGCCGACAGAAAACTGGCTCCGAACATCGAATAATCGTCAGAATTCGAAATATTCCTGGTTTCGCTGGCCAGTTTGAACATTTTCCGGAAATACGTGTCGATGTATATCCTGCGACGGTCAATGTTGGCCGTCAGCTGGTTTGCCAGCCCGGCGGGGTCCTCGGCATAGCCTTCCACGAGACGGCGAATCAAACCCCGGAGCGCTTCGAGGGGGATCGCCATCATAGAGCGGAGCCTGGCCTCGAACAACTCGATTGGCACTCCGTCGAAATTCTCTGGCTTGAGCAGTGTCAGGAATCGGGTCTTTTCACCGCGAACCCACCCGAATTTGTCCTCGATTCCGGTGATTTTCATCTCGGGAGCCTCGAAATCGGCTTTGTCGAAGTCGATGGCGACGACAAAGGGTTCTTCCTTGCTGTTCCTGATGACGAGGTAGTTGTTCGGGTTCCGGTCCTCGTCGAAGTACATCCAGCGATTGATGAGATCCGCGCGGAACCAGTCGATAAAAGGATGCTCCATGTAGTTGTACGACGAAATCTGGATGGCATTTCTTACCACCTTGACGGCCCGGTAATCCTTGCCCGCTATGGTGCAGACCGTTGACGGCGCTGAAAGCGTGCCCATCCAATGGTCAAGCAGGAAAGCGAGCGCGCAGATGCGATGGTAAAGTGTCTCGGAACGGTCGAGTGTCGGTTTCAGGATCCAGGGGTCGCCGTCTATGTCCTCGGCTCCCATGTAGCCCTTGACAGCGGCGTTGAACGGGATGTCCAGCTGCTTCTCGGTGATGCGCAAGGAGAGGGAATCCATCTTGGTCAGCGCGGCGTCCGTGTCCCTGTCGAGGTAGAAACTGCGGATGATGGCTTCGTCTTTGATGTTCTTGGCAAGCAACTCCCTGTCATCCATAATTGTATACCTCCGGCACAATCTCCACCGCCAGCTTGACGACCAGCCTGCCGTCCACCGTCGTGAAGTACGGAGCCCTGCTTCCCGACCCTGAATAGATGATGTGGTGGCCCTGAATGCCTATGACATTCATCCAGATGCCAGTCTTGTTGCCGTCATTCCAGAGGGGATTGTGCCCGACTATGAACTGAGTATCATTCGGCATGTTCAGGAGGTCAAGGACCAACCGTACATCTCCCTCGCCGTACTCCTTGGGGCTCGGGTTGCCATGGTACTCGTTGACCCGGTTCCATTGCAGCTGGTGGTATTTTTCGGGGTACTTCGTGATGTTGATCAGTTCTTCACGCACGAGGCCGCCACGGGGCGGGCCGGCGTGCGTCATCACGAAGCCGTCGCCGATGATGAAAACCGGCAGGGACTCGAAGAAACGGCCGACAGCGGCCGCGAAGTCAGCGCCGCGCAGGGCTATCATGGCGTCGCGGAATTCCATGCCCTGGGCAATGCCGCTTTTCCTCAGCCGCGAGTCGAAGGTGTCGTGGTTGCCGCGGATGTAGTACACGTTGCGGGGGTAGTCGACGATGAGCCGCAGTATGTAGTCGAGTATGGCTATCGACCCGTCGGTATCGCGCATGTGCCCGGTGCGGTCGTCATGCACCGAGTCCCCTATGAAGAGGAGCGCAACCCGTCCGGCTTCCAGGTCCTTGCGGTTGCCGTCATGGTCGATGATGGCTTTGAGGTTGTCCAGGTTCGCGTGGAGGTCGCCGATTATGACGGGTCGCAGGCCGTCAGGCAGCTCGATGAGTCCACCCGGATTGCCCTCGTCGTCCTTGAGCCGGCCCGGCCATTTGCCCGATGCCTCTATGGCTTTCTCGACAAGCGGCACTCCTATGGGCCATTCGCGCACCCCTGCATCAAGACCATTGGACTTGGACAAATGTAACCTCCCCGAATCATCCCCGTATCGGTGCTACACTAGCATGCAAGCGATGCGTATGTCCCGCGGCCATCTATTTGGAAGGTTTGGCGGCTGTCTTGCGCTTGCGCTTGCGGCGTTCCTCCACCAGGCCGACGAAGTCGTTTTCCGGCGATACGTCGGATCGGTTCGGCAGCTTGACGAGGAGCGGTTCGGGTATGGCGTCGTTGAGGTTGCGCGTGCTGTCGAAATAGGCGAACCGGAGGTTGAAGGCATGCTTGGCGAGTATGTTTTTCTCGGCCTCGCCGTAGTAGCGGCCAAGCCCGGTTATCCTGTCCAGTATTTCAAGTATGAATTTGTTCTGGGGTTGCGCCTGGTCTTTGTCCTTGATGAGGAATTTGCCCAGGGCGTTGAGGTCCATGATCCGGAGGGGATAGATCGTATACCCGTCATCGGGGTCGAAGTAGGCGTTCTGGATTATGCCAAGGGTGGCTTCGAGAACGTTTCCGTGGAGTTCGTCGGGATGGCGTGATGTAAGCACGCCGAAGGCCGTTTCGATGAGCTCTGCGTCGGGCCGTATCGTCGAGAACAAGAGGCGCGGTTCCCTGTCGTGGAGCAGTTCCTCGACGACCCATGGATTGTTGGTAATGAGCATCCTGAGGAAGAGGCGATAGTTCTCCGTCGTGACGCCCGAGCGGTTGAGGAGTCTTGCGAAGGCGACCGAGCATTCGACCTGCGTGTCGGTCGTGCACGTGAACAGCGCCTCCCGGATGGTGTACGCATGGTCGCGGATGAGCTTCCTGTCGTTGTCTGAAATCGCGCCACCCGTTTTCTGGGCCATGCCCTCTTTCCCCCTCCCCGAATCCATGGAACGCTCATGCGGCGACGCCAGCGCCGGATGCCAGAGAATATCCATACTCAATGGTCGGAAGATCGGGCGGTTTGTATAAGCGCAGAAGCATTCAGCGGGACGAAATGAGTGCCATTGCATAAAAATACAGAATTCTGCTAGCTTTATTGCATGAATATGCAAGAAATGGCAGCCGCGGGCTCGGCCGCGGCCAAGGCCATGTTGTCGCTCCCCAGGTCGACGAAGGATGCCGCGCTCTCGACGATCGCCGACCGCCTGCGCAACGGCGCCGCCGGGATATTCGCGGCCAACGAGGCTGACCTCGAGGCTGCGCGCAGGTCGGGACTTCCGGATCCCGTCCTGTCGAGGCTCGGCTATGGCGAGAAGAAGCTTGCCGAGTCGCTCGAGATGCTGCGCTCCCTTGCCCGGCTCCCCGATCCGGCGGGACTGGTGCTCGAGGCCCGGCGCCTCGACGCGGGCCTGACGCTCAGGCGCGTTTCCTGCCCCATCGGCCTCATCGCGCTGATATTCGAGAGCCGCCCCGACGCCCTCGTGCAGATGGCCGGACTCGCGGCCAAGAGCGGCAACGCAATCATCGTCAAGGGTGGCCGCGAGGCCGAGCGGACAAACCGCGCGCTGGCGTCGATAGTGGCGGAAGCGGGCATCGAGGCGGGACTGCCTCCGGGATGGCTCGGGCAGATGGAGACGCGCGCAGAGGTGGCGGAACTGTTGTCGCTCGACCGCCTCGTCGACCTGGTCATACCGCGCGGCTCCAACGAGTTTGTCAGGCACATCATGGACACGAGCCGCGTGCCGGTGCTCGGCCATGCCGACGGCGTCTGCCACGTCTATGTCCACGGCGACGCGGATCTGGCAATGGCAGCGAGGCTAGCCGTGGACAGCAAGGCCCAGTACCCGGCCGCGTGCAACGCCGCCGAGGTTTTGCTCGTCGATGCCTCGGTGGCAGTGCGAGCCCTGCCCGTTATCGCGGCAGCCCTCTGGAAGGCAGGCGTCGCCCTTGAACTCTGCCCGAGAAGCGCCGCGATACTGGGCACGGGTCCCGGGCGGTCTCCGAAGGGCGGCGGCGACTGGGCGGTGGAATACCTTGACCTCAGGATGGCGGTACTGGTCGTCGACTCGCTCGATGCCGCGATCGAGCACATCAACCGCTACGGTTCCGGGCATACCGACGCCATTGTTTGCGAATCGGCGGCCGCCGCGCGGCGCTTCATGGACGGCGTGGACTCGGCATCGGTATTCCACAATGCCAGCACCAGGTTTGCCGACGGCTACCGCTACGGACTCGGCGCGGAGGTCGGCATATCCACCGGCAAGCTGCACGCCCGCGGACCGATGGGAATGGGCGGCCTCGTGACGTACAAATGGAAGCTCGAAGGTTCGGGACAGGTCGTCGCCGACTACGCATCGGGCGCCAGGAATTTCGAGCATGCCGGGCTGCCGGACGAAGAGGGACGGCGAGATGACCGAGACTGAAGGCGCGGGGGCGCGGATGGCCCTTGCTTCGGCGAAGCGCGTCGTCATCAAGATAGGGACGAACACCATCACCAGGGAAAAGGAATCGCCGTCAAGGATATCCGACGGTCCCGGCGATGAGCGAAGTGGCATCGACGTTGAATACCTTCACCGAGTGGCGGCCGAGCTCGCGGACCTCGTGCGTTCCGGACGGCAGGTGCTGCTCGTGACCTCGGGAGCGGTCGGCATGGGCGCGCGCGAACTGGGGTTGGCCAAAAAGCCGAAGGACATGAGGACGAAGCAGGCTTGCGCCGCCATCGGCCAACCCCTCTTGATGGAGGAATACCGGAAAGCCTTCTGCGTATTCGGCCTTACCGCCGCGCAGCTGCTCGTGACGAGGGACGTCTGGGACAGGCGCTCGGCATACCTCAACCTGCGCTCCACCGTGGAAACCCTGCTGGAGCGTCGCGTTGTGCCCGTATTCAACGAGAACGACTCGGTATCCACCGTGGAGATAGCCTTCGGCGACAATGACCAGTTGTCCGCGTACGTCGCGAGCAAGATCGACGCCGAACTCCTCATCATCCTTTCCGACGTGGACGCGCTGTATGACGCCGATCCAAGGACAAATCCAGATGCCAGGGCGATACCCTACGTGCGAGAACTGGGGCCCGAAATCATGGCATCGGCCGGCGGAAAGGGTACGGAATTCTCGACGGGCGGCATGAGGACCAAATTGCTGGCGGTCGGCATTGCCCGTGATGCAGGCTGTCGGGTGGTCATCGCGCACGGGAGGGCTCCGGGAGTGATTTCCCGGATACTTGCCGGCGAGACAGTCGGCACACTTTTTGACGCTGATTCGGGACTTAAGAACCGCCAGCGCTGGATCAAGAACACGAGGGCTCAAGGAGTCATCCAGGTCGACGATGGCGCGCTAGCGGCAATGCGGGCCAGCAACTCGCTCTTGCCGCGCGGCGTGACCGGCGTCGTGGGGAGTTTCGAACGGGGAGCGGTGGTGCTGGTCAACGACGCGGCCAAGGTGATCACGAGCCTGTCGTCAGCCGAGCTCGACGAGGCCCGGGGCAAGCGTTCTGCCGACATGGGCAGCAGGTCGGGCGGTGGCGGGAACAAGGTTGTCGCAAGGCCCGACGACGTGGTTTTCCTGGACGAGTGACGAGGGAAGCGCCTGCGTCAGCCCACCGCCTGGGAAGCTCTATTTGCCGAGGGCACCGAGATCGTACGGCGTCTCCTGATATACACAATAATTGAGCCAGTTTGCGTACAAAAGGTGAGCGTGCGAGCGCCAGGTCATCACCGGTTCATGGCTCGGGTCGTCGCCGGGGAAGTAGTTGGCCGGCACATCGATGCGCAGGCCCTTCCCGATGTCGCGGGCGTATTCGGCCTTGAGCGTCAGCTTGTCGTACTCGGGGTGGCCGGTAACGAATACCCGCCGCCCGTCCGTGGACGCGGCGAGGTAGACCCCGGCTATGTCTGACGCCGCAAGCAGCTTGAGCCTGCTTTCCCGCTCTATGTCCGCGGCAAGCACACCGGTGTGCCTGGAGTGCGGCGCGAGGAATTGCTCATCAAAGCCGCGAAGCAATGGCTCGCGGAGATCGAGCGCCTTGTGATGGAAGAGCCCGAACATTTTCGAGGGCAGAGGGTATTTCTGGATGCCGTAATGGTGGTACAGCCCGGCCTGGGCGCCCCAGCAGATGTGCATCGTCGACCAGACATTTGTCGTGGACCAATCCAGGAGCCGGACGAGTTCGGGCCAGTAATCGACCTCCTCGAAGGGCAGGGTCTCCACCGGCGCACCGGTTATCACCAGGCCATCGAAGCGTTCGTGCAGTATTTCGTCGAGCGGCTCGTAGAACGCGTCCAGGTGCTCGGTCGGCGTGTTCTTGGCATCGTGGGTGGCCATGCGGATGAAGCGTATGTCGGTCTGGAGCGGTGTATTGCCCAGGAGGCGGAGTATCTGGGTCTCGGTGACCATCTTGGTGGGCATCAGGTTGAGGACGGCGATGCGCAGCTCGCGGATGTCCTGGTGGTACGCGCGCTCCTTCGTCATGACGAAGATGTTTTCTTCTTCCAGCTGGCGGGCGGCCGGCAGGTCGTCCGGGATTCTTACTGGCATGGTGCCTCCGTCGATAGTCTTGACATTGATACTGTTATTCTGGATAGTAACGATTCGATGCCAGTTTGGCTGAAAAATATGAAAGAGGCAAGGCGATGAAGCCAGCCCTACGGAAAGGAAGCCATGAGCGAACGCGACGGACGACAAGGAATGCTATGTGACATGATGTCGCCCCGTTCGCTCTGCGTCGCGCGTTGTCGTGTACGGGGCGTCCGGGGCTTTCGATAGGATCTCCCAAAGGGCGATCCTCTGCGATCATTACCCGGAGGCCCACCATGGCTCTAGACGCCAAACCCCGATTCGAGACGATTTCCGTACAAGCCGGCCACAGCCCCGATCCGACGACATTGTCGCGCGGCGTACCCGTCTACAGGACGAGCTCGTTCACCTTCAAGAGCGCCGAGCACGCCGCCAACCTGTTCGCCCTCAAGGAATTCGGCAACATCTATTCACGTCTCGGAAACCCGACCAACGACGTGCTCGAGGCCCGCGTCACCCAACTGGAGGGCGGCGCGGCCTCCGTCGCGGTAGCATCGGGAACCGCGGCGATATTCAATACCATCGTCACCATAGCCAGGGTCGGTGACGAGATAGTGTCCGCTTCCAACCTCTACGGCGGTACCTATACCCTGTTCGACGCCATACTTCCCGATCTGGGAATCACCACGAAGTTCGTCGACGTGCTCGACCCTCCGGCTTTCGAGAAGGCGATAACGCCAAAAACCAGGCTCATCTACATCGAGACGATAGGCAATCCTGTGCTCGACCTGGCCGATGTCGAAGCCATATCGAAAATAGCCAGGAAGCATAAGCTGCCACTTGTCGTGGACGCCACCTTCACCACGCCCTATCTCCTGCGGACCATAGGGCTCGGCGCCGACATCGTCATCAACTCCCTGACCAAGTGGCTCGGCGGTCATGGCACCGCCATAGGCGGCATAGTCACCGACGCCGGTACCTTCGACTGGACGGATCCAAAATTCGGGCTGTTCACCAGGCCGGACAAGAACTACCACGGCCTCCGCTGGGCCCTGGACCTTCCGCCGGAGCAAAGGAAGACAGCCTTTGCCCTTCGATTCAGGACGGTACCGCTCCGCAACATAGGCGCATGCCTTTCGCCTGACAACGCCTGGATATTCCTCCAGGGCATAGAAACCCTGCACGTGCGCATGCCAAGGCACGCCGAGAACGCGCTGGCGGTGGCAAGGTTCCTCAAGGAGCATCCCAAAGTAGCCTGGGTACGGTACCCTGGCCTCGAAGGCGACCCGTCGTACGCTCTGGCCAAGAAGCTGCTCCTGAAAGGTGCTGGAGGCATGGTAGTGTTCGGCGTCAAGGGCGGCCGGCCGGCGGGCGAGAAGTTCATCGAGTCGCTCAGGCTGTTCTCCCACCTCGCCAACGTCGGCGACGCCAAGAGCCTGGCACTCCATCCGGCGAGCACCTCGCACTCCCAGCTCACCGAGGAGCAGCAGAAGGCCTCCGGCCTCACGCCCGACCTCGTGCGCCTGTCCATAGGCATCGAGAACATCGACGACATCCTCGCTGACCTGGAACTGGGGCTCGGGGCGATCTAGCCCGGATATCTCACACCTTGCCGCAAATTTATAGTAAGTCATTGTGTTG
>CAZNXK010000080.1:0-15675 GCA_964576835.1 uncultured Treponemataceae bacterium | reverse complement strand
AATGATATCTGGCGTCTGATGCAACTGTTGCTGAACCAGATGGGAGACCAGACCTCGTTTACCAAACTCAAGCAGCGCATGGCAGGCGAACAGTATCGGATATCAATAGAAATGGTCCGCCTTGCCACTGGCTATTTTGAGGATGCATATCTCTTGTATGTCATCGAGATTTTCAGCATGAACGCTGCAGTCCGTTCAACCAATCCCAAGAAGATCTACTGTGCAGACCATCCCCTGGCAATGTCGGTTGCAGAAAAGCTTACTCCTGATCATGGTAAAATCCTTGAAAATATTGTGTTCATCCATCTACGCCATACTACTGACAGAATCTATTATGCAAAGACACCTACTGGCAAAGAGGTTGATTTTGTTACCATTCCGGCCGGCAGAGCAATCACGGAGCAGATGGCAGTAAAACTCTGGCAGGTGTGCTACGAAATGACCGACGACAGTACCCTGAAACGGGAGATTTCCGCCCTTATGGAGGCCATGCATGTATACCGGGTTTCAGATGCCTGCATCATCACCTACAACACAGAACAGACCATTTCCGGAGAAGGATTGACAATTCAGGTGACGCCAGTCTGGAAGTTTCTACTCACGAAGGCTGAAGTTTAGGGGGTATCGGGGCTAACCGTTCAATTCCCCCTCTGGTTTCAAAGCAATAAAAAAGACCGTCCAAATAGGACGGCCGCTTTTATTGCTTTGTGGAGGTGAGGGGAATTGGCTTCCGGCGCTCACCATCCTGGTTCGCGCCTCCAGCCCGGGGTACTCGCTTCCGGTGCCATCCATGGCACCTTATCGCCGCCTTCGCGGCGCGCTCGTACCCTTCAATTCCCCTCACCTCCTTCTGGTTAGCAAACAAAAAGACCGTCCAAATAGGACGGCCTTTTTGTTTGCTAAGTGGAGGTGAGGGGAATTGAACCCCTGACCTCTTGAATGCCATTCAAGCGCTCTACCAACTGAGCTACACCCCCGAAGCGAGGGGCAGTCTAGCGATGATGGGCGGATGTGTCAAGCAGGCTTGTGGCTCCGGGCCGAGTCGAAGCATACTGTCTCCATGGAAACGAAGATGCGATTGTCGGCGTCGTGCGCCTTGGGTATAGAACGGGTAACTGCCGGTGAATTCGAGCGCCTCGGGATAGAACCAGGAGCTCGAGGCGCCGGCCGCGTCGGGTTCGAGACCGATTCCGCGGGGCTGGCGAAAGCCCTCGTCGGACTGCGGACGGTGGACAGGATATTCATCGAGGTCGCCTCGTTCCAGGCGGCGGACTTCGACGAGCTGTTCGAGGGCTTCAGGGCCATCCCCTGGGAATGCTGGGTAGGCCCGGACGACGCATTGGTCATAGACAAGGCCAGGTCCTTAAGGTCCACGCTATCGGCGCAAAGTTCCATACAGGCAGTGGGGATGAAAGGCGCCTACGACAGGCTGTGCGCCAGGTACGGGGTCAACCGCATGCCCGAAACCGGCGCCAAGGTGATGGCGCGCGTCAGGATAGAGCGGGACCAGGCAATAGTCGAACTGGACCTCTGCGGCGAAGCGCTCTCGAGGCGGGGCTACCGCAAGAAGCCGACAGAGGCTCCGCTCAAGGAAAGCGTCGCGGCCGCCGTGCTGTTCATGTCAGGCTGGCGCCGGTCGTTCCCACTGTACGACCCGTTCTGCGGTTCCGGCACCATACCGATAGAAGCAGCGCTCTACGCCTTCGACATCGCGCCGGGACTCGGCCGGAGTTTCGCCTGGGAACGGATGCCCGAAGGCGGCGCTAGGGACATCGCGCTTGCCAAGGAGGAAGCCAGGAACGCGGTGAACACCGACCGCGAGGTGCTGATAGCCGGGTCCGATTACGACGAGGCCACACTGGAAGCCGCCATGGCCAATGCCGGTCTCGCGGGCGTGGGCGCCAGGATACGGTTCTTCCGGGCCCGGGCGGAGGAAGCCGCCCCCTTCGCCGAGAAGGGCTTCATCGTCACCGATCCGCCGTACGGCAAGCGCCTTGGAACGCCGGAATCGGCCGAAGCGCTGTACGCGTCCCTCGGATCGTTCGCCGACCGCTTCGCGCGGTGGGAGCTGTGCTTCGTCGTCGACAGGGAGGATTTCGGATCGTTCGCCGACGGACACGGGGCGCAGAAGTCCCGGGCATCATCGCAGCCTACGGTAGCTGCGCATCCTTCGACAGCGACCGTTGCAGGCGTGCCAGCCTACCTGACGCCCCGCAGCGCCTGGAAAAAATCCAAAATAGTCGACGGAGCCGAGACGCGATGGCTGCAGCGGTTCATCGCTCCCGCCCGCGGGCCTTCGAGATGACGCGCGCAACCCAGTCGTGAACCGCCTCGCGGAAGAACAGCCCGATCAGAAACAGCGCTGAAGCCAGAACCATGACCGCGATGGCGCAATGGTAGTCCTGGTCGAACACGGCGGAGCCCATGTACGCGCTCCCCACAATCCCCGGCAGCCTGCCCAGGGTCGACACGAGGATGAACGAGGCGAACGACAGCCTGCTCGCGCCCGCCGCGTAGGTCAGGGCGTCCTTGGGGATGCCCGGTATGGCGAACAGGAGGAAGAAGCCCGCGGCGGCCCTGCCTCCCGCGGTCGCCGCTTCGATCCGGGCGGCACGGCCCTTGCCGAACACCGCCTCGACGAAGGGTCGGCCAAGCAGCCGCCCGACGACGAAATTGACAAGCGAGCCGGCAAGTATGCCGACTACCGACCACAGCGTTCCGCCCCACATTCCGAACGCGAAGCCGCCCGCCACCTGCACGACCTCGCCTGGGATGACGAAGATGACGACCTGGACCACCTGCAGCCCGACAAAGACCAGCGGCGCGAACGGCCCGCTCGATTCGACCCTGGCCCGTATCGACTCGGCGGACCGGAACAGGCCGAACAGCTCCGAGCGGAACGCCACCGCCATCGCGGCGAGCAGGCAGAGAACCAGGGGAAGGCCGACGATCGCGGCCAGTCGTCTTGCGCGCGCACCAAGCAGCATTCCAGGAATATACGCTTCGCTTGCTGCAAGGACAATGACTCAGAGCCCGTCGTCGGCCTTGCCCTCCTGCCTTGGCGGGCCTATGATTACGCCACCATGGAAAATGACAACGTGCGGCTGTTCGAAGCGGGCGACATGATCTTCAGGGAGGGCGAGGTCGGCAACCTCATGTACGTCCTCCTCGACGGAGCGGTCGAGCTCAGGATGAAAGTCGACCGAGGGGAGACGGTTCTCAAGACCGTCGACGTCGCCAACGATTTCTTCGGCGAGATGGCCCTGCTCGACGAACGGCCACGCTCCGCATCCGCCATGGCGCTCAGGCGTTCCAAAGTGCTCGCGGTCGACGGCCCTACCTTCGAGGCGATGATACTGGCCAACGGCAAGTTCGCGCTCAAGATAATAAAGGTCCTGTCAGCCAGGATCAGGCGCTCGAACGACCAGGTATCCGACCTCATCGAGACCATGCCCAGAGAGCGCATAGCGCGCTGCATGACCGATTTCGCCATCCACCACGGCGAGCCCATCCACGAATGCGCCATCAAGGTCAACGTGGAGGCGATGAAGACCTGGGTAAACGGCCACATCGGCGCGCCCATGGACGAGGTCGAGCTGACGCTTTACCGCTTCCTCAAGAACGAGGCGATAGCATGGGCGCCTACGAGCGCCAAGACCAAGGAATGCCTCGTCCTGCCCGAGGCTTTCATCAAGGAAAACGACCGCCGCTCGCAGCAGGGCTGACCCGGCCGACCCGCGCGGCCGGCCCCTCGTCCTTTTCACCCATCGCTGATCTACGGTATAGTTGCCTTCAATGGCATACAAGGATCTACAGGACTTCATTGCTGCCCTCGAAGCCGAGGGCGAGCTCAGGCGCATCACGGCAGAGGTCGACCCCGAGCTGGAGATCACCGAGATTGCCGACCGCGTGATGCGTTCTCCCGGCGGCGGCCCGGCCCTGCTTTTCGAGAACGTGAAGGGTTCTGCGTACCCCCTCCTGATCAACGCGATGGGCAGCGAGAAGCGGATGGCCATGGCCTTCGGGGCGGCCAGCCTCGACGAGAAGGCGGCCGAGATAGAAGACCTCATATCCTGGGCCTGGAAACAGCTCCGCGGCTTCAACCTGCTCAAGGCTGTACCCGAAGCGCTCCCCAGGCTGCCGATGGCCCTGAGCCTCTTCCCTCATCGCGTGGCGCGGCCCAAATGCCAGGAAGTCAGGGACGAGCAGGCCGGCTTCGACAGCCTGCCGGTGCTCAAGTGCTGGCCCCAGGACGGCGGCCGTTTCCTGACCCTGCCTTTGGTATGCACCCGCGACCCCGAGACAGGCGTGCAGAACCTCGGCATGTACCGCATGCAGGGCTACGACGACAGGACCGCGGGCATGCACTGGCACCTCCACAAGGACGGCGCGCACTTCTTCCAGAAATACAGGGAACGCGGGGAGCGGATGCCCGTCGCCGTCGCGCTCGGCTGCGACCCGGCGGTCACCTACGCCTCGACGGCTCCCCTTCCCGAGGGGCTGTGGGAAATGCTGTTCGCGGGATTCCTCCGCGGCAAACCGGCCCAGATAGCCAAGGCGACGATGAGCGACCTGGACGTCCCCGCCGACGCCGAGTTCGTGCTCGAAGGCTACGTCGACCCCGAAGAGACCCGCGTCGAGGGCCCCTTCGGCGACCACACCGGCTTCTATTCGCTCGAGGACGAGTACCCGGTCTTCCACCTGCAGCGCATCACGCGTCGAAGGCGCCCCGTCTACCCGGCCACCATCGTCGGCATGCCTCCCAAGGAAGACTGCTGGATGGCCAAGGCCACCGAGCGGCTGTTCCTGCCGCTTCTGCGGCAGATGTGCCCGGAGATAGTCGACCTGTCGATGCCCCTCGAGGGCGTCTTCCACAACTGCGTCATCGTGTCGATCAAGAAGCGCTTTCCCGGCCAGGCCCGCAAGGTGATGAATTTCATCTGGGGCATGGGGCAGATGATGTACACCAAGCTGATCGTCGTCATCGACGACGACGTGAAGCCTTCCGACGTGTCGACCGTCGCGTGGCGGGCCTTCAACAACATCGACGCAAGGCGCGACCTCGTGCTGTCCGACGGCCCCCTGGACGCGCTTGACCATTCGTCGCCGTTGCCGCGCTACGGCACCAGGCTCGGCATAGACGCAACGCGCAAGGGTCCCGACGAGGGGCACAACAGGCCATGGCCATCGCCGCTGGCTATGGACGAACGCATCAAGGCGCTGGTGAGCGGCCGCTGGGACGAGTATGGCCTCTGAGGCTGGCGTCGCGAAACTTGTTGGCCGCATGGGCATGCTGGGCGACGCGGTGATCATCAGGCACACGCTGTTCTCGCTGCCATTTGCCTTGATCGCCATACTTCTCGAGACCGGCGGCCGCCCTCCCCTCCGCCCGCTTTTCCTCATCGTGCTTGCGGCGGCCTCCGCGCGCAACGCCGCCAACGCGCTCAACCGCGTCATAGACGCCGACATCGACGCGAAGAATCCCAGGACCGCGGGGAGGCACGTGCCGACCGGCAGGCTCTCGAAGAAGGAACTGCTCATATTCACCGTTGTCATGGTCGCCATGCTCGTCGTCTCGGCCGCCATGCTCAACTGGCTCTGCGTCGCCCTGTTGCCCGTGGCGGCGTTGCTGATCGGCGGCTACTCGTACACCAAGCGCTTTACATGGCTCTGCCACTTCTGGCTCGGCGTCGCCTGCGCCGCCGCGCCGATGGGCGCCTTCGTCGCGCTGGCCGGCCGCTTCGAGTTGCGCTACTTCGTACTGGCCGCGGCCGTGGCCCTATGGGTCGCGGGTTTCGACATCCTGTACGCCCTCCAGGATATTGCCTTCGACAGGCGGGAAGGCATCCACTCCGTACCGGCCCGCTTCGGAGCCGCCGGGGCGCGTGCCATCTCGGCGCTGTCACACCTGGGCACGGTCGCGGCTCTGGCTTTGCTGCCATTGTTCTGGGACCTGTCGTGGGCCTTTGGCGCGGGAGTGATAGTCGCCGCGGGCCTGCTAGCCGCGGAGCACGTAATTGTCCGCGGCGGCACCGAACGCCACGTGCGCATAGCCAGCTACTCCATCAACGAAGTCGTGCCGCTCGTCATGCTGGCGGCGACAGCTCTCGATATCTATCTACTGTAGGGAGTGACCATGGGACGATACCTGGTATGCGTCACTGGCGCCAGCGGGTCCATCTACGGCGCGCGAACCATCGAGGCGCTCGTCGCCGCCGGGCATGAGGTCCATGCCGTGTTCTCGGCCTGGGGCGCGAGCGTCTTCGAGGCGGAGACGGGGCTGTCGCTCGACGCGTGGCTGTCTGGTTCCGGTTCCAAAGGCGTGGCCATCCCGCCCGAAAGGGTCTACGCCCCGGACGATATGGCGGCGCCTCCGTCATCGGGCTCGTGGCGGCTGGACGGCACCGTCGTCGTTCCCTGCTCCATGAGCACGGTGGGCGCCATCGCCTCCGGCGCGGCGACCAACCTGGTGCACCGCGCGGCCGCGGTAGCCCTCAAGGAAGGCCGACTGCTTGTGCTGGTGCCGCGGGAGACGCCCTGGTCTCTCGTCGACCTGCGCAACCTGACGAGCCTGGCCGAAGCCGGCGCCGCGGTCTTGCCCGCCTGCCCGGGCTTCTACCACAGGCCCGCGAGCATGGACGACCTTGTCGACTTCGTCGCCGGCAAGATACTCGACAGGCTGGGCGTCGAGCACGCGCTGTTCGGGCGATGGGGCGGCGACGATACCCGCAGCAAGGAGACCGTCAAATGAAACCGGCCAGATTCCTTACCCTGACCATCGGCGCGTGCCTTGCCGCAACGCTCGCCCTCGCCATCCTCTCCTGCGCTCCCAGGAAGCCCGCCGGGCCGCTGCGTTTCGGCGTATTGCCTGACGCCGACTCGTTGCCGTTCATGGTGGCCGAGGCGGAAGCCATCTTCGCGAAGCATGGCGCGACAGTCGAACTGGTGCCCTTCGTCAACGCGCAGGAACGGGACGCCGCCATTCAATCGGGCCGCATCGACGGAGCGATAGCCGATATCCTGGCGGCCGCCTTCCTGGTCGCGGGCGGCTTCGACATGCGCATTACCAGTTCCAGCGACGGCCGCTACGGCATAGCCGCCTCCCCGGACTCGGGCGTGACCACGGTTGCCGACCTGCGCGGCAAGCGCATCGGCATGTCGACCAACACCATCATCCAGTACTCGGTGGACGCGATAGCCAGCGCGGCCGGACTTCCGCAAAGCGCGTACGAGTCGATCGCGGTACCCAAGATGCCGGTGCGCCTCGAGATGTTGCTGGCGGGACAGATTGACGCGGCTGGCCTTCCCGAGCCTCTCCTGACCGCGGCGGTGGCCCGTGGCGCCATACTCGTGGGCACGACCGACGAGTCAGGCATCGACGCGGCGGTCATGCTCTTCTCGAAGGCTGTCCTGGACGGCAGGCTCGACGAGGTCAGGAGGCTCTATGCCTCCTACGCCGAAGCTACCGACAGGATTAACGCGAACCCCGAATCGTACCGCGCCTTCCTTGTTGAAAAAGCGGCCTTCCCGGCGGAAATCAGGAATGCCTACCGCTTTGTCAGCTACCGAAAGCCGGCACTGCCTGATTCCGCCCGGATCGAAGCCGCGCTGGAGTGGATGAAGGCGCGCAAGCTCCTTTCAAGGCCGCTGTCGGCGGCCGACCTCCTCGACGGCAGGGCCATAGCCGAATGGTAGAACTCCGCGGACTCGCGGTGGACTACGCCAGGGGATCGGGCCGCCTGGTCGACCGCGGCCGGGTGCCGGCGGTGGCCGGAGCCAGCGCCGTCTTCCCGTCAGGCGGCATATCCGCCATCGTCGGTCCGTCGGGCTGCGGCAAGACCAGCCTCGTGCACGCCGTCGCTGGCCTCCTCGTTCCGTCGTCAGGCGAAGTATTGATAGACGGCCAGAGGGTGTCAGGCGTCAGGGCAAGGACGGCGGTGATTTTCCAGGACTATGGCCTCCTTCCATGGCTGACGGTGGAGGGCAACGCCGAACTGCCTCTGGCCTTGGCAGGGCTCGGGCGCGCCGACAGGCGCGGACGCGTGGGTCCGCTGCTCGAGGAGCTCGGCCTGGCGGCCTTCAGGGACTTCTACCCCGCGAAGTTGTCAGGCGGTATGAAACAACGCGTCGCCATAGCCAGGGCCCTGGCCGCCGAGCCCGACCTTCTCCTGATGGACGAGCCGTTTTCCAGCCTGGACGCGTTGACCCGCGAAGCCGCACAGGAATTCCTCCTCGAGGTGCGGCGCGCACGGACGTTGACCATAGTCGTCGTCACGCATTCGATAGAAGAAGCCGCCTACCTCGCCGAATCCGTGTTCGTGATGAGCGGCCGCAATCCTGGCACCATGCGGGAACGTTTCGACGTGCCGGAAAACGCGGCGGCGGCCAGGTTCACGCCGGCTTCCATGCGGGATGACTTCCGCGCTTCGCCCCGATACCTCGGGCTGTGCGCGGCCATCCGTTCCTCGCTGCGCGGCGCCGGCCCTACCGATGACGGGGCGGCCACGTGAGCCCGCTCGGGGCAGGCCTCCGCAAGGCCGCGGGCGTGGCACTGGCTGCCCTTGGGCTGGTCGCGCTGTGGGCGCTGGCTGCAGCGGCCCTCGCAAGGCCCTTCCTGCCGAGCCCTTCGCTCGCCATGGCGGCCTTCGTGAAACTGGCGTCAGACGGTACGCTCGGCACCCACGCCGGAGCCAGCGCCAGCCGCGTAATGTGGGCGCTCGCCGCGAGCTTCGTACCCGCCGCCGCGCTCGGACTTGCCGCGGGTCGTTCCCACAGGCTCGACGCCGTCGTTTCACCGCTCGTATACATCCTCCACCCGCTGCCCAAAGCGGCCTTCCTGCCCATCATCCTCCTGGTCTTCGGACTCGGCGAAGCTTCCAAGATATTTCTCGTGGGGCTCATCGTCTTCAGCCAGATACTGGTGTCGGCGCGGGACTCTGCCAGACGGGTGCCGCGCCAGCTTATCGATTCGGTACGCTCCCTGGGCGCGTCCAAACTGGAACTGGCCGCGCTTGTCGTCGTACCCGCGGCTCTCCCCGACCTCCTGACGTCGCTCCGCGTCAGCCTGGGCACGGCGGTCGCCGTGCTTTTCCTCGCGGAGACGTTCGCGACCGATACTGGCCTCGGATTCCTGATAGTCGACTCGTGGTCGCGTGTCGCCTACGCGGAAATGTACGCGGCAATCATCGCCCTGAGCCTCCTTGGCCTGGGCCTGTTCGCCGCGGTAGACGCGGCGGAGCGACTGCTGTGCCCGTGGCACTCGTACAGAACGTGAGGAGAATGATGCATAGATCCTACAAGGGAAGGACGCTCGAGCTGCTGGCGCCTGCGGGAACAATGGCGATACTCGAATCCCTGTCGGATTCCGGGGCCGACGCCTTCTATGTCGGCGGCAAGAGCCTCAATATGAGGCTCCACCGTCGTGACTTCAATTTTACCGACGCCGAGCTCGTCGCCGCGGGCGACCTGTGCCGGGGCCATGGATTCAGACTTTATGTCACGGTCAACAAGCTGATGGGCGACGATGATCTGGCTGCCGCCCCCGGCTTCCTCGAATTCCTGGCCCGGGATGTCAGGCCGGACGCGATACTGGTGCAGGACATGGCCATACCAGCCCTCGTCGCGGAGCGAAAACTGGGGCTGGCCATGCACGCGTCGGTGATGATGAACGCCCATGACCTGCCCGGCATCCTGGCGCTGGCCGCCCTTGGCTTTTCACGCGTCGTCATGTCCCGGGAATCGAGCCTGGCCGATTGCCGGCGCCTCGGCGAGGCCAGCGGCATTGAACTGGAATATTTTGCCCACGGCGACCTCTGCGCGGCCCATGGCTCGCAGTGCCTGTACTCGGGCATGCTTTTTGGGCTGTCGAGCAACCGCGGCCTCTGCATGAAGCCGTGCCGCTGGCCGTTCCGGGCTACAATGGGCGGGCGGCTCTACGGCAGCGGCTTTCCGCTGGCCGTGCGGGACATGTGCCTCTACCTGGACCTCCAGGCGGCGGCCGATTCCGGCATATCGTCATTCAAGCTGGAAGGCAGGATGCGCGGCGCGGACTACCTGCGGCCAGTCATTTCCGCCTACGCCGCCTCGCTCGACAGGCTCGTCGCCGCAAGCGGCATCGCCCCAATCGAGGCCACCGGCAAGGCACCGCCAGACGCCCCGCCGCAGACGGCGTATGATCCCCGCGCCGGTTACGAAGAGCTGTTCGCCAACAGGATGCGGGATTTCACCACCGCCTTCGCGTACGGCAGACCCGGATCATCGATGCTCAACAAGCGATGGGAAGGCACCGGCAAATTCTACAGCTCGGGCAAGGTATTCAGCCGGGCCGCCGGGGAGCCCGGAGCCACCGCGGCAGATGCGGCTCTCGTTTCGACCACCTTGCGTTCGGGCGCAGCTCGCCCGCGTTCCGCACCGTCCGGCGGGCGGAGCCGGCCACGACTCGCGGTGCGCGTTGACGGCACGGCACTCGCCGGGGCCGCCTTCGAGGCCGGGGCCGACGTGGCCATCATCTCCGGCGAACCCCTCGTGCCGGTGACCGGTTCTGTCGCGACCGAGCCCTTCGTTCCAGTCTCCGACCTCGAAAGCCTGCGGCGACGGCATCCGGGCAAGATCGTCTGTCTGGCGCTGCCGCGCATGCTCGAGGACGACGACTACAGCGCATGGGAGCAGGCACTGCGGGAACGGGCCGGGCTTTTCGACGAGTTGTACATCACGCAACTCGGTTCCGACGATGCGTTCCGGGCCTTGGCCCCGAGGCTGTCGGGCGACTCTTCGCTCAACGTCCTCAACCGGGCCGCGGCCGCGGCCTGGGCCGGCCGGGGCTTGTCGTCTGTCTGCGCATCGATCGAGGCGGGAGCGGCCGACCTCGCGGCCCTGGTCGCCGGAAGCCCCGTTCCCGTGGAGCTCGTCGCCCACGGCAGACCCACGGCCATGTACATCGGCCTCGACCTGGCCTCCTACGTTGCCAACCTGCCGCCACCGGAACCGGCTGGCTCAGCGGACAGCGTCGCCCGCGACCGGGCGCTTGCCTTCGGCGATGGCATCATCATCATGATTGACGAGCGCGGAAGCCCCCACCCCGTCGTCCGCGACTCCAGGGACAAGTATCACCTGCTGCCGACCAAGGCCATCGGCCTCCTGCCACTTGCCCCGGCTCTGGTCGAACTCGGGGTGGCCCGGTTCAGGATCGATTGCGCGCTCTACGACGCGCCGACGGTCCGCTCGCTGTGCTCGGCCTGGCGCGCGGTGCTCGACGGCGCTGATCCGGCGAGCGTCGCGATGCCCGAGGAGATCGAGGGATCCTGGTTCAGCTCCCTTCGGTCGGGCGCCCTTCGGTCGGGCGCGCTTGGAACAGGTGCCGAGGACGAGCGTCGATGAACGACGACATGGCACTCCGTGACGCGGATCCCGCCAGGTTGCTGGCAGCCAAGGCCCGCTGGATGGTGCCCTGCTCGAAGCATTTCTACGACCGCCCTCCGCACTTCGTCCGTGGCCTCATGCAGCACCTGTGGGACTCGGACGGCAGGCGCTACCTGGATTTCTTTTCTGGCGTCTCGGTCAACAGTTGCGGCCACTGCAACCCGGCCATCGTCCAGGCCACCGCGGCCCAGATGGCCAGGCTCCAGCACCTGTCGAGCATCTACCTGACCGCTCCGGTCGTCGAGCTGGCCGAGCGGCTCGCCGCGATCATGCCTGGCGGCGTCTCGCGCAGCTTCTTCTGCAACTCCGGCTCTGAAGCCAACGAAGGAGCATTCCTCGCGGCCCGTCTCCATACCGGCAGGCGACGGCTGCTTTCCATTGAGGGCGGGCTCCACGGGCGCACTTTCCTGGGCATGGCGACCACGGGCCTTCCCATGTGGCGCACCGACCCCTTCCTGCCAGCCATGGGAGAGCCGGGACCTGACGCCACCGTGTTGCCTGGCGTCTATGATGGATCGACCGGCCGGGTCACCGAGGAGTCTTGCTCCAGATCGATTGCAGCCATCGGGAGGGCCATGGCCTCAGGCGACGCCGCGGCCCTCATCGTCGAACCGATACAGGGCAACGGCGGCATCGTGCCTCTCCCCGACGCGTACCTCATCGAACTGCGCCGGCTTGCCACCAGGTATGGCGTACTCCTGGTCGCCGACGAGGTGCAGACGGGCTTCGGCCGCGCGGGTTCGATGTTCGCCGTCGGGAGCTCGGGCGTCGAACCCGACATCGTCACCGTAGCCAAGGCACTGGGAAACGGCACGCCCATAGCCGCGTACTGCGCGACCGAATCCGTCGCCTCTTCATTCACGCGACCCTCGGCGTCGACCCTCGGCGGGAACCCCGTCTCGGCCATCGCGGCCCTGGCGACCCTCGACTGCATCGCCTCCGAAGGACTTGTCGAACGAGCCGCCAGGCTCGGCGCAAGGCTGGAATCCGGGCTGCGGGAACTTGCGGCCAGACACCCGCGCCTGGTCGATGTCCGCGGCCGGGGCCTGATGCTCGGGGCTGAACTCCGCAAACCAGACGGCAGTCCTGACCCGGAAGGCACGGACATCGTGCTCGAGGCTGCCAAGGACAGGGGTCTGATAGTCGGCAAAAACGGCCTGTACCGCAACGTGCTGGCGTTCCAGCCGCCCCTGGTCATAACCGAGGCCGACGTGGACTTCGCCCTCGGCATCATCGATGCCGCGCTGAGCGGCACTAGTGCGACAGGGTCATCGCGGTGATGGCGCTCCGGGTCTCCCCGAAGATGGCCGCTACGCCGGTCGCGTATCGCCTGGCGTGTTGCAGAGCCGGTCGCAGAAGAAGCATATGTCGCGGGTCTTGCCGGGGAAACGTATCCCCGCCGCTTCCAGCCGCTTTCTGACGGAGCCAAGGCCTTCATCGAAGCAGGCGCGGACCTGCGCGTTCGCCTGAGCGTTCTCCATAAGCCTGTCGTACGAGTCGCGCACCGTGCCCAGTTTCAGGGCCGCGCTTTCGTTGGCGAAGCCGCAACACGGCGCCACCGAGCCGTCGGGATGGACATAGAAGACATTGCCCGGGCCGGCGCAGAGGTCGTCGACGAACCAGGAGGCGTCGCCCCAGGCATCGGCCTTGCCCTGGACTCCTTCCGCCGCGGACCGCGAGCGCGGAAATCGCTGCACCTGGATATTGAGTCCCGCGCCGTCATCGGGATCGGATTCGGACCGCGAGCTGAAAATATCGTCGACTATCCGCGCCGGTTCGCCCGCCAGCTTCTCCACCCGACCGCCAAGTGCCCGCGCGACTCCTTCGAGGTCGCGCAGGAAGGAGAGGTCGTCGGGCGAACGGACGGACAGTATCTCGACGGCGTCCTTGCGTCCCCAGACAGTTGCCGCGGCATCGATGAAGGACCGCACCCGGGCAGGAGCCTGGCCGTGGTAGGCGTCCCAGCTCAAGCCGATGACCCCGTCGAAACCCGCATCGAATACGGCGCAAAGCCCGGCTTCGAGCTCCCGCTCATCCGCCCACCAGTCGCCGTTGGTCATCAGCCTGTCGAAGAACAGCCCGCGGGCGACGGCGGCCTTCGTCACGGCGACCAGGAAATCCAGCCGCAGGAAGGGTTCTCCGCCAGAGAAGCCGACCCGCTCTATGCCGGCGTCTGCGCAGGTATCGAGAAAGGCAGTGGCGTCTGATACCGGCAGCTCGTCCTGGCCACGGGTGACATGGCAATGGGCGCAAGTCAGATTGCAGCGCCCGGTCGGGGCGAAAATGACTTCTTCTGGGTGGAACATGAGCATAGCGTAGCCCCAAGCGGCCGGAGCCTCAAGTGGTCTGGAAGCCTGAATGCCCGCTCAGGAGCCAGTTCAGCGCCCCTCCAATTCGACAACGACGGGCTCGTCGGCCAGCTCCATAGTCCCTTCGAACGCGCAGTCCGCGCCGGTGATGATGTCCCGTCCTGCGACAGTCCAGGGGAGCGTTACATTTCCCGAGCGTCCGTCCAGGTTGAGGATGGCGGCGACCGGTTTCGGGCCGCCGGAGCGCTCGACGAGGACCACGCCTGAAGCCATCTCCCGAGCGGCGAACAGCGGTTCCCGCGCCCGCACGGCCTTCGTCGCCATGTGCGCGGCGCCGAACCACGACTCGAAGCCCTTGACACCCGAAGTCCAGTCGACGGCGTCCTTGTCGAAGAGGCTTGGCCTATGGGCTATGGCGCGCTCCTGGCCCATGTAGGCGAAAAACGTGCCAGGGAGCAGCATCGCGAACGCCGTCCAGGCCCGCAGCCGTGCGCCATGGCCGAAATGACTGGCGGCCCGGGACTGGTCATGGTTTTCAAGGAACCGCGCCTTGATGGCGGTCGCCGGCAACATGCTTTCCTGCAGAGACAGGTGGTGGAGGTATGCTGACAGCTTCGCGGTGCCTGCCCAGGCCGCCTCGAGCTCGGTGCGGCCGTCGTAGTCGTAACTCAGGTCGAAGGCCTCGTGGAGCTCGGCGTCGCAGGCAGCGTAGAAGCCCTTCGAACGGACAGCTGCGACGAATTCCTTGTGGACGCTTTCAGCTAGCCAGAGACAGGGTTTGATGGCGGAGAGTCGTCTCCGGGCCTCGACCCAGAACGGGACCGGCACCAGGCTGGCGACGTCGCATCGGAAGCCGTCCGCTCCGAAACGGGCCCAGTCTTCCAGGGTTTCGATCTGGTAGTCCCACAAAGCGCGGCTGGAATAGTCAAGGTCGACGACGTCCGACCATTCGGGGTGTCGCGGTGCCGGTTTACCGGCCGATCCCTTCCAGAACCACTCGGGGTGGTCGCGGACAAGCACCGAGTCGGGACTCGTGTGGTTGTACACCACGTCGATGATGATACGGAGCCCTTTCCCGTGCGCCGTATCGACGAAGCGCCTGAAGCCCGCTTCTCCCCCGAGCTCCGGATCGGTGGCCCGGTAGTCGGCTATCGCGTATGGACTGCCCAGTCTGCCCTTGCGCGAGAGCTTGCCGATGGGGTGGATGGGCGTCAGGCAAACGATGTCGAAGCCCAGGCGCCTCGCCGCATCGAGCGCAGGCATGGCCGCGTCGAAAGTCCCTTCGGCCGACCAGTTCCTGACAAATACCTGGTATATCGATTGTCCCTTCAGCTCCATTGGCGTATCGCTGGCCATCTCGGGTGCCTCCCTCGGCGTGACAATTGACGGTGTTTCAGAACTGCACGGTCTTAAAGAATATGGAAATCATGGCATTCCCGCAAGAAAATTGAAAAAAAGAGCGAATATCGGTTCATAAATCGCTTTTGCCACTAAACAAGATCCAGAGGATAGTGTATACTCGTGTACGAGAGAGTCTATCTAGACATCGATGTAACGCCCTTTCCTGGGGATGATCGCTGTCGGTTCGAGTCGGGTACTTCGGTATCAGGCGCAGAAGCGGCAATGCTCATCTTCGGACGACGAAAAGATTTACGCCCGGTGGTCCTGAACTCCCCACAATCGCTTATCCTGGATAAGCGTACTATCAAGGCTCGGGGCACAGCCACCGAGAAGAGGAAATTACCATGGGCAAGAAAATTTACGTCGGAAACCTCAGCTACAACACCTACGAGACCGCGCTCCGCGATCTCTTCGCCGCCTACGGCCAGGTCGATTCCGTCAAGATCATCACCGATCGTGACTCCGGCCAGTCCAAGGGCTTCTGCTTCGTCGAGATGGGTTCTGACGCCGAGGCTCGCGCCGCCATCGAAGGCATCAACGGCCGCGA
>CAZNXK010000079.1:0-16245 GCA_964576835.1 uncultured Treponemataceae bacterium | reverse complement strand
TTCACGCGCGCTCCTTCTGTATCCGTCGCGCCTGGTGGTCGAGACGACGACCAGGTGCAACCTCTCCTGCGCGCATTGCCCGAAGCAGAGTCCCGGCGCAGCCTGCGATGATGGCGACCTCGACGCGGCGCTCTTCGACGCGCTTTCAGGGGCCTTCCCGACGCTCGAGTCGCTCGTCCTCAACGGGATAGGGGAGCCGCTTCTCCACCCGGGGCTCGAAGGGTTTATCCGCAGCGCCCGCGCAGCCATGCCGAGCGCCGCTTCCATAGGCTTTCAGACCAACGGACACCTCATGAGCCCAGAGCGGGCGCGCTCGCTTCTGGCGGCCGGCCTTGACAGCGCCTGCGTATCGGTCGATGCCCTCGATGCGGCGCTTTTTGGCGACATCCGAGCCGGTGGCTCGAGCGATGCGGCTGTCGGCGCCATCGATGCGCTGACAGCCGCGCGCACCGGACTGGGACGCCCCGGTTTCAGGATAGGCGTCGAGTTCGTCGCGATGAGGAAAAACCTCGAGGAGCTCCCGGGGCTCGTTCGCTGGGCGGCAGGCAAAGGCGTCGACTACGTCATCGTCAGCCACCTGTTTCCCTACGGCGACGACGCGATGGCCTACGCGGCATGGGACGCCAATCTCGATGTCGCCATCGAAATAAGGCGCGAGTACGAAAAGAAGGCGGCCGCGCTCGGACTCGACTTGCAGCACTATGCGGGCGTCTACATGCGCTACGCCAAACAGCCCGAGGACGAGACCCTGGTCCGCCTCGTCGGCGAGATGCAGGCGGAGGCGATAGAGCGTGGCGTTACGATCAACGTGGCTCGACTCCTGTCGGTGGATCTTGGTCTTCAGGAACGGAGCGGCTCGGTATTCGCGGAAGCCAGGTCCGTCGCCTCCGGACTCGGCATCGAACTCGAACTTCCGGAGATCGTCCCGCGGAGCGCACGCTCGTGCGAGTTCGTCGAAGGAGGTACGGCTTTCGTCTCCCGCTCGGGCGACGTGCATCCGTGCTATTTCCTCTGGCACCGCTACGCCTGCTATTCAGGTGGCTGGGAGAAGCGCGTTGCGCCCAGGAGTTTCGGCTCGCTCGTCGACCGGGACATCATCGCCATATGGAACGACCCCGATTTTGCGTCGTTCAGGCGGAATGTCATCCGCTACGAGTACCCGTTCTGCCTCAACTGCAACCTGGCGCTCTGCGACTACGTCCAGCTCGATGACTTCGAGCAGGACTGCCACATCAACCGCGAGCCATGCGCCGTTTGCCTCTGGTGCATGGGGCTTTTCAAGTGCATGTCATAGTTCAGCCGCCGCCGACCAGTGGAAAGACGGCTACGAGGTCTCCGTCGGCAAGCGCCGTTGGGGGGAGCGAATGTCGGGCGTTGAGGAATATGACCGCCGCCTCACGCTCGCTGACCCCGGCGGCCGCGAGCGCCGTCCCGATGACGGCGCCGTCCGGAAGTTCGAATACTGCGCCGTCGAAGCGGCCAGCGCGGAGCGATGCGAAGAGCTTGACCGTCACCATCATCGAGCGGTTCCCAGCGGCGCGTTGATTCGCAGGAGCACGGGTTCGTCGTACGCCGCCAGGTGATTGCCCGGCGCTCCTGACCCATTGCCTGCGACGATGGCGGCCTCGGCGGCCCGGACGATGATTCCGCGCGATGTTATATCCGGACCGCGTTCGCGCATCACCGAGTTGAAGAGCTTGACCCTGACGGTGCATGAATCGCCGATGCTCGACCCGGTATGGCCATCAGGACCCCAGCTTATGGCTTCGCGGAATGACGCATAGGGGCTGTTCCTGCGCATCACTGCGCCGACGAGGCCCGGCATAGCGGCCGACAGGGCTACGAGGCTGCCCTCGGCGACCCCGGCCGCGTCGATGTCATCCACCGGTTTGGAATCCAGGAATACCGTCGATACCGATCCCTCGATGTAATCGTCGGGGAAGCGAAGCGTGCGGCGCATGAAGTCGCGGAGGCTGAGCCCCGCGGGGGAGTCGACGGCGAAACCCGCCTGGAGCAGGCCCATGAGCCTGTCCCAGGCGGGGTCGCCCGCGTCGAGCCGGGCGTCCACTGTTTTCATCTATTGATCACCAATTGAATACCTTGTCCAGGTCCTCGTCCTTGACCGTGAAGGTGACGTTGTGCGGCGCCACCGCCTCGCGCTTGAAGTAGGCAGGAAGCCTGTCCATTTCCTTGGTGAAGCCCGCCGCGGCGTTGAAGTCGCGCTCGGTCTTGAGTATCGACTTGCCCAGAGCCGTCACGTCGTCGCCTGTCAGCGACAGGCCGTGGAAGGCGTTGATAAGGTCGATGAAGGCCTGGAAGGTTTCGGGCTGGTCGAGCACGGCGAAGGCGATGAAGAGGCACATGCCGGTGGAGTCGATCGCGGCCGTGGCGATCTGGAGGTTGCGCGACAGTTCTATCTGCCCCTCGGGCTTGAGCGGGTCGACGTAGCCGCCGACCTTGAGGATGTTGGTCGTGATGGCATAGCCGGCGGTATGGTCAGCGCCCATCGGCGAGGTGGCGTAGGTTACGCCAATGCCCATGATGGCGCGGGGATCGTAGGCGGGCATTGCCTGGCCCTTGACGACCGGAGCGCGCTCGAGGCCGAAGGTTTTGGCGGCGACGGCCGCGCCAGCGCCGATGATGCGGCCCAGCGGCGTGCCCTTGCCGACTTCCTTTATCAGGTCTATTGCGCCCTGTTTGTCGCCGTACTTGACGATGCCCGCGTCCATGGCGATGCTGACCGTCGCGCCCATCTCGATCGTATCGAGACCAAAGTCGTCATCGAGACGGTCGAGCATCGCGATGGTATCCATGTCGTCGATGCCGCAGTTGGCACCATGGGCCCAGACTGTTTCGTACTCGGGCTGCTTGGTCAGGTAGTTGCCCTTGGCGTCGTTGTAGATGCCGGAGCACTGTATGACGCAGCCTCGGTGGCATCCGTGGGTAGCCAGGCCGCCGCGCTCGGTCTCGATCGCGGCGAAACTCTCGCCGGAAATCTTGGATGCTGCGGGAAACTGCCCGGTCTTGAAGTTGTTGACCGGGAATCCTCCGGCCTCGTTGATGATGTTGACGAGTACGCTGGTGCCGTACGCGGGAAGCCCGCTGCCTGTGACGGGATGTTTCTTGAGGCCCTCTACCCATACCTTGTTGGCTGCCTTGAACTTGTCGGGGTCCTTGGGTTCGCGGGTCTTTACTCCGGCATCGTCGATGACGATGGCCTTGATGCACTTGGAGCCCATGACCGCGCCGACGCCGCCTCGGCCGGCATGTCGGGTCGGATGCATTTCCATGTCGGTGCAGGCTATCGAAGCCGCCGCCATACGCATCTCGCCCGCCGGGCCTATTGAAATGCAGGCAACCTTGTCGCCAAAGCGTTTTTTAAGCACATCGACGGTGTCGTAATTGCCCAGGCCCTTGAGTGTCGGGGCAGCTTCGACCTTGACGCCATCCTTGTTGATGATGACGAGCCAGGTGCCCGCCGACGCCGGCGCTCCCTCGAGGACTATCGCGGCGTAGCCCAGCCGGGCGAGTACCTGGGCTGCCTGGCCGCCCGCGTTGGATTCCTTGATGCCGCCGGTGAGCGGGCTCTTGCAGCCTATCGACAGGCGGCCCGAGTTGCCCGCCGCCGTTCCCGACAGGAGGCCCGGGGCTATGACAAGCTTGTTTTCCGGGCCGAGCGCGTGGCATAGCGGCGGCACTTCGCGGGCGACGAGGGTAGATGTCAGCGCCCTGCCGCCCATGCCGGCATAGGCTCCGGCAGGTTCTGTGGTGACGCGCGGTCCGGCGGCTGCGCCGACGTCGATGCGGATGATGGTATCCATTATTCCTCCACGGGATGAGATTCTGCTCATCTATTATGCAGGAATCATGCCAAATTTAGCGGGTAGCAACGGGTGCGAAATTCGCATGACATTGGCATCGGCCGCGAGATACAGAGAGACGTATCAGTCTGAACAAAACAAACAAGCGGGCGCAGGTTCCAATATGGAACAGTCGACGGGGTTCTCGTTGTTCCAGAATGGAACTTGTTCAATAATTGGAACAGTCTATGCGATACTGTCTCATCTTGCGGTAGAGCGTGTTGCGCCCTATGCCAAGTTGCTTCGCCGCGTTGGATACGTTGTTGTCCACGCCGTGAAGGATGTTCCGTATGTGATCGGCCTCCGCGTCCTTGAGCGAGGCGGCCTCGGTCGCGCGAGCCTGTGCGACCGGTATCCGGGTGGCAGTCTGAGCAGCGCCGGAGGCTGCATGGCCGAGAGGCGGAAGCCTCTCCGTATTGATGATGAGTTCGAGCATGTTTTCCAGCTCGCGGATATTGCCAGGCCAGGGCAGCGCCATGAGCGCATCCATGTATTCCCCGCTTATGGCAACCGGCTTCTTGTTGAGCTTTTTGGAAAGCTTGCCCATGTACAGTTTCACCAGCACGGGTATGTCCTCCGTTCGTTCCCGGAGAGCGGGCAGGCGTATGGGCAGCACGTTGAGTCGGTAGAACAGGTCCTGCCGGAAGTTGCCCCGCTCCACTTCCTCGAGGAGTTCCTTGTTGCTGGCGGCGATGATGCGGACGTCGACAGGTATCTGCCGGCTGTCCCCGATCCGCATGACGGTGCTTTCTTCGATCACGCGGAGCAGTCTCGTCTGCATGTCCATGGGCATTTCCCCGATTTCGTCGAGGAAGATAGTGCCGCCGTCGGCAATCTCGAATTTTCCGGCCTGACCGCCCCGCTTGGCTCCGGTGAAGGCGCCGTCCACGTAGCCGAAAAGCTCTGACTCGATGAGCGTGCGGGGTATGGCGCCGCAGTTGACGACGACAAAGGCTTCATCGCGGCGCGAACTCGCATTGTGAATGGATTGCGCGAATATTTCCTTGCCTGTGCCGGTTTCGCCGCTCAGGAGGACGGTGGAGCGCGAGTCGGCGATCTGCCGCGCGAAGTCCACCGCGTCGCGCAACCTCGCAGACACGCCGTAAATCTTGTCGAAGGTATAGAGGGCGCGGCAGCCCAATATCTCGTTCGCGTGCTTGCGAACCTTCTTGACGTCCTTGAACACCAGTATCAAGGCGCTCGGGCTGCCTGCGTCCCCGATGATGGGGTAGGTCCCGAGGTTGAAGTACAGCTTGTTCGCGCTGGCGTTCACCAGCACGTCCTCGTTCATCACCTCGCCGCCCGACAGCACCAGCGCCCGTATCTCGGACCAGCGGGGCAGGATGCCGGTCAGTCCCAGCCGCTCGAACTCCTCCCGCGAGTACCCGAACATTTCAAGTGCGTGGCTGTTCACCGACATCACATTGCCTTCCAGATCGGCCGAGGCTATGCCCGCCGTTATGGAATTGACGAGGGTTTCGATGAAGCGGCCCTGTCGAATCATCGCCGCGTTGCGGGCGTTCAGGGCTATCGTCTGCTCGATCGCATGGACCGCCGCCACGACCATGCCCAGGGTATGGAGGTGCACGCTGTCCTTGCTGCCTGTCAGGTCAAGCGAACCTATGACCTTGCCTCCGGGATCGCGTATCGGAGCGCCGGAACAGGTCCAGCGGTGGTAAGCCCGAATGAAGTGTTCCTCGCCTGAGACCTGGACCGGGCGTCCTTCGGCAAGGGCGGTACCCATGGCATTGGTGCCTATGCAGCTTTCGTTCATGAAGGCTCCGGGTACCATGCGCAGCTTGAAGGCGTCTTCGAGTATGGCGTTGTCGCCTATCACCGACAGGATGCAGCCTTCCTCGTCGGTGAGGATGGCGAAAAAGCCCGAGCCCTTGAGGAAGTCGCATAGCTGGCTGACGAAAGGTTCCGCGGTGATGATGAGTTCGCGTCTGGCAGAAAGGCGTTCGGCCAGGTCCGAACCACTCAGGATGCAGCTGGAGAATACACGATCGGGTTCTATGCCATAGTCGCCGCAGCGGCGGAAACCACGCTCTATGTAGTCTTTTCCGGTTTTGGGGAGTGGAAACGCCACGACTGCCTCCTTGCGACGCCGGCCCATTGTAACCCCCGTGAGCGTTTCCGTCTGCCCCATCCATGACCACTGGAGCCCGGATACTGCCGGGTTGAAAATGCAACGCCTCCTGCCCGCCATGACGGCGGACAGGAGGCGCATTTCTCTCTTTGACTGCTTACTTTTCTGCCATGATCGCTTTCCGGATGAGTCCCTTCAAGATCTGTACCTTGTAACGGTTCCTTTCCAGCGGAAACACCTGCCTGGCCGCTACCGCTCCGGCAGCCGCGGCGGTCTCCTCGCTCGCCTGCTTGCCGATCAGCGCCTCCTCGACGTTGACCGCGCGCAGCGGAACTGGAGCCACGGCGCCGAAAACAAGCCTGGCGTCCTTGATCCGCTCTCCGTCGAAGGTAAGGGCCGACGCGACGCTGACGATCGGGAAATCGATCGAGTTGCGTATCCTGAATTTCTGGAAACTGAATTTCGTTCCCGGCTTCGGGGCCGGAATGAAAATCTCTTTGACCAACTCGCCGATTTCGAGCACCGTGGTGGTCATGATGCCGACGGTGTAGAAATCCTCGGCCGCCAGCATCCGCTTGTTCGTCTTGATGATGGCTCCGAGCGCTACCAGCGCCGGCGCGATATCCGAGGCATTGACGGCAACGCAACTGCAGTCGAGACAACGGTGGGCTTCCATGCTTACCTTGCCATCCTCGAGCGTCACATAATCCTCGCACTCCATGCTGCGATTGCCCGGCGCAACCTCGACGACGCTGGCGCGCTCTGAAGTCTTGAGCGCGTCGTTGTTGATGCCGCGCAGCGTTTCCTTCGCGACGCCGACGCCCGACGATTCGGGTTTCTTGCCCGTGAGGTACGCGGCTATCGTGCGCGCCGATTTCCTGCCGGCCGCCAGGGCTTCCACCGCGGTCGCCGGTCCGGTCACCACGTCGCCGCCCGCGAATACGCCGGTCACGCTCGTCTGGAAGGTTTCCTCGTCGGCCACGATGCCGTTGCCCTTGGTGAGCTTGATAGCGCCGTACGACTTGTTCTCGAGGCCCAGGAGGTTCTGGTCCTGGCCGATGGCGGAGATCACCCAATCCGCCTTGAAGATGAATTCGCTGCCCTTTATCTCGACGGGGCGCGGCCTGCCTGAGGCGTCGGCGTCGCCTAGCTTCATCCTGGCGCACTCGAGTCCGACGAGGTTCTTGCCGTCGAGCACGGCCTTCTTCGGCGCGACCAGGAACTGCAGCTCGATGCCTTCCTTTATCGCGTCCTCTATCTCCTCGTCCTCGGCCGGCATCTCGGCCCGCGTGCGGCGGTACAGGAGCACGACCTTCTGCGCGCCGCAGCGCGATGCAGTCCTGGCGGCGTCGATGGCGGTGTTGCCGCCGCCTACGACCGCGACCACGCCCTTGAGTACGGGCGGCCCGTTCCATTTGACGCCTTCGAGGAACGATATGCCCGGAACGATGTTGGTATGGGTTTCGTTCTCTATGCCCATGCCCTTGGCGACCCATGAGCCCATCGCGAGGAAGATGGCGTCGAAGCCCTCTTTCTTGAGGCCGTCGAGCGTAAAGTCCTTGCCGAGCCGCTGCCCGGTCTTGGCGACCATGCCGTGCGACAGCAGGAATTCGATTTCCTTGTCCAGGACGCCCTGGGAAAGCCTGAAATCCGGAATGCCGTAGCGGAGCATGCCGCCGAGCTTGGGCTGCTTGTCATAAATCACGACGCCGAAGCCCTGAAGCCTGAGGAAATAAGCGCAGGAAAGGCCGGCCGGCCCTCCGCCGATTATGGCTACTTTCTTGCCGTTATCCTTGACCGGCGCTTTCTTGTACGCCTTGGCGTTCTCGAGGACGTAGTCGCCGACGCGGCGTTCGACGGCCCTGATCGATACGGCGCTGTCCTGGTCGGTACGGTTGCAGCCCTGCTCGCAGAAGTGCGGGCAGACGCGGCCGGTGACGGCCGGCATCGGGTTGTTTTCCAGGATGATCCGGCCGGCTTCCTCGATCTTGCCCTCGCGTATCTTTTCCATGTAGCGCGGGATGTCGATATTGTCGGGACATCCAGAGCTGCAGCCAGGCGAACCGACCCGCATGGAGCCGAATATCGAATGGAAGCGGTTCTCGCCGGTCAGGGCGGGGCACTTGTCGCCCCCCTTGCGCAGGCAATGGAAGGTGTTGTCGTAATTCCGGTAGTACCAGCACCGCGGCTCCTGGCAGATGTTGCCACCGATGGTTCCCATATTCCGGAGCTGGGGCGACGCGACCGCATGCGCCGCCTCGGCCAGTAGGGGTATTGAATTTTTCACTGCCTTGCTCGCGGCAATATCGGACAGGGTTGTCATCGATCCTATCGTCATGCCGCTTGATTCCTCGCGTATGAAATCCAGGCCCTCGATGTTCTTGAGGTCGACGAGCACTTGCGGATACACCGGGTGCACTTCGTCCTTGAGTATCCCGAGGATGTCCGTTCCGCCGGCGACCGCGACGGCCCTCTTGCGATAGGCGCCCAGCTGGGTTGCCGCGTCGCTCAGCGACGTTGCGGCGATATGTTCGAATTTTCGCATTCCCATGGTTGTACCCTTAGTCCTTTCCCAGGGCTTTGAGAATTTTTTCCGGCTTTATCGGGATGTCGTTCACCCTGACCCCGATGGCGTTGTAGATGGCGTTGAGGATGGCTCCCGGCGTGCACGACACCGTGCCCTCGCCTATGCCGCAGGCTCCGTATTCACCGGTGCCTTTCCATACCTCCAGCAGCACGGGATCTATGTCCGGCATGTCCGCCATGGTTGGAACCGTGTAGTCTATCCAGTTGAAGTTGAGCGGCACGCCGGTGGCCTTGTCGTAGATTATCTCCTCGGTGAGAGCCTCGCCCATGCCCATGCACTGTCCGCCGATCTGCTGGGACTCCGCTCCCGAGGGGAACATCACGGTGCCGCAGTCGTTGACGACCACCAGTTTCTTCACGTCCACCTTGCCGGTGCTCGTGTCGACCTCGACCTCCGCGAAATTGGCGAAGAACGGGACGCCCGTCATGGCCACATCGGGGGACCGGCTCTTGGCGATGGTTATAGGCGCGTTGTCGCCCTTGTGCAGCATCTCCTTCACTGTCAAGTTCAGCTTGGGGTTCGAGGCGACGATGACCTTGCCGTCGATTATGTCGATATCCTCGGGCTTTACTTTCAGGATGTCCGCTCCCGCTTCCTGGAGCCTCTGCTTGAGTTCCTTCGCGGAATCGATCATCACCTCGGCCTGCAGGAACGATACGGCGCTGTCGGTCTGCACGCAGTCCTTGATGCCGTCATTGGTGTCGACGAGGCTGGTCCAGTGTATGTCCTCGACCGGGATGGCGAGGAAGCTCAGCGCCTCGGCGCACCCGAGTACGTTGCAGGTGTTCGAGCCGCCGCCTACCTCTATGGAGGCCGCGTTCAGGAGCACGGTGCAATCGGGGTTGAGCGTCAGGTTGACCTGCACCTTGCCCCGGCGCTTCTCCTGCCACTCGGCGTGCCATGACGGATGGCACGAGAAACCGACGCCGCGTTTCTTGACGCCGTCGTAGGTTTGTCCCTTTCCGGGAAGATGGCGTTTTTCCTTCCAGCCGAGGTGCCTTGCGCCTTCGTGCAGGACGACCTCCAGGCTCTTGCTCGGGAGTTTCTCCCATTCGTGGGCGAAGTTCTTGATGCAGAGGTCTATCGGGTCCATGCCTATTTTTTCGGCGACCGCGTCCATGACGTGCGCGAAGATGAGGTTGAACTGGGAATTCCCGACGCCGCGCATCATGCAGCCCGGGATGACGTTCGTGTATACGCCGTACGATTCCATCCGCAGGTTGGGAATGTGCGCCATGAATACTTCCGCCAGTTCCTTGGGCACGAATTTGAGGGCGAACATCGAGAGGTCGGCGTACGCCCCGACGTTGCCGATGGACTTGAAGTACAGGGAAGTTATTGTCCCGTCTTTTTTCACGCCGGCCTTGAAATTGTAGATAGCCGGCTGCCTGGTGTTGAGGAAGCTCTGGTGCCTGGTGTGCCTGTATTTTACCGGCCTGCCCGTCCTCATCGCCAGGAGGCTCGTGACGAGGAAGAAGGGCTGGTCTCCGGTGTCTCCGCGGCCGAACTGTCCGCCGACGTACGAGGCAATGGCACGGATCTTGTGGAGCGGGAGCCCGAGCATTTCCTTGATGTGCATGCGCAGCTGGTCGGCGCCGTAATGGTTTGACCAGACCGTCAGCTGGTCGGACTTCCATTGCATGAGGCAGCACCAGTTGTCCATCGAGCATTGCGTCGCGTTGTGGAACGTCGACTCGCCCTCGACCACGAACTCCGCCTTCTTGAAGTCGGAGTCGACGTCTCCCCTGTTTTCGAAGACGTCCGGTCCGCCCGTGGGGTCGGGCGCCAGGACATTGGTTTTCTGGATGTCGGGGTGGACCAGCGTCGCGTCCTTCGCCATCGCCTCGATCGGGTCGAGGACGAACGGCGAGATTTCCCACTCTATGTCGATGAGTTTCAGGGCCTCGTCGGCTATCTCCTCTGTCTCGGCGGCCACGGCTATGCCCATCTCGTCGCCGACCCAGCTTGCGTACTCGCCGAGCACCCGCCTGTCGCGGAACTGGAACATCATGCGGTCCCAGCTTACCGTGTCGACGCAGTCGGTCCAGCCGGCGTTGGTCAGCTTGAGCGACTTGAACTCGGGATCCTCGTAGGTCATGATCGAGACGACTCCTGGCAGCGCTTTGGCCTTGGTCAGGTCGAATTTCCTGATTCTGGCGTTGGGATAGGGACTGCGGAGTATCTTCGCGTAGAGCATGTCGGGGAAGCGCGACTTGATCGTCATGTCGTCGGCGTACAATGCCTTGCCGCTGGCCTTGTCCGGTCCGTCTATCTTCGGTCCGTATTTCCCTATGAACTTGCGGGATACCCGCGGCTTGAATGCGTCGCTCATGATGCGCTCCTTCTGGCCGCGATCTTGGCGGACGCTCGCAGCGCGGCCTGGGCGATTCCGGCGTAACAGCCGCAGCGGCAGAGATTGCCGGACAGGGCGTCCTTGACCTCGGCAAGCGTCGGGGTCGGGTTGGCGTCGAGGAGGGCCCTCGTGGTCATGACGAAACCCGGGGTGCAATAGCCGCACTGCATCGCGGTTCCGTAGCCAGGCTCGGATTGCTCGGCGAAGGCTTCGACGACAGGATCGTCCTTGGGCAGGCCTTCTATGGTGGTGATGTCGTGCCCGTCCGCTTCGACGGCGAGCACCATGCACGAGAGCACCGCCTTGCCGTCCTTGATGACGGTGCACGCGCCGCAGGCCCCTTCGTCACAGGAAACCTTTAGCCCCGTGAAGCCAAGTTTCTCCCTGAGGAGATACGATAGGGTGCTTGCGGTAGTCAGGTCGGATTCGAGCCTGAAGCTGCACCACGAGCCATTCACGCGGATCCGGATGGTGCGGGGCTCTGCCGCGCCGATTCCGCCCGGTTCCAAGACCCCACGCGTAACTACGTTTTCCTTGTCTGGCATGGTATTCCTTCCCGATCGTTGTGGACTCGCGCGTCTTGTTTTTTTCCGGCTGTCCGTCCTATCGACAGCCAGGCAAATGGCAAGGACACAGCGCGAGCCGATGCTGAATTTGTTTTTCAAGAATAAGCGCACTGTTATCAGCTGTCAATCGATAATGGTAAGTGCGTTCATGATTATAATACTTAACAGGAATATATACTAATCAAGTGAGTATATTTCGGTAATTATTTTCCGGATACTCTCATTGTAAAAAAATGATATCTATTATTTTCCGGTTATTGAAGAAAACGGTTTTTCCTTCAATTATTATCGCGGATATTTCTTGACGCCCATTCAAAGTGAATTATAGTGATGATGTACAGGTCTACCTGTATAAAGTTTGTTTCACACCACAAGGAGGCTTTATGAAAGCCGGAGCAGTGACAAAGGGTATGGGATGGAAGCGTCATAAAGTCCAGGTCATGGTGACAGTTGTGGTTGTGGCTCTTCTGGCTTTCAGCGCCTGCGGCGCAAAGCCCGAAGCTGCTTCTGCCGAAGGACAAGCCAAAACGGACGTGATCAGGTGGAGGCTCCAGTCGTACGCCGGACCCGCCCTGAACAATTTCGTCGTGAAAAACGCGATCGATGAATTCAACATCGCGGCCAACGGCGAGATGATCATAGACGTGTATACCGCTGACCAGCTGGTGCCGCAGGGCGAGCTGTTCCGCGCGGTCCAGGAAGGCACGATCGACGCGGTGGTCAGCGATGACGACTCGATGGCGTCGCCGGTCGACGTATCGGTTTTCGCGGCGTATTTCCCGCTCGCGGCACGCTACGGACTCGACGTCAACGTGCTGTGGAACTGGTACGGCCTCAACGAGATCTGGAAAGAAGCCTATGACGAGATCAAGGGCGTCACCTGGCTGAGCCAGGGAAGCTGGGACCCGTGCAACTTCGCCACCACCAAACCCATCAACCACATCAGCGACCTCAAGGGCCTGCGGATGTACATGTTCCCGACCGGCGGCCAGTTCATGCAGCAGTTCGGCGTAGTGCCCACGGTGCTTCCGTATCAGGACGTCGAGATGGCGATACAGACCGGCATGCTCGACGGCGTGGCCTGGTCGGGCATCACCGAGGATTACACCGTCGGCTGGGCGGATGTAACGAAATATTACCTGACGAACCCGATTTCCGGCGCGTGGTCGGGCGGCTGGTTCGTCAACTCCGACGCGTGGGCCAAGGTGCCCCCGCACCTGCAGGCGCTGTTCAAGCTGGCGATCGACAAGTCGCATTACTTCAGGCTCCACTGGTACTGGTACGGAGAGGCCAATTACCGCGTGAACGGCGGAAAACTGAAGCTGACGACGATACCGGATAATGAGTGGAAGGTTGTCGAGGAAGCCGCCTACAAGTACTGGGACGAGATAGCCAAGAAGAGCCCCAGAACCAAGAAGGTCGTAGAAATCCTCAAGAAGTACATCGATACCATGGAGAAGGCCGGGGCGCCTTACAGGTACTAGAGGAGCTTTTCAGTCAAACTGGTTGAAATGCCATGCATTCCCTATCCGGCTCCTTTCGGGAGCCGGGTAGGGAATCGTTTAATTTTCAGCCTCATCGCCAGGAGGATTCGATGATCAGGGCCGCAAAAACGTATGTGAAATACATCGACGCGACGAGCCGGTTCGTCGGCAAGGTCGTGATGTACCTGATATTCGTCATGATGGGAATATTGCTCTACGATACGATTGCCAGGACGGTGTTCGGCCGCCCGAACATCTGGGCCGTAGAACTGACGCAGTTTTTCATGGCCGCCTATTACCTGCTCGGCGGCGGATTTACCCTGCTCGTCGGCGGTCACGTAAGGATGGACCTCTTCTACAGCAGGTGGTCGAAAAAAGGAAAGGCCATCGCGGACGTGATCACGTTCGTCCCCCTCCTCATATACATGGTCATACTCCTGTGGGGCGGGGTGCAGGGCATCCAGTACGCCATCAAGTATAAACAGGTAACGTACTCGGCGTGGGCTCCGCAGGTGACGCCCATAAAGCTTTTCATGGTAGCGGGCATTGTTCTCATGTTCCTGCAGGTCATATCGGAGCTGATCAAGGACATCGCCGACATCAGGGGCGAGAACCTCAGAGTGGAGGAAAAGTCATGAGCGGCTATGCGATAATGGCGCTGCTGATGTTCTCCTCGATGCTCGTCATGCTGCTCACCGGCCGCCATATCTTCGCGGTCATCGGCAGCGTGGCGGCGATATTCTCCGTGATGCTCTGGGGCGTAGGCGGAGTCGGCATGGCGTTCCAGGCCGCCTTCAAGCTCCTGGTATGGTATCCGCTCCTGACGCTTCCGATATTCATCTACATCGGCTACATGTTCGCCAAGTCCGGAATAGCGGATGACCTGTACCAGCTCATCCACGTCTGGATGGGGCCGGTCCCCGGCGGACTGGCCATAGGCACCATCCTTCTCATGTGCGTGGTATCGGCGATCAACGGCCTCTCCGTGGCCGGCATGGCCGTCGGCTCGAGCATCGCGCTGCCAGAGATGCTCAAGAGGGGATACGACAAGCGGATGGTCACCGGAGTCATCCAGGCCGGCAGTTCGCTGGGCATCATGATACCGCCGAGCGTCGTTTTGGTGCTCTACGGCATGATAGCAAGGCAGCCGGTCGGCCGGCTCTGGCTCGCCGGGTTCATGCCGGGATTCCTCCTGGCGGGGCTGTTCATCATCTACATCCTGATCAGGTGCTGGATAAATCCCAAACTCGCGCCCGTCATGCCCAAGGAAGAGCGCACGATGCCGCTGGGGAAAAAGCTCCTGCTGCTACGCGCCGGTTTCCTTCCACTGTTCATCATCTTCATGATGTCGGGCCTGTTTTTCATGGGCATCACGAACCTGGTCGAGAGTTCGGCTGTCGGCGCCGTGGTCACCACGATAGCAGCGCTTTTCAAGAAACGCCTGACCAAAAAAGTAATGACCGAGGTCTTGGTTGAAACCCTGAGCGTGAGCTGCATGTTCATGTGGGTCATCCTCGCCGCTCTCGCCTTCGGTTCGATTTTCGACGGATTAGGCGCGGTGAACGCCATACGCGACCTGTTCCTCAACAATGGTTTCGGTCCATGGGGCGTCATCATCATGATGCAGTTGTCCTACATCATCATGGGAATGTTCCTCGACGATACGGCGATGCTCATCATCGTCGCCCCGCTGTACATCCCGCTGGTGATCAAGCTGGGATTCGACCCGATATGGTACGGCATCCTGTATACCGTCACCTGCCAGATAGCGTACCTGACGCCGCCCTTCGGCTACAACCTTTTCCTCATGAAGGCGATGGCTCCCAAGGAAATTACCCTTGCCGACATCTACCGCTCGGTGGTCCCATTCGTCTTGCTGATGATCGTGGGTCTGGCGATACTCATGAGATTCCCCATAATCTCGACGTGGCTGCCGAACCTGTACTACAACAAGTAGTCAGCCGGATTTCATTCGAATCTTGAATCGACGCGAGGCTGGTTTGTCCTGCCTCGCGTTTTTTTATTTTTGCAGCCGGCATTCAGGGCAGCAGTGCCAGGTTGGCCGCCAGCCCCGAGCCGGCCATCAGGTCGGCCATCGCAGCCTCGACGTGGGCGCGCCCGAGGCCGGGCACGAGGCGGCGGCGCAGGATCTCGGCTACCACGGCGACGTTCTGCATGCGGGAATCAGGCAGGTCGTCGACGAGCACGCGCCAGGCTGCCGCGCCTTTCGCCCCGGCGGCCGCTGACACGTCGGCGGCTTCGACAGGAGGGTGCTGCCCGGTCCTGACATCGAGGGCCTGCCAGGCGGCGTCGTACCAGACCAGCGTGCCGCCAGCTTTCAGCATCGTCATGGCGGCGCGCAGGGCTTCCGTCCGCTCGAGCGAGACGACGAGGTCAGCTTCGCCGTCGGGCACCAAGGGCGAGCGCACCGCCCCGAGCCTTAAGTGGCTCGTAACCATGCCGCCGCGCTGCGCCAGGCCGTGGGTATCGCAGCCGTGTACTTCCAGCCCGGCATGGTCGGCCGCCCTCGCAAGGATCTCTGCCAGGAGCCCTATGCCCTGTCCGCCGACGCCGCTCATGTATATGTCGAAGTGCCCGCTCATGTAGCGCTCCTTGTCTGGTTTTCGGACGTACCGCTCTTTTCCGGCGCGATGGCGGCCGCGGGGCAGGTCTGCCTGCACGAGCCGTCGCCTATGCACAGGTCGGGATTGACCGTGACCGTGCCGTCGGCCGCGCGCTGGAAGGTGGGGCAAGCGAAGCGCTCGACGCATTCGTGGATGCGTTCGCACGCATCCTGGTCGATGCGGACTCGGCGAGAGCTCCAGCCCGGCTTGCGCCTAGCCTCGCGGGTGAACTTGAGCATGCAGGCGTGCGTGGCGATTATAACCTTGAAACCGGGTTCTTCCAAAGCTTCCTTTGTCATCGCGGTCAGCTCCGCCTGCTTGTAGGCGTCGACCTCGCGGATGTTGGTTACGCCCAGGCCCTCGAGAGCTGCGCGTATGGAGACCTTGCCCGTGTCGCCTGAAAAATTCCTGCCCGAACCCGGATGGTCCTGGTGGCCGGTCATCGCGGTGGTGCCGTTCTGCATCACGACGAGAAGGACGCGGTGGCCGTTGTACGCGGCGTTGACTATGCCAGGCAGCCCAGCGTGGAAAAAGGTGGAGTCGCCTATGAAACAGACCGCGCGGCGCGTGTCGTTGAATACCGAAAGACCCGCCGCCGTCGAGGTCGAGTGGCCCATCGACAACAGGACGCGGCCCATCTGGTACGGCGGAAGGTAACCGAGCGTGTGGCAGCCGATGTCGG